>JBHGAX010000206.1:0-7400 GCA_041946635.1 Methylomirabilales bacterium (SeqCode)
CCGCGGGCGAACGGGCCCTCGCTCCGGCCCCACACGCCGGCCACGCTGAAATTGTAGCCGATGACCGGAATGCCCGCCCGTCCCGCGTCGCGGACGATGCGCTTGAGCGTCTCCATCTGCTCGGCGCGGCGGGGACCGTCCAGGAGCACGTCGTGCCAGTGCGCCGGCGCGAAGTTCTCCAGCGCGGCCAGCCGGAGCCCCTCCGCCTCCACCCGGTCCTTCAGGCTGCGAAGTCCGTCCAGCGTCCACACGGCATCATCGGCCTCGGACACCCCGAAGCCCCAGGCCGCGTCGTCGGAGGTGATGATCTTCGAGTGGCCGCGCGTGAAGTGCCCCGGCAGGTGCGCGACGATGTCCGTGACGCCCGCCTGCCGCGCGAAGCGGAAGGTCTCGGGTGTGAGGAGGTCGCGGTAGAGGCCGAGGCCGAGCTTCATGCCAGTGCGGAATGCGGAATGGCCAGCCGGGCCGGCGTCGGGCAGTTGATGCTTGCCATCAGCCACGAGCCACGCGCCTCACGCCCGGCGCACCCACACCGCCGTGTCGTGGAAGGCGGCGCCGCCGTGGGGGGCGATGGGGTCGGCGCCCACCAGGGCGTTGATGCCCAGGCCGTCGCGGAAGTCGCGGCTGGGCCAGATGCCCTCCACCACGATGACGCCGGGCTGCAGGCCCTCGAACGCGCGCGCGGGCACGGTCACCGTGCCGCGCTCGTTCCCCAGCGTGACCAGGTCCCCGTCGGCAATGCCCAGCCGCTCGCAGTCGGCGGGATGGATGAGGACCGTCGGCCGCTTCTCGCGGGCGCGGGAGCCGGGCGTCTCGCTGAAGGTGGTGTTCAGGAAGCTGCGCGCCGGCGAGGTCATCATCTGGAACGGCTTGTCCGGGGTGGGCGCCTCGAAGAGCTGGACGTGGTCCGGGAGCGCCGGCATCTTCTGCCAGTCGGATCCGACCCTGGCCCAGTCGGGCGCGAAGCGGAACTTCTTGTCCGGCGTGCCGAAGCCGTCCAGGAAGTGCGCCTCGCGGTACGGCGCCGCGGCATCCACCCAGTGCCGCTCCAGCACGGTCTTGGCGTCCGGCCAGCCGGACGCCCGGAGCGTCCAGTCCACCAGCTCCATGGCGCTCATCTCGAAGCCGGGATGCGCCGCGCCCAGGCGGCGGGCCAGCCCCCACAGCACCTCGTGGTTGGAGCGGCACTCGCCCGGCGGCTCCACCAGCTTCGGGCCGACCTGGATGTGCGTGTGCCCGCCCGCCTGGTACAGGTCGTCGTGCTCCACGAACATGGTGGCCGGCAGGACGACGTCCGCGTAGCGGGCGGTGTCCGTCAGGAACTGCTCGTGCACCGCGAGGAAGAGGTCCTCCCGCACGAGGCCCTGCCGCACCCGGCTGGAGTCGGGCGCCACGACGGCCGGGTTGCAGTTCTGCACCAGCATGGCCGCCACCGGCGGCCCGCCCTTGAGCGCGCCGGCGTCGCCCAGGAGCGCCGCCCCGATCTGGCACATGTCGATCTCGCGGGTGCGGGGATCCAGCGCATCCAGCCCCTCGATCATGGTCTTGTTCCAGTGGTAGATGGAGCGGTTGCTCCAGAGCGCCCCGCCCCCCTCGTGCCGCCAGGCGCCGGTCACCGCCGGGAGGCACGTCACCGCGTGCATGGAGGCGGAGCCGTTCCGCGAGCGGCTGAAGCCGTAGCCCACCCGGATGTAGGCCCGCTTCGTAGTGTTGTAGCGCCGGGCGAAGGCCTCGATCGCCTCGACGGGGAGGCCGGTGATGCCCGCGGCCCACGCGGGCGTGCGCGCCGCCAGGTGGGCCTCCAGCCCCGGCGGGAAGTCGGTGTACTCCCGCAGGTAGTCCCGGTCGGCGAGGCCGTCGCGGAAGGCGCAGTGCATCACGGCGCAGGCCAACGCCGCGTCCGTCCCCGGCCGGAGACACAGGTGCAGGTCCGCCGCCTCCGCCGTGCCGCTGCGGTACGGGTCCACCACGACCAGCTTGGCCCCGCGGGTCTTCCGCGCGCGCGCGACGTGCGTCATCACGTTCACCTGCGTGGCCACCGGGTTGCCGCCCCACACCACGATCAGGTCGGCCGCCGCCATCTCCCGCGGGTCGGGGCCGATGAAGCGGCCGGTCCCCGCGATCCAGCCCGCCTCCGCCGAGGCCGTGCAGATGGTCTTCTTCTGCCGGGAGTAGCGCAGGACGTGGCGCAGGCGGTTGATGCCGTCCCGCATCACCAGCCCCATGGTGCCCGCATAGTAGTAGGGCCAGACCGCCTCCGGCCCGAAGCGCCGGGCGGCGTCCTGGAACGCCTCGGCGATCCGATCCAGGGCCTCCTCCCAGCCGATGGGCCGGAACTGGCCGCTGCCCTTCGGTCCCACCCGCAGCAGCGGGCGCGTCAGCCGGTCCGGATGATGGATCCGCTCGGCGTAGCGCCCCACCTTGGCGCAGATCACCCCCTGCGTGTAGCTGTTGGCCTTGGCGCCGTGCACGCGCCCGATGCGCCTGTCGTCCAGCACCTCGACCTCCAGCGCGCAGGTGGACGGGCAGTCGTGGGGACACACCGAGTGGCGGATGGCTGTGGGCATGTGTCGACCACCAGGTTCGAGGTTACCGGTTCGAGGTCCGAGGCCAAGAACTCGCGAGGAAATGATACCGTCCGAATGCGGAAGATGAAAACACGGATGCGGACGCGGGGCCCTCCCCGTTTCTCCGCCTCCCCGACTCTCCGTTTCGCGTGTGGTCCAGTGGTCAGTGGTCCCGTGGTCCGAGGCCGCCCGGCTACCCCTTCACCGCCCCCGCGGTCAAGCCGGAGACGTAGTGCTTCACGAAGAAGGAGTAGAGGAAGGCGATGGGGAACGAGCCCAGGACGGCGGAGGCCATCAGGGAGCCCCAGAAGAGCGTGTCGGCCTTGATCATGTCGCTCACCACGCCCACCGGGATGGTCTTCATGGGGCCCGAGGACATGAAGATCAGGGCGTAGAGGAACTCGTTCCAGGAGAGGGTGAAGCAGAAGATGCCGGCCGACAGGAGTCCGGGCACCGACAGCGGCAGGACCATGCGCCACAGGATCTGCAGGCGCGAGCAGCCGTCGGCCATGGCGCTCTCCTCGATCTCCTTGGGGATGGTCCGGAAGTAGCCCATGAGCAGCCAGGAGGCGAAGGGGATGAGCTGGGTGGGATAGGTCAGGATGAGCGCCCAGTAGGTGTTGTACAGGCCCAGCTCCGCCACCACCTGCGCCAGCGGCAGGAACAGGAGGGTCGGCGGGACCAGGTAGGCCAGGAAGATGCCGACGCCCAGGAAGTTGCTGCCGGGGAAGCGCAGCCGCGCCAGGGCGTAGCCGATGAAGATGCTGGAGACCAGCGAGACCACCGTGGAGACCACCGAGACGATCAGGGTGTTCTTCAGCCACTGGTCGAACTCGGTGCTCTCGAAGAGGTAGCGGTAGTTCTCCAGGGTGAGGTGCTGGATCCAGAAGGGGTTGAACTTCAGGTCGAACAGGTCGTTGGTGGGCTTCAGCGAGACGACGGTCATCCAGTAGAACGGGAAGAGCAGGAAGACCAGGTAGAAGACCAGCGGGAGGTAGATGTTCAGGACCCGGTTGCGCAGATCGTGGCTGCCGACCATGCTACTCCTCCCGCCGCAGGTACACGAGCAGCAGCGCGGCGAACACCGACAGGATCGGGAACATGTAGAGCGCGATGGCCGCCCCCATGCCGATCTCGGTGGCCGAGAGGCCGATCTGGTACGCGTACGTGCCGAAGATGTGCGTCTGGTTGGCGGGTCCGCCCTTGGTCAGCACGTAGATGAGCTGGAAGTCGGCGAACGTCCAGATGACCGAGAGCAGGCTGGCGATGAGCACCACGCCCTTGATGTGCGGCACGGTCACGTGGCGGAACCGGTGCCACATCCCGGCGCCGTCGATGGCCGCCGCCTCGTGCAGCTCGTTGGGCACGGCCTGCAGGCCGGCCAGGATCGTGATGCCGAAGAACGGCGTGCCCCGCCAGATGTTGGCCAGCATCACCGAGCCCATCGCCATGGTGGGATGGCCCAGGAAGTTGATGTTGGCGCTGATCAGGCCCAGTCGCCGGAACAGCCAGGAGATGGGGCTGAACACCGGATCGAAGATCATGAACCAGCCGAGCGTGGAGAGCGCCGTGGGGACGATCCAGGGCATCATGACCGCGGCCCGCACGGGGTTGCTGAAGCGCATGTGGTTGTTCAGCACCAGGGCCAGGCCCAGGCCCAGCGCCGCCTTGAAGGGCACGGTGACCAGGGCATAGATCATCGTGTTCCAGGCGGTCTGGTGGAAGATGGTGTCCGACAGCAGGTCCTGGAAGTTGCGGAGGCCGATGTATTCGCCCGGTCGGCCGATGCCGCTGTCCGTGAGGGAGAGCCAGATCCCCAGGAAGAAGGGGTAGGCCATGAAGACCATCAGGAGCAGGGCGCCGGGCAGCATGAGGATGACGCCCAGGCTGGCCTCGCGCTCCAGCAGGGACCGGGTGGTCACTGCACGCCCACGCATCTCCTTGGCCAATTCCGTCCTCCGACGCCGGGGGGCAGCCGAGGTGCCGGCTGCCCCCCTTCGTGCCTGTCCTGCCGCGCCCCGGGGCGCGGCGTGTTGCCTGGCTTACGTGCTAGACCCGATACGCGCGCTTGAGCTGCTCGGCGCCCCACTCGATGGCCGCCTTCGCGTCGCCACTCTGCACCGCCTTGGCGAAGGTGTCCACCACGATGTACTTGGACCAGGCCAGGGACGCCTTCTCGTTCGGCGGCCCAGGCCAGCCCACGTCCACCCCGTACTTGGGCTGCTCGCGGAACGGCAGCATCTTCGGGTCCTTCGTCCAGGTCGGGTCGTCGTAGTACTTGGTCACGGCCTGCAGCATGTAGCCTTCCTGCAGCCGCCACCAGTCGCCGTACTGCTTGTCCTGGAACCACCAGACCAGGAAGTCCTTCGCCGCCGGGATGTTCTTGGAGTTCTTGAGGATGGCGAAGGTCCGGCTGCCCAGCCAGTAGAACCGGCCCGCGGGCCCCTTCGGGATCAAGATGTGGTGCGTGTCCTGCGCGATGTCCGGCTTGTCCTTCTTGGCCGCGAAGTAGATGCTGGAGCCGTTGTACGTGCTGGAGATCTGCCCGGAGAGGTAGGCCCGGTTGTTGTTGCTGTCGTCCCAGGACGTCCCGGTCTCGTCGTAGCCGTCCTTCCAGGCCTGGATGAACTTCTTCATCCCGTCCACGAACGACGGCTTGTTGAACTGGATGGACTTCCCGTCCTTCGAGACTTCCATCGCGCCGTAGG
The DNA here is from genome assembly GCA_041946635.1 of Methylomirabilales bacterium (SeqCode). Classification (GTDB taxonomy): domain Bacteria; phylum Methylomirabilota; class Methylomirabilia; order Methylomirabilales; family 2-02-FULL-66-22; genus 2-02-FULL-66-22. The sequence goes on from JBHGAX010000206.1 coordinate 5,276, forward strand.
CCCACATGTAGGGATAGCAGTATCCCGGCGGGTCCCCGGTGCTGTGGCCCAGCGCCTGCCCGAACGGGTGGCCGGCCGCCTTGCACTTCTTGGCGATGGCGAAGTAGTCATCCCAGGTGAGGTCCAGCTTGGCGCCGTCCTCGGCGTTCGCGACGCCCGCCTCCTTGAACCAGCTGATCCGGTACGCCATGGAGGCGTTCGACATGCCGTGCGGGATCCCCAGCCAGCGGTTCCCCACCTTGGCGGAATTGAGCACGTACTTCTCGAAGCCGCCGCCGCGCTTGCCGAACTCCTCGGCTTCCTTGGTCAGGTCGACGAGGCTGTTCTTGTACAGGTGGTTCCAGGACGGCCACAGCTCCACGATGTCCACGCCGCCCGCCTGGATGGCGGCGGCGATCTTGGGCTGCAGGTCCGGCCAGTTGAGGAAGTCCGCGCTCACCTCGACGCCGTTCACGGCGCCCCACTCGGCGGCCTGCTTCTTGTAGAGGTCCTGGCCCGGGGCGATGAAGTAGGTGCCCTGGAGGATGGAGAGCTTGGTGCCCTTCTTGATCGCAGGCGCCTGGCCCGCCTGCACGATGCCGGCGATCCCGCCGAGCGCCGACAGGCCCAGGGCCGCCGCGCCGCCCGTCTTCAGGAACTGCCGACGACTGAGACGATGAGTTCCCTTGGCCATTGATGACACCTCCCTTGCAGAGTGAGATCGGCCCCCCTCCGTGGGCTCTGCACCTTCGCGCGGTTGCTGGGCGGGCCCTCACCTCCCTTCGGCTGCAGGCTGGCCGTGGCCGGCCGGCTGGGCGGGCCGCGGCGGTCCATACACAAGAGCCCCCTGGAGCAGCACGGCCTGTGTCCAGAGGGCCACATCAGTCCACGGCAGCATCCTCCCGCCGCATCCCGCTGTCGTGCGCATCGCCATACAAACCGGTGCGACGCTACCTCCGATTCCCGCAGGAAGTCAAGCGAAACTGTCCGGCTGCCGACCGCGCCGTCGCCTCCGGACAACGCCTTCCGCGGCCCGGAGCTTGACAGGCGCGCGGCCCCAGGGGAAGAATGCTCCGCCATGGACAGACGCGCCTCGCGCACGGTGCTCCTGGCCGGCTGCAGCCTGCACTTCCTGCACGACGGGCTGGCCGAGCTGCTCTACGTGCTGTTCCCGCTCTGGGCCCGCGAGTTCTCCCTGCCCTTCGTGCAGGTCGGCCTCCTGCGGACCGGGTACTCCGGCGCCCTGGCCGCGTTCCAGGTGCCGGCCGGCTTCCTGGCGGAGCGGTTCGGCGAGGCGCGGCTGCTGATCGCCGGCACGCTCCTCACGGGCCTGGGCTTCCTGGGTCTCGGCACCGCGGGCAGCTTCGCCGTCCTGCTCCTGTTCCTGGTGGCCGGCGGGCTGGGGGCGGGGACGCAGCATCCCCTCGCCTCGGCGCTGGTGTCCCGCGCCTACGAGGACGGGCCCCGGCGGATGGTCCTCGGCACCTATAACTTTTCGGGGGACCTGGGGAAGACGGCCTGGACGGCCGCCACGGCGCTGCTCGTGGCGTGGGTCGGCTGGCGCTGGACCATGGGCGGCTTCGGCCTCGTCATCCTCCTGGCCGCCCTGGCCGCGGCGCTCGTGCTCCCCCGCCTGGCCTCGCCGCCCGCGCGCGAGCGCGGAGCCGCCCACGGCGGGTGGGCGGGTTGGGGCATCAAGAACCGCGTGGGCTTTGCCGTGCTCTCCACCATTCACGGCATCGACAACGGCTCGCGGACGGCCTTCCTGACCTTCCTGCCGTTCCTGCTCCTGGAGAAAGGGGCGCGGATCGATCTGGTGGGCGTGGCGCTGGGCCTCACCCTGGCCGGCGGCGCGGTCGGGAAGTTCGTGTGCGGCGCGGTCGCCGAGCGGCTGGGCGTCATCCGGACCGTGTGGGTCACCGAAGCCGTCACCGGGCTGGGGATCCTGCTCCTCCTCCGCGCGCCGCTCTGGCCGGCGGTCCTCCTCCTCCCGGTCCTGGGCATCGCGCTCAACGGCACGTCGTCGGTCCTCTACGGCACCGTCCCCGACCTGGTGGCCCCCGAACGCCGCTCGCGGGCCTACGGGCTCTTCTACACCGTCGGCATCGGGTCCGGCGCCCTGGCCCCGCCCGCGTTCGGGGTGATC
>JBHGAX010000207.1:0-7187 GCA_041946635.1 Methylomirabilales bacterium (SeqCode)
GGCTCTCGGCTCTCGGCTCTCGGCTCTCGGCTCTCGGCTCTCGGCTCTCGGCTCTCGGCACTCGGCACTCGGCGCTCGGCTCTCGACTCCGGCGTTGACAAGGCCGGGCAAAATGACTAGCCTGCCGGATCGGTGCGCCGGCAGGCACGGCGCGCCCGGGAGGGGATGCAGCATGCCGGTGAGAACAGTGCTCCTGGCGAAGCCGCGGGGCTTCTGCGCGGGGGTGGATCGCGCCATCGACGTCGTGAACCTGGCCCTGGAGCTGTACCCGGGCCCCGTGTACGTGCGCCGGGAGATCGTGCACAACGTCCACGTCGTGAACGAACTGCGCCGGAAGGGCGCGGTCTTCGTGGACGAGCTGGACGAGGTGCCGGACGGCGCCACGGTGATCTTCAGCGCCCACGGCGTCTCGCCCGAGGTGCGGGCGCGGGCCCGGGCCCGCGGCCTGAAGGTCATCGATGCCACCTGCCCCCTGGTGACCAAGGTCCACCACGAGGCCGTGCGCTTTGCGCAGGAGCAGCGCCCGATCGTCCTGGTGGGGCACGAGGGGCACGACGAGGTGATCGGGACGATGGGCCACGCGCCCGAGCACATCCACCTCATCGGCTCGGTGGAGGAGGCGGAGCGCCTGGAGGTGAGCGACCCGGATCGGGTGGCCGTCATCACCCAGACGACCCTCAGCCTGGACGACACGGCGGCCATCGTGGAGACCCTGCGCCGGCGCTTCCCGCGGGTGCAGGCGCCCGCACGCGACGACATCTGCTACGCCACGCAGAACCGGCAGCTGGCCGTGAAGGCGCTGGCGCGGCAGGCGCCCGTGATCCTGGTGATCGGCTCCAAGAACAGCTCCAACAGCAATCGCCTGGCCGAGGTCGCTCGGGACGCCGGGGCGCGCGCCTATCTGGTGGACGACATCTCGCAGGTGGATCCCGCCTGGCTGGAGGGCGTGGAGACCCTGGGCATCACCGCCGGCGCCTCCGCCCCGGAGTACCTGGTGGAAGAGCTGGTGGCCTACTTCCGATCGCGGGGCGCCACGCAGGTGCTCGAGATCGACGCCGTGGCGGAGGAGGTCAACTTCGCGCTGCCGCCCGAGCTGGTGCGCGACCGGGCCGCGCGCGAGGCGGCCAAGCCGCGCTGAGCCGCCGCCGGAGCGAGGTGCCGTGGAGTCGGCCTTTCAGCCCGTCAGCCCGCAGCCGTCCCGCCGTCCCCCGGACGGCGGCCTGTGCCGGGCGGTCACCAAGGCCAGCCGCTCCAACTTCGGGTGCGCCTTCCTGTTCCTCCCGCCCGCCCAGCGGGAGGCGCTCTACGCCATCTACGCGTTCTGCCGCCTGACCGACGACCTGGTGGACGAGGCCGCGGCCGCCTCCCCGGTGCCCGGCGACACCCCGCTCGCGCGCCTCCAGGCCTGGCGTGCCGAGCTGGACGCTTGCCTGCGCGGGGCGCCCTCCCACCCCGTGACCCGGCGGCTGGGGGAGGCCATGCGCGCGTTCCGCATCCCGGCTCGCTACTTCGAGGAGCTGCTGAACGGGGCGGAGATGGACCTGCTGCGCGCCCGCTACGCGGACTTCGCCGAGCTGGAGACCTACTGCTATCGCGTGGCGGGGGTGGTGGGCCTCATCTGCATCGAGGTCTTCGGCTACACCCGGCCGGAGACCCGCCGCTACGCGGAGCGGCTGGGGACGGCCTTCCAGCTCACCAACATCCTGCGGGACGTGGGCAGCGACGCGGGGCGGGGCCGCATCTACCTGCCGCTGGAGGACCTGGCGCGCTTCGGGGGCCGCGAGGCGGACGTGCTGGAGCGGCGGCTCACGCCCGCGCTGCGCGCGCTGTTCGCCTTCGAGGCCGAGCGCGCCCGCGGCTTCTACGCGGAGGCGCGGGCGGCGCTCCCGCCCGAGGATCGCCGCGCCATGCTGCCGGCCGAGGTGATGAGCGCCATCTACGCGCGGCTGCTCCGGAAGATCGAGGCGTCGGGCTTCGACGTCTTCACGCAGACCGTCCGCCTCTCCAACGCCGAGCGCCTCCTCCTCGCCCTCGGCGCCTGGGCCCGTTCCCGGCTGGGCCGCGGGTCAGGCCGTCCCGCTGCCCGGGGCTGAGCCGGGCTCCTCCGGCGGCGCGGCGGGCGGGCGGCCCTCCCCCCGCAGGTCGGTCATCTGGATCCCCGGCACGTACTCCACGGTCCGGTCCTTCAGCACCTCCAGCCGTCGCACCACGTCGCGGATGCGCAGGGCCGCGCGGCGGATGGCCTCCAGCTTCTTCCGCTGGTCGGGGGCCAGGCTCTCGCCCTGCGCCAGCAGGAGCTCGGCGTAGCCCAGGACCGTGCCCAGCGGGTTGTTGACCTCGTGCCGGATGGCCAGCCCGACCTGGCCGATGGCGGCCAGCCGCTCGCTCTGGATCAGCCGGGCCTGCGTCCGCTCCAGCTCCTCGTTCTTGCGCGCCAGCTCCTCGGCCTTCTGCATCAGCTCGCGCTGCAGGGCCACCGTCCGCAGGGCGCCGCGCACCCGCGCCAGGAACTCCTTCGGGCGGAACGGCTTGGCGATGTAGTCGTCCGCCCCGCGCAGCAGGCCCTCCACGCGGTCCTCGGGCGTGTCGCGCGCCGTGAGGAGGATGACGGGCAGCGCCTGCGTCGCCGGATCGCCCTTCAGCTCCTGGCAGAGCGTGGCCCCGTCCCCGTCGGGGAGGACGCGGTCGAGGAGCAGCAGATCCCAGACAGCGGCCTTCAGCGCCTCCCGGCCCGCGGCCAGGCAATCGCGCCGCTCCGCCTCGTAGCCTTCGACCTGCAGGAGGTCCAGCACGATCGTGGCCTGGAGCAGATCGTCCTCGACCAGCAGGATGCGCGCCGGGACGGCCAGGGGTGCCTGCATGCCTCTGGGCTCCTCTCCTCCACCGCTGCGTTCCCGCGCCGCCGCTGCCGGGCGGGCGCCGCCGCCCGCTCACACCGAGCCGTCGAACACCCGGGCGATCTCGTCGCGCGCGAATCGCGGCAGGGGCCTCGCCTGCCGTTCCTCGACCAGGACGCACCCCGCGCCCGCGGGGAGCACCTCCCCGATGGTGGCGCCCTGCACGCCGGCGGCCTGCCAGGCCTGCAGCACCGCCCCCGCGTCACGGGAGGGGCAGGCCAGCAGGAGCGCCCCCGAGGCGATCAGCCCCAGCGGATCGAGGCCCAGCGCCTGGCACATGGCGGCGCACTCCGGGAGCACGGGGATCGCGGCACGCTCCACCCGGAGCCCCACGTCCCCCGCGAGCGCCAGCTCCAGGAGGCCGGTGGCCAGGCCGCCCTCCGTCGGGTCGTGCATGGCGTGGACCTCGGCCGCCTCCAGGGCCAGCCGCGCCTCCGCGAGCACGGAGATCCCCGGCTCGCGCAGGAAGCCGCGAGCCCGGCGGCGGACCCCCGGCATGACGCCCCGCGCGCCGAGGAGCCGGTCGCACTCCCGGGCCAGCAGCGCGCTGCCCTCCAGGGCGATGCCCTTGCTCAGCAGGATCGCGTCCCCGGGCCGCGCGCCGGCCGTGGTCACCAGCCGACCCTTGGCCACCTCGCCCAGCATGGCGCCCGCGAGCAGCGGACGCGTCAGGCCCTGGGTGACCTCGGTGTGGCCGCCCACCAGCGTGGCGCCCACGGCCTCGCACGCGCCGCGCACCTGGGCGAAGATGTCGTCGAGCAGCCGCTCCTCGGCCCCCTCCGGCAGGAGCAGCGTCATGAGGAACCACGCCGGCCGGGCGCCGCGGACCGCCAGGTCGTTGGCGTTCACGTGCACCGCGTACCAGCCGATCTCCTCCGTGGCGAAGGTGATCGGATCGGCCTTGGCCACCAGGTAGCCGTCGCCCAGGTCGATCACGGCCGCGTCCTCGCCCACCCGCGGCCCCAGCACGACGCGCGGGTCGCGGGGCGCGCCCTCGCCCAGGAGGCGCTTCAGCACGCGGAGCGGCGGCTTGCCCACGGGCAGGCGGGCGCCGCCAGGGTCAGAATTCATACACGGCAAAGGGGAGCGGCGTCAAGAGCACGGCGAGCAGGCCGAGCGCCAGGACGGCGAACGCGCGGCGCGCCGGGTCGAGGGGCGTGCGGTCGTCCAGGGGCGGCGGATGGCGCAGGCCCAGGCCGATCGCGAGCACGATCCAGACCAGCCAGCCCTCCCAGCGGGACACGAGGTAGAGGACGACCAGCACGCCGAGAAAGAGCCAGACGGCCACGCGGTGCCGGCGGCCGAGGACGGCGTACACCAGGTGCCCGCCGTCGAGCTGCGAGAGCGGCATGAGGTTCAGGGCCGTGACGAAGAGCCCCAGCCAGCCGGCCAGGGCCAGCGGGTGCAGCATCACGTCGTGCCCCGGCGCGATGGGGCCCTTGATGAGCCACTTCAGAAAGAGGTAGGCCAGCGAGTTCCCCTCCTGCAGCGCCACGCCGGTCAGCGGCTTGACCGGGGATAGCATCAGGCCGAGCGCCAGGATGGGCAGCGCGAACACCAGCCCGAGCAGCGGGCCGGCGATGCCGATGTCGAACAGCACCTTCCGGTTCGGGATGGGCGAGCGCATGCGGATGATGGCGCCCATGGTGCCCATGGGCGGCAGCGGGAGCGGAATGAAATAGGGCAGGCTCACCTGCACGCCGTAGGCGCGGGCGGCCAGGTAGTGGCCCAGCTCGTGGAACCCCAGGATGAGCAGCAGGCTCCCCGCGAAGGGCCCGCCGACCAGGAGATTGAGCGGCGAGGCCAGCGGATCGGCCCCCTCCATGAGCGCCCCCACGAAGAGCGTGGTGAGCGCCGTGGCGAGGAGGAGCGCCAGGTTGAGCGGCCAGCCGGCCCAGGCCCGGCGCGCCGGCGCCGGCGCGTAGTACGCGTACCGCACCAGCGCCAGCTCCCGCGGGCTCTGCACCAGCGGCACGTAGCCGAAGGGCTCCAGGCGGCCGGAGAGGATGGCCACGGCCTCGTCGGGCTCCACCAGGAACGCGCCGCGGAAGCGCACCTCGCCGTCGTGGGTCCAGCGCTCGCGGACCTCGAACACATCCCGCAGCTCGCGCGCCAGGACGCTGGGCCAGGGGGCCGCCACCTGCTCCTGCACCGGCATGCCGACACCCGAAGAGAAGAAAACCCAAAACGTGAAACGTAACGAACACCGGCCTCTGGGGTGTTTATACCATGCGGTCGGGTCCTTTGCACCCGGAAGACTGCCCCCGGGGCTCCGATGCACCGGCAATCATCCCCCCTTGAGAAAGGGGGGCCAGGGGGGATGTGTGCGTTCATTCCGCATCCCGCATGCCGCCTTCCGCATCCGTGAGGAACCGCATGGGCCGGTACTCGCCCCGCAGCCAGAGCGGGACCTGGTCCGCGTAGTGCGGCGAGCGCGGATCGCCCGACACGCCGCCCGCGACGATCCAGCGGGACTCCTCGGGCGCACCCAGGTCGATGATCTGCCGGTAGCTCGGGCCGGCCATGGTTTCGAACGGCTCGGACAGCGGAAAGGCTGCGAGGTTCACCGTCATGCCGTCCCCGGGCCGCGGGTACGGGCCGCGGTCGAGCCGGAGCAGGCGGACCAGCGCCCGGGCCATCGGGTGGCGCGCCCGGCCGAGGCCGTGGTGAAAGGTGAGCGTGTGGAGGCGGCCCCAGTCCCAGGCGCCCGGCTCGGGCCCCAGCCGCCGGGACGCCTCGCGCCAGGCCGCCGCGAGCGCGGCTTCCACCTCCGCCCGGACGCCCGCCGGAAACCAGGCCGCATCCCGGCGCAGGAGGGCGGCGTCGAACGCGGGCACCGCCAGGTGCAGGAGCGAGAGGTAGCGCCGGAAGAGGGCCGGCGCGCGCGCCTCCATGCGGGCGCCCAGGCAGCGGCGCAGGAGCTCCCGGTAGAACAGGTGGAACAGCGCCGGCGCGGGATCCGCCTCCCGCATGACGCAATCCCAGGCGAGCAGCAGGTCGGCCGCGTGCCGGGCGTCGGCGGCAAGGGGATCGGCCGCCAGGGGGCGGACCAGCGCCTGGAGGAGGCCCGCCGCCTGGAGGGACAGCACATCCGTCTGGATCCTGGCCATGTCGCTCGCCGTGGCCCGGGCCTGCCCCGCCAGCAATGCGGAGATGCGGGTGGCGCGGTAGGGCGGCTCCCAGAAGCCGCCGGCCAGCGCGGGCGGCAGTTCCCTGGCGATGCGATTGTTGGCGGTCACCAGGAACCCCTCCGGCGGGTTCACGCAGCGGGGGTGCTCGGCCCAGTCCAGGTAGCCCTGCCAGGCGTGCTCCGGCCGCGCCCCGTCCAGGAGCGGCGCGCCCGCGCACTCCGCGCTGCGGCGCGGGAACCGCCCCGCGCAGAAGTAGGCGATGCCCCCCTGGCGGTCGGCGACCAGGACGTTCTGCGCGGGCACGGCGTAGGCCTGCACCGCCCGCTCGAACTCCGCGAGGTCCTGCGCGCAGTTCATGCCGACGATGGCATCCAGGCCGGGCCAGGGCTCCAGACCGGTCCAGCGATAGGAGGTCGGGGGCTCGCCCGGGCCGCCGGGCACGAGCGGGCACAGCACCCCGCCGTGCCGGACGAAGCGCAGGGTGCGCCGGGCCTCCCCGCCCCCGCGCAGGCCGAAGCGCTCCTCCACCGTCTCCACAGGCCGCCACTCCCCGTCCCGGCGGTAGCGGCCCGCCGGGTCCAGCGTCTCCCGGTAGTAGTCGCCGTCCTCGGCCATCACGGCGGTGAAGCCCCAGGCCAGCTCGGCGTTCCTGCCGATCAGGACCAGCGGGATGCCGGGCATGGAGCCCCCGATCACGCGGTGGCGGGCGGTGGAGAGGGCCACCGGGTGCCAGAGGGCCGGCAGGCCGAAGAGCAGGTGCGGGTCGTTGCAGAGGATCGGCCTGCCCGACGCCGTCCGGCTGCCCGCCAGCGCCCAGCTGTTGCTGCCCACCCCCGTGCCGGCCAGGCCGAGCGCCGCGCGGGCCAGGCGGTCGAGCGCGGCCGCCTCGTCGGGAAGCCTGCCCCCCAGGATGCACGTGGCCGCGGCGAGGTCCGGCGGCAGGAGCGGCCGGAGGACCGGGTCGGCGGCCAGCGCCGCCAGCACGGGCTTCGCGGGAAAGGCCAGGCTCAGGAGCCACCCGATGAGCTTGCCGACGGCCAGCGAGTCCTCGGGCGTCCAGGGCGAGGGCTCCAGGCCGAGCAGCAGGTACTCGGGCGGGAAGTCCGCGGGGCGGAGCCCCGCGACGCGACGGTTCACGCCGGCCACGTAGCCGTCCAGC
>JBHGAX010000208.1:0-7185 GCA_041946635.1 Methylomirabilales bacterium (SeqCode)
GTCTTGCGCTCTGCCTGGGGCGCGAGCAGTGCGGCGGCCTGGCGCGCGATCTCGCCGAGCGAGACCGGACGGAGGTCCAGGGGGCTCCGTCCCAATTCGATGTTGGAGAGGTCAAGCAGATCGTCGAGCAGCCTCCCGAGGCGGGTCGCATGCCGGTGAACCACTTCCAGGAACCGGCGCGCCTCCTGGCGATCTTCCAGCGCGTCCTCCAGGAGCGTCTCGACGTATCCCCGGATCGCCGTGAGGGGTGTCCGCAACTCGTGGGACACGTTCACGACGAACTCCATCCGCATCTCCTCCAGCCGCTTGAGCTGCGTGACATCGCGCAGGGCCAGCACGGTGCCCTGGAGGCCTCCCGCGGCGTCGCGGACGGCCACGGCACTCCCGGCCAGGATGCGTCGGCGCGGGTAGGACAGGAGGATCTCACCGGTGGCGACTGACTCCTGTGCGATGGCCGCCCGCAGCAGGTCGTCCAGCTCGTGGCTGCGAACGACTTCGAGCGGGCGTTGGCCGAGCGCCTTCTCCGAGGAGGTGGACAGCAGCGTTTCGCCTGCGGGATTGAGCAGCGAGATTCGCCCCCGGGCATCCAGCAGCATGAGGCCTTCCGCGATGTTCTCCACGATCGTCCGGGTCCGGCGGCTTTCCTCCTCCAGGCGGGCGAGGGTCGCGTGGAGATCCGAGGCCATGCGGCTCAGCGCGTCAGCGAGGTCACCGAGCTCGTCCCGCGAGGGACGCGGGAGCCGATGAGGTGCCTCGGCCCGTGGGACGGCCCGAGCGAAGTCGATCATCCGGTGGAGCGGGCGGACGATGCGTCGGGCCCAGAGGACGGCGATGACGGAGGCGAGGGCCAGGGACAGGGCCGCCATGGCGGCGAAGTCCCGGCGGAAGCGTACGAAGCCCTGGGCCACCTCCTGCCGGGGCACGGCAAGGCGGAGCACCACGGGGTCCCGGCCCGGCCGGTCCACGCGCCGGGCGAAGTAGACCAGGTCGACGTCCACGGTGGTGCTGTGTCGCCGCGCCACACCGGTGCCGTGCTGGAGCGCCTCGATCACCTCGGACCGGCCCGCGTGGTTTTCCATGCCGGCCGACGCTTGCTGGGAGTCGGCGAACACCCGGCCGTCCCGGGCAATCAGCGTGACGCGGGCGTTGGCGCGGGCGCCGGCCGTGCGCGCCCAAGCATCCCCGAGGGCCTCGCCCGTCACCTCGGCCGCCAGCAGGGACGCCTGCGCGTCCAGCCGGGCCAGCATCTGCTCGATCACGGCCTCCCGCTCTCGCCGCTCCAGCAGCAGGCCGGCCAGGCCCAGGCTGAAGGCGATCAGCAGGGCAACCGTGGCAACCGCCTTGACGGCCAGCGGCACCCTCACGCGACCGATCCCCCCGGACCGCAGTTCACTGATCGTCCTCGTCGCTCGCCTTGTACCCGAGCCCGCGCACGGTGAGTATGAGTGTGGGATTCTGGGGGTCCTCTTCGACCTTCTCCCGCAGGCGGCGGATGTGCACGTCCACCGTCCGGGGCTCCACGAACCGGTCCTGTCCCCAGAGCAGCTCGAGCAGCTGCGCGCGCGTGTACACCCGGCCGCGGTGGCGCAGGAAGAACTCCAGCAGCCGGAACTCCATGGCCGAGAGCGCGACCGGCTCGTCACGCTTTCGCACCTCGTGACGCCCGGGATCCAGGCGGATCTCCCCCACCGCGATCGGCGCCTCGCTCCCGCCGGCCGGCGTGGCGACCCGCCGGAGGACCGCCTTCACCCGGGCCACCAATTCCCGCGGGCTGAAGGGCTTCGTGACGTAATCATCGGCCCCCAGCTCGAGCCCGACGACGCGATCGACCTCTTCGGCCCTGGCGGTCAGCATGATGATGGGGATGGCGCGCGTGGCGGCACCCGACCGGAGCCGCCGGCACACTTCGATCCCGTCCACGCCCGGGAGCATGAGGTCCAGGATGACGAGATCCGGGAGCTCGCGGGGGATGAGGTCGAGGGCCTGCGTGCCGTCGCCGACCGTACGCGCTGCCAGTCCGGCCTTCTCCAGGTGGTACTTGACCAGGTCGGCGATGTCTCGCTCGTCCTCGACGATGATGATACTTCCCATGCCAGGCTCCCTGTCGATCGCGGCTGACCGTTCGTGCTCAGCGACCGCCGGGAAGCGAGGGCGACGGGGCGGACGGGACGGGTGATGGCGGCGCCGGGGGTGGGCCGAGTGGCGTCGGAGCGGCCGCCGGCACCCTTCCCAGCCCTTCGCCGGGCTCGGGGCCCTGAGCCGGCCCGAGGGACGGCGGCGAGGACTGCAGGGGCGCGCGCACGCTCACCGGCGCGAGCGGGGGCAGGAGCAGCGTGGGCGGCGGCACCTCCAGGGTGGCGGGGAGCGGCACGGGCGTCTCCGGGACCATCGCCTCCAGCGGCGGCGTGGCCAGCGGGGAGAGCGGCGCCGCCCCGCGGATCACGAACTCCTGGATGGCCTCGGGGTCGCCGGGCTCCGTCGGGAGGCCCGTGCGGATGTTCACCAGCAGCGGCATCAGGCCCTCGGGGATGGGCGGGGGCTCCGGCGTCTGGCCCGTGAGCGCGCGCCGCATGAAGTCGGCCCAGATGGGCGCCGCCAGCCGGCCGGCGGTCTCGTGGCTCCCCACGCTCCGCGGCTGATCGAAGCCGATCCAGAGTCCGGCGGCCAGCCGCGGCGTGTAGCCCACCAGCCACATGTCCACGGCGTCCTGCGTGGTGCCCGTCTTCGCGGCGACGGCCCACCCCGCCACCTTGGCCCGCCTGGCGGTCCCGCGCTCCACCGCGCCCTGCAGCAGGCTGGTCACGAGGTAGGCCACCTCCGGCGCGAGCGCCGGCTGCCCCAGCCTCCAGGGCTCCTCCAGCACTTCGCCTGACGGGCCGCTCACCCGGCGGAGCGACGTGGGCGGCACACGGATGCCGCGGTTCGCCAGGACGCCGTACGCGGAGGTCAGCTCCAGCAAACTCACCTCCGACACCCCCAGCGCCAGCCCGAGCTCCCGCCGCAGGTCCCCGGTGATTCCCAGCCGCCGCGCCACCGAGATGACCGGATCCAGCCCGATCCGCTCCAGGAGGCGCACCGTGGGCACGTTGATCGACTCCTCCAGCGCATGCCGGAGCGTGACCGGTCCGCGGAACTGGTGGTCGAAGTTCCCCGGGGTCCACTCCACGTGGCCGGTGGCCGTCGGCACCGAGTAGCTGATGGGGTAGTCGTCCAGGATGTCCGTGGGGCTGAGCCCCTGCTCGAAGGCCGCCGCGTACACGAACGGCTTGAAGGCCGAGCCGGGCTGGCGGCGGGCCTGCACCGCGCGGTTGAACTGGCTCTTGGCGTGGTCCACCCCGCCCACCATGGCGAGGATCGCGCCCGTCGCCGGGTCGAGCGCCACCAGGGCGCCATCCAGGCCGGCGCCGTCCTGGGCGGGCGCCTTGGCGCGGGCCGCGCGCGTCCGCTCGATGGTCCGCACGCCCGCCCGCAGCACCTCGGTGGCCGCCCGCTGCAGCTGGAGGTCCAGGGTGGTGTGGAAGCGCAGGCCGCCGCGCGCGACCAGCGCCTTGCCGTAGCGCGCCTCCAGCTCCTGCCGCATGTGGTCCACGAAGTGCGGCGCCTCGCCGCGCGCCCGGAAGAGGGGCGCCAGCGCCACCGGCTGGCGCGCAGCCGCCTGGGCCTGCGCCGCGGTGATGTGCCCCTCCGCCTGCATGCGCGCCAGCACCACGTTGCGCCGCGCCGCGGCCCGCTTCGGGTCGGTCAGCGGCGAGTAGGCGCTGGGCGCCTTGGGCAAGCCGGCCAGCAGCGCGGCCTCGGGCAGGCCCAGCTCGCCCACGCTCTTGCCGAAGTAGGTGCGGGCGGCCGCCTCGATGCCGTAGGCGCCCGCGCCGAAGTAGATGGCGTTCAGGTACATCTCCAGGATCTTGTCCTTCGTGTAACGCTTCTCGATCTCGTGGGCGAGCTGGATCTCCTTCACCTTGCGCGCCAGCGTCCGCTCCGGGCTCAGGAAGAGGCTTTTGGCGAGTTGCTGCGTGATGGTGCTCCCGCCCTCCTTCAGCCGGGCGGCGGACAGGTTGCGGATCGCCGCGCGCGCCATGCCCTTCAGGCTGATGGCGCCGTGCTCGTAGAAGCGGGCGTCCTCGACGTCCAGGACCGCCTGCTGCAGCAGCTTCGGGATGCGGGAGAGCGGCACGGAGATGCGGTACTCGGGGGCCAGGGCGGCGATGGGCTCGTCGCGGCTCCCGAGGAGAAGGCTCGGCTCACCGGGCTGGAAGATCTCCAGCCGCGGCAGGCGGTCCAGATCCTTCTCCGGATCGGCCAGTGCGCCAGCCGAGGCGGCCGCCGCGGCCAGCAGGACGAGGCCGAGCGCGAGGACCAACGGAACGGCCGCCCGCCTCCGGCGGCACACCCCGGCCCCTCGGCTCCGCTGCGCTCCGCTCGGGGCCAGCAGAAGGGAGTCCGGAGCCTCTGCCGGCGTGCCGCCGTGCGCGAGGCGGCGGTGTCCCAGCACGGTCTGCATGATCCCCGGATGGTAGCACACGCAGCGGCCTTCCGCTCCAGCCAGAATTCCTTCTGACCCCCGGTCGGGCTGTGGTACGATCGCGCGGACGCGCTCACCTGTTCGCACGGAGGTGTCCATGGGAACGGCCCTGTTCGAGACGGACCTGCCCGGCCTGCCGCTCCTCGGGCGCGGCAAGGTCCGGGATCTCTTCGATCTCGGGGAGCACCTGCTCATCGTCGCCTCGGACCGCATCTCGGCGTTCGACGTGGTCATGCGCGATCCGATCCCGGACAAGGGCAAGATCCTCACGCATCTCTCCGCCTTCTGGTTCGAACGAATCGCCGGGCTCACGGCCACGCACCTGGTGAGCACGGACGTCGCGGACTTCCCGGCGGCCTGCCGCCCGTACGCCGACATCCTGCGCGACCGCTCCATGCTCGTCAAGAAGGCCCGGGTGGTGCCCTTCGAGTGCGTGGTGCGGGGCTACCTGAGCGGCTCGGGCTGGAAGGAGTATCGCCAGACCGGAGAGGTCTGCGGGATCCGGCTGCCGGGGGGGCTGCTGGAGTCCGACCGCCTGCCCGAGCCGATCTTCACCCCGGCCACCAAGGAGGCGGTGGGCACGCACGACCAGAACGTCCCCTTCGCGCGCATGGCGAGCGAGCTGGGCGAGCCGCTGGCGCAGCGGTTGCGGGACATCAGCCTGGCCGTCTACGGCCGGGCGCGGGACATCGCCGAGTCACGCGGCATCATCCTGGCGGACACCAAGCTCGAGTTCGGGCTCCTGGGCGATCAGGTCCTCCTGGTGGACGAGGTGCTGACCCCGGACTCCTCGCGCTTCTGGCCCCGGGATGCCTACAAGCCGGGCGGGCCGCAGCCCTCCTTCGACAAGCAGTTCCTGCGCGACTACCTGCTCGCCATCCGCTGGCCGCAGCAGCCCCCGCCGCCGCCGCTGCCGCCCGACATCATCGCCAAGACGCGGCAGAAATATCTCGAGGGCTACGAGCGCTTGCTGGGCCGCCCCGCGCCGTTCGCCTAGGAACCACGAACCGCAGAGGCGCAGGGAACGCAGAGCCGTCTCTTCAGGAGGGGTCCGACTCTGCGGCCTCGGCGGCTCTGCGGTTGCCTTCGTTCCGGGTCAGCCGTTCCCGTAGCTCCTCCGGCACGGCCACGGCGCGGCCGACACGGGCGTCCACCCAGGCGAGCACCGTGTTGCCGTCTCCCACGAGGTCCCCGCTGCCCTCGCGAAAGATCCCGTACTCCAGCACGAAGCTCCGGTGCCGCACCCCGGCGCAGCGGACGCCGATCTCCAGCCTGGCGGGATAGTGCACCTGCGCGCGGTAGTGGATGGTCTGCGAGACGACCACCGGGGCGCCGGCGCCGTCGCCGGGGAAGGTCAGGCCCCACCGCTCCAGGAAGCCGATGCGCGCCGACTCGAAGTACGTGCAGTAGGTGGCGTTGTTCACGTGCCCGAAGGCGTCCATGTCCCCCCAGCGCACGGTGGTGGGCCAGAAGAACCGGAAGTCGGATCGGCGCGGTCGCGCCGGCACCTCGGCCATGGCTCTCTCCTCCAGGCGAACTGCGGTCAGCAGCGGGCGGCGGGATTGGCAGGTGGGGCCGCTTCGGGTATAACAGGGCAGGAGGCGGCATGGGGCGCGAGGTCTCGGCGGGAGTCATCCTGTTCCGGCAGCGCGGCGAGCGCGAATACCTGCTGCTCGACTACGGCTCCCACTGGGATTTCCCCAAGGGGCACGTCGAGGCCGGCGAGGACCCGGCCGCAACGGCCCGCCGAGAGCTGGCGGAGGAAACCGGGATCCGGGAGGCCCGCTTCGTCCCCGGCTTCACGGAGCAGATGCGGTACGTCTACCGCCGGGGGGCAGACCGCATCCTCAAGGTCGTCACGTACTTCCTGGCCGAGACCGGCGACGGCCACGTCATCCTCTCCCACGAGCACTGCGGCTATGCCTGGCTCCCCGTGGAGCCCGCCCTCGCCCGCCTGACCTTCAAGACGGCTCGCGACCTGCTTCTGCGCGCCGAGCAGTTCCTGGGGCCTCGGCTGTCCTGACGCGCGCCACGCACACCCCGGTCCTCGGAAGCGCCGCGGCACGGGCATGCGGTGTCATCCGGAAGACGGCGGGACCATCGAGGCGGGATCGTCAGCGGCGGAACTGCTCGGGCGTGTTCCTGGCGCGGGCCTCGTCCTCGGTCAGCAGGCGCTGATACCCCTCGCACTCTGCAAAGCGCATGGCGCAGACCTGCTCCACCGTCTGCTGCGCCATCACCTTCACGCGCTTGTGGCACCCCGCGATGCAGTAGCCGCCCGCCGGATACATGGAAAGGAAGTCGCCGGCGACCTGATGCCAGTACGGACACATCTCGGCTGCGTGCTCTCCGGACGTGGACGTCATCACGGTGGTCCTCCCGGCGCCCACCCCTCCCCCGAGCGCCGAGGGGAGTATACATGCGAGAGGATGGCGGGTCAAAGACTCGCCCGATCGGCGTCCCCAGGAGCGCACGATACCAGCGATCAGTGTTTTATGACGGCGCCGCCACCCGCGCCAGATGAGAATCGGTGGACCTCGGCACCGGGGCACATCCCTCCGGCGCCCGGCCGCGAGGCGGTGGCGGCTTGGCGCCTTGGCGGCTCGCTATTCCCTGAGCAGCGGTCAGCCAGCCGGGACACGAACTCGCCCCTCGCCGCATGA
>JBHGAX010000209.1:0-7157 GCA_041946635.1 Methylomirabilales bacterium (SeqCode)
CGGCACTCCGGGCAGAGAGGACGGACGTGGAGATCGAGCGGCTGCAGAACTACGTCGGGGGGCAGTGGGTGGACCCGAGCGGCACCGGCCGCCTGGACGTGCTGAACCCGGCCACCGGCGGCGTCCTGGCCCGGGTGCCGCTCTCCGGGGCGGCGGACGTGGACCGGGCCGCCCGGGCCGCGGCGGCGGCCTTCCCCGAGTGGCGGGCCGTGCCCGCGACCCAGCGCATCCAGCACCTCTTCCAGCTGAAGGCCTTGCTGGAGGAGCACTTCGAGGACCTGTCCCGCACCATCACGCAGGAGAACGGCAAGGTCCTGGACGACGCCCGCGGCGAGATGCGGCGCGCCATCGAGAACGTGGAGGTGGCCTGCGGCATCCCCAGCCTGATGCTCGGCGACTTCTCCGAGGACATCGCGCGGGGCATCGACGAGTACCTGATCCGCCAGCCCGTCGGCGTGGTGGCCAGCATCTGCCCCTTCAACTTCCCGGGCATGATTCCGTTCTGGTACCTGCCGTACGCCCTGGCGTGCGGCAACACCGCCATCATCAAGCCCTCCGAGCGGACGCCCCTCACCATGCAGAAGGTCTTCCGCCTCCTGCACCAGGCCGGCTTTCCGCCCGGCGTGGCGAACCTGGTGAACGGCGGCCCGGACACGGTGAACGCGCTCCTGGACCACCCCGCCATCGCCGCCATCACGTTCGTCGGCTCCACCCCCACGGCCCGGCACGTCTACGCCCGCGCCGCCGCCGGGGGCAAGCGCGTGCAGGCGCAGGGCGGCGCCAAGAACCCCGTCATCATCCTGCCCGATGCCGAGGTCGCCACCACCACGAGCATCGTCACGGACAGCGTGTACGGCAACGCCGGGCAGCGCTGCCTGGCCGCCTCCACGGTGGTGACCGTGGGCGAGGCCGACGCCGTCTTCACCCCGGCCCTGGCCGAGGCCGCCGCCAAGCGGGTGGTCGGCTACGGGCTCGAGCCGGGCGTGCAGATGGGGCCGGTCATCTCGCGGGAGAGCAAGGCGCGCATCCAGGGGCTGATCGAGCGGGGGATCGCCGAGGGCGCCCGCGCCCTCCTGGACGGCCGGGACGCCGTGATCCCGGGGTACGAGCAGGGCAACTTCCTCCGGCCCACCATCCTGGAGGGCGTGGCCCCGGGCAGCACGCTCGCCCGCACCGAGGTGTTCGGCCCGGTCATGGGCCTGGTGCGGCTTCCCACCGTCGAGGACGCGCTCGCCTTCGTGAACAGCGGGGAGTACGGCAACATGGCCTGCATCTTCACGAGCAGCGGGGCCGCCGCCCGGAGGTTCCGGCGCGAGGCGCAGGCCGGCAACATCGGCATCAACATCGGCGTGGCGGCGCCGATGGCCTTCTTCCCCTTCAGCGGCTGGAAGCAGAGTTTCTTCGGCACCCTCCACGGCCAGGGCCGGCACGCCGTCGAGTTCTTCACGCAGACCAAGGTGGTGGTCGAGCGCTGGCTGAAGGACTGGTCCCGCCAGTTCTAGCCAGGCGGCTGAAAAGGCCCCATCTGCGGCGTTGCCCCGCTCGCGCACTCATTGCCGCGTACTTCCAGTACGCCTCATTCGGCGCACCGCGGGGCGCCTTGCATCTGGGGCCTTTTGAGCCGCCTGGATGCCAGGCGAGTTCCAGGATCCCGGCTTGCAGGCCTGCCGGCGGCGCGGGGCGCCGCCGGCAGGATGCGTGCCTCACCTCGCCTTCGCGTACAGCTTGCTCGCGATCTCGAAGATCTCCTGCGGATGGTACTCGGGGGCGAAGGAGCTGGCGATGCCGGCCAGATCGGCCAGCCGCCCGCCCTGCGGGGGACCGTCCACCACCTCCAGGGGGCCGGAGCCGTCCGGCGACGGCCCGGTCCAGATCTTCTCCACGTCCCGATAGTCTTCCAGGCTGAACCGGTAGAGCTGCCGGTGGACGCCGCGGTCCTGGTACCTGCGCGCCTCCGCGAAGGTCTGGTCCGCAATCTTGGGGATGGGCAGCATCTTGGTCATCTGGACGCCCGTGAGGGTCTCCAGGGCCTTGGCGTAGGCCTGCGCGTGCACGCCGCCCCGCACGAAGAGGTAGCCCAGCATTTCCCGGGCGCCCGGGTCCCGGGTCATCTGATACACGCGGAGCTTGTGCGTCCGCGCCCCGCACTCCAGGAAGAAGTTGTGCAGCAGGTCCAGGACCAGGTTGCCGCTGGAGAAGACGTAGTCGCCCCGCCAGGGCTGCCCCAGGGAGTTGCCGCAGAGCGCCCCCTGGCCGTTCACGATGAAGTGGTGCCGGTTCGCCGTGCCGTCGAGCTGGAGCGGGGTGCCCGTCACGTCCCCGTCCGTCTCGAACTCGGACCGGGGGCCGTTGAGGAGCAGGTTGATGCAGGCGGCCACCAGCTCGATGTGGCCCAGCTCCTCGGCCGCGATGTTGGCGACCAGGTCGTAGTAGGGGCGCAGCTTCTCGCGCCCGCGGAAGTTGAAGGACTGGTACATGTAATTCATCAGCGTGGACATCTCGCCGAACCGCCCACCCAGCAGCTCCTGGACGGAGGCGGCGGACGCGGGGTCCGCCTGCCGGGGCTTGGGCAGCTCCAGCTGCAGCTTGTCGATCCGGAGGAACATGTCCCACCTCCTGCTGAGATGTTGCACGGACCGCGAGGCGGCCGCGCGGCGCGCTCGCACCTGAACGCTAGGACCTTGACCCATAGGCGTCCAAGACTTAGTGTGAATCGATACGATAGGTGGCGTCTATGGAGCTGCACCAGCTGCGGTACTTCGTGGCGGTGGTGGACGCGGGCGGCTTCGGCCGGGCGGGCGCCGCGTGCCACGTGTCCCAGCCCTCCCTCAGCCAGCAGATTCGCAAGCTGGAGGCGGAGCTGGGCGAGCCGCTCTTCGACCGGCTGGGGCGCACGGTGGCGCTCACGGCTGCGGGCCGGGCGCTCCTGCCCCGGGCCCGCCGCGTGCTGGCCGAAGTGGACGCGGTGCGGCGCGGCGTGGCGGACGAGGCCGGCGGCGAGACGGGCTCCCTGGCCGTGGCCGCGATTCCCACCATCTCGCCCTTCCTGCTCCCCGGCGCCATCCAGCGCTTCGTGCAGACCCACCCGCGCGCCGAGCTGCTCGTGCGGGAGGATCTCACCGAGATCCTGCTGGACCGCCTGGCCCGCGCCGAGCTGGACCTCGTGGTCTGCAGCCTGCCGCTCGAGGCCGACTGGGTGGCGTACGAGCAGCTGGCGGCCGAGCCGCTGCTCCTCGCCGTGCCCGACCGGCACGCCCTGGCGCGGCGGCGACGCGTGAGCCCCGCCGCGCTGGAGCGCGAGCCGGCGGTGGTCCTGCACGAGATGCACTGCCTCGGCCAGCAGGTGCGGGCCTTCTGCCGGCAGGAGCGCCTCACCCCCCGCATCGTGTGCCGGGCCGGGCAGCTCGGCACCGTGCTCAGCCTGGTCGGGCTGGGGCTCGGCCTCTCCATCGTGCCCCGGATGTGCGCGGCCACCGACCGGCGGCGCGGCTGCTGCTTCCGGCAGCTGGCCGGACCGGCCCCCGGCCGGGCCATCGTGGCCGCCTGGCACGCCCGGCGGCGCCGCCCCCGCCTGGCGGAGACCTTCGTCGCCATGCTGCGCGCCGAGTGCCGCCGCCTGGCCCGCCTGCCCGTCCGCTGATCGCGGCCAGATTCTCCGGCTCATTTCCGTTCGCCCCGAGCCCTGTGCCCGATCTTGACATTTGGACCCGCCCAATATATAGCCTCCCCGGCGGTTGCCGGAGCCCGCGCCCCCGCGAGCGCACCTGCCCGCGGCCGGGCAGCGATGGGAACCGCGCTCGCCGATTCAGGAGCGGGTTCCGAGGAAGGAGGCCTGCCGCCACGCCCCAGTGCCCACGCCACGTGGTCCGGGAGAGTGCGAGAGAGGAGGAAGCGCCATGAACATGGGGAAGATCCTCCGGGTCAATCTGAGCACCAGGGCCATTACCGAGCAGGCGTACCCCGAGGAGCTGGCGCGTCAGTTCATGGGCGGGGCCGGCGCGGCCATCAAGCTGCTCTACGACGAGGTGGACCCCCGGGTCGATCCGCTCGGCCCGGACAACAAGCTGATCGCCAGCATGGGCTTCCTGGCCGGAACGTCCGCCCCCGCCACCAGCCGCGTGGCCTTCGTCGCCAAGTCGCCGCTCTCCGGGACGGTGGGCTACGCCAACTCGGGGGGCTACTTCCCGAATGAGCTGCGCGCCACCGGCGTGCAGGCCATCGTCATAGAAGGCAAGGCCGAGGCGCCGGTCTACCTCTGGATCACCGACGGCCGGGCCGAGATCCGCGACGCCGCGGACTACTGGGGACTCAACACCATCGACACGCAGTACTACCTGCAGGAGTCGCTGCACGACGGGAACATCCGGGTCGCGTGCATCGGCCCGGCCGGCGAGCGGCTGGTGAAGTACGCCTGCATCATCCACGAGCGCCGGGCCTCGGGCCGCAAGGGCCTGGGGGCCGTGATGGGCTCCAAGAACCTGAAGGCCATCGCCGTGCGCGGGAGCCAGAAGGTCTCGGTGGCGGACCCGGCCGCCTTCAAGGAGGCGGTCAAGGTCCTGCACCAGGCCATGAAGGAGAGCCCGGCCCTGTACCACCGCTTCCGCAACTTCGGCACGGCGGGCAACGTGGAGCTGACCGTGTCGCAGGGCGACATGCCCGCCAAGAACTTCCAGGAGCCGGCCGGCGAGGAGTACCTGGCCATCGGCGCCCAGGCGGGGACGAAGTTCCGGGTGCGCCACTTCGCCTGCGACCAGTGCCCGGTGCTGGCCGCCCAGGTGCGCGCGGTGAGCGCCGGCCCCTACGCCGGCTACGCCAGCGAGGGGCCGGAGTTCGAGTCGCTCTACTCGCTGGGCAGCGACATGGGCATCGCGGACATGGGGGCCTGCATCGCCATGGACCGGCTGTGCGACGAGCTGGGCCTGGACACCGTCTCCTTCGGCGCCACGGTGGCCATGGCCATGGAGCTGTACGAGCGCGGCATCCTGAAGCGGGCCGACGTGGACGGGCTGGACCTGAAGTTCGGCAACCACGAGGCGGCCGTGGCCGTGCTCCGGAAGATCGCGTACCGCGAGGGCGTGGGGGACCTGCTGGCCGAAGGGTCGAAGCTGGCGGCTCGGAAGATCGGGGGCGACGCGCCCCAGTACGCCATGCAGGTCAAGGGCCTGGAGTTCCCGGGCTACGACCCGCGCGGCCTGAAGTCCATGGGCCTCAACTACATGACGGCCTTCACCGGCGCGGACCACTCGCGCGGCCACTCCGAGCAGGAGGTGTTCGGCATCCCCGTGCCCCAGCCGGTGGACCGCCTGGCCGTCGAGGGCAAGGCCGCCCTGACCATCTTCAACCAGGACTGCGGCGCCTCGGTGAAGGATTCCTCCATGCTGTGCACCTTCGTGGTGCGGCTGGCGCTCCTCCCCAAGAATCTGGGGCCCAAGCTGGCGGCCGACTTCTGGCGGGCGGCCCAGGGCTACGAGGTGACGCCGGAGGACGTCAAGCAGGTCGGCGAGCGCATCACGAACGTGGCCCGCGTGTGGAACCTCCGGGCGGGCTTCACCCGGGCCGACGACACCTTGCCCGATCGCCTGCTCCTGGAGCCGCTCCAGACCGGGGCCTCCAAGGGGCACCGCATCTCGCCCGAGGACCGCGATCGCATGCTGGACGAGTACTACAGCCTGCGGGGATGGGACGCCCGCGGCGTGCCCACGCCGGGCCGGCTCCGGGCGCTCGGCCTCGAGGCGCTGGCGGCCGACCTGCCGCGGGCCTGAGGCCGCTGGAGCGCGGCATGCCCAGGGTCACCGTCCGCACCATGTTCGACCTGGCCCGGATCATCGGCGCGAACTGCGTCGAGCTGCGCGTGGAGCCGGGCGCCACCGTCCGCACCGTCCTGGAGCGCCTGGCGCAGGCGCACCAGGGTCTGCAGGGGCGCCTCTTCGATGCAGAGACGGGCGGGCTCCTGGCCTACCTGTTCGTGGAGCTGAACGGCCGCGACATCCGGAGCGCCGGCGGCCTGGCGACGCCCGTGGAAGACGGCGACGCGCTCTCCGTCCTCATCCCCGTCGCCGGAGGGTGACGCGACGGCTCCGGCTCACGTGCCGAGGCCCCGGAGCCATGCTCCGGGGCCTCGGGTTTTGTGCGGTCTCGGCCGGCTCAGTTCTTCGTCCGCCCCGCCCGCCCCTGCGCCGCACCGCTGCCGCTCAGCGCAGCCGTCTCCCGGTCCTCGGCGGCGGCTTCGCGATCACGCGCCTCCTGCTGCGCGCGGTGCACGGCCGCGCTCACGGCCGGGCCGACCCTGCTGCCCGCCGCCCGGGCCTCCGACTTGGCGGCGTGTGCCGCCGCGGACGCGGCCTGGCCCCGGTTCTTCAGCGCATCGCTGGGGGCCGCGGCGGCCGCCCTTGCCGATGCCGCTGGGGTCCCGGCCTTCTCCTGCGCCTCGTGGACCGCGGAGCTCACCGCCTGGCCCAGGTTGCTGTACCCGGCCTCCTGCGCGGCGGCCTGGCCCGCGTGAGCCGTGGAGGTGGCCGCCTCGGAGACCGCATTGCCCACGCTGCGGCCGGCGTGGCCGTGTCCCCGGCTGCCGTCGCTCGCGTCCGCGTCCCGTCCGCCCCCGGCGCCTCCCGGGTCGGGGCCGTCGCCGCCGCGGCCGCCGCCGCTGTTGCCGGGGCCGCTGCCGTCCTTGCCGCCGCCGTTGCCCTTGCCGCTGCTTCCCTCACTGCCGCCGTTCCCGCCGCCACCGCCCCCGTCGCCCTTCGCGTGTGCGAGGCTTGGCGCACCGACGCCGATGAAGGCCGGCAGGTCGGCCAGCCACGAGACCACGGCCAGCCCCACGAGCATGATCCAGATCAGGCGTACCATTCGCGACATGAGAGCCGCCTCCTTTCGAATGCGCGCGTCGCTCGATGAACGCCGGAGGCTCCCAGCAAGATCCGTTCCCGAAGGTGCCGGACACTCGCCCCCATGTCGCGGTGGCCGGGGGTGACGCCATCTGGTCGTCCCGCCTCTCTCGATGGGCATGTCGCGGCCATTTCCGTCGACGTGGACCACCGAAGAGCGCGAGCGAAGCTCTTGCGTGACATTTCTTGTCGCTGGAATGCGGACCCATCGAGTCGCGGATACCACGCGCCTGGCGGGCATTTCAGCAGGGCCTGAGGATTTCCCCAGGG
>JBHGAX010000021.1:0-32205 GCA_041946635.1 Methylomirabilales bacterium (SeqCode)
AGGCTGTTCTGTGGGTCGTGGGGAGAACGGTCTCTCGCCAAGCCCGCCCAGCCCGCCAAGGAAAGGGCCTGCACGAGACCCCCACGCTTCATCGTCTGAGGCGGAGCCTCGTTAGAGCTTCGGGAGCAGAAGGTCGGCGAGCGTCGCGAGGAGCATGGCCACGCTCAGGACGCCGTTCACGTTGAAGAAGGCCACGTCCAGCTTCTTCAGGCCGTGCCTGGCGAGCAGGAGGTGCTCGTAGGTGAGGAGCGCGGCCGCGAGCACGAGGCCCGCGCGGTAGGCCCAGCCGAGGCCGAGCAGCGGGATGAGCAGGAGGAGGCCGAGCAGCGTGAGCAGGTGGAAGAGCCGCGCCAGCCAGAGGGCCGCCGGGACGCCGAGCCGGGCCGGGATGGAGAAGAGGCCGGTGCGCCGGTCGAACTCCACGTCCAGGAGCGCGTAGAGGATGTCGAAGCCGGCCACCCAGAAGAGGACGGCTGCCCCCAGCACCACGGGGGCGAGGGTCAGCCGGCCGGTGACCGCGATCCACGCGCCGATGGGCGCGAGGGCCAGGCAGAGGCCAAGGACGAGGTGCGAGAGCGACGTGAAGCGCTTGGTGTACGAGTAGCCGCTGACGATGAAGATCGCCAGCGGGGCCAGCGCGAAGCAGAGCGGGTTGAGCTGCCAGGCGGCCAGCAGGAACAGCCCGAAGGCGGCCAGGCTGAAGACGAGCGCGGCGGCCGGCGTGATGCGCCCCTGCGGCAGCGCGCGGTCCCGGGTGCGGGGATTGGCGGCGTCCTGGTGCCGGTCGGCCAGCCGGTTCACCCCCATGGCCCCGCTTCGCGCGCCCACCATCGCGGCCAGGATCCAGGCCAGGGTGCGGACCGAGGGGATCCCCCCCGCCGCCAGCACCGCCCCCATGAACGCAAACGGCAGCGCGAACAGCGTGTGGGCGAAGCGGATCATCTCGAGGTACGTTCGTACCGTACCGAAAAGGCTCATTCTTACCCGTCCCGCAATCCGCTCCAGCATTCGGATGACAACGTAAAAAACGTAAGGAAGGCAACGCTCTTGCCACTTACGTCTTACGTCTTACGCATTACGCCTTTCACTTCACCCCCACGTGAATCGCGACAATCCCCCCGGTCATGCTCTTCCAGGTGACCTCGCGGAAGCCGGCCTCCCGCATCCAGGCGGCCAGGCCGGCGGGCCCGGGGAACTCGCGCACCGAGGCCGGGAGGTAGGAGTAGGCGGTGGGATGGCCGGAGACCAGCCGGCCGATGCGCGGCAGCACGCGGTGGAAGTACCAGAGGTAGACGGCGCGCAGAGCCGGGGACGGCGGGGTGGCGAACTCCAGCACCACGGCGCGGGCGCCGGGGTGCAGGACGCGGTGCATCTCGCGAAGTCCCTGCCGGCGATCGGCCAGGTTCCGCAGCCCGAAGGCCATGCACGCGGCGTCGAACGACTCCGCGGGAAGCGGCAGGGCCTCGGCCGAGGCCTGCTCCAGCCGGATGCGGCCCTCCAGACCGGCCCGCGCGATCTTCGCCTCGGCCAGCGCCAGCATGGCCCGGCTGAAATCCACCGCCACCACGCGGCAGGCAGGGTGGCGGCGCGCCGCCTCCAGGGCCATGTCGCCCGTGCCGGCGCAGACGTCCAGCAGACGCCCGCCGGGCGGGAGGGCCGTCGCGCGGATGGCCTCGCGCCGCCAGGCCCGGTCGCGGCCGGCGCTGAGCAATCGGTTCAGCAGATCGTAGCGGGGCGCGATGGCCGAGAACATGCGCTCCACGGCCTCGCCATGCGGCGGCGGCGCGCCGGCGGGCGCTGCGTCCTTCGCCGGTCTCGGCTCTCGGCTCTCGGCTCTCGGCACTGCCGGGTGTCCCGGAGGGATGCTAGTTCTTGACGATGAGCTTGAGGCGGGTGCCCGGGGTGAGGACGGCGTCGTCGGCGAGCCCGTTGAGGCTCGCAAGCTCGTAGCGCTGTCCTTCGTCGCGCATCTCCTCCCGGGCGATGCTCGCCAGCGTGTCCCCGGCCTTCACGGTGTAGATGCGCAGCCGCCGCTGATCCCGGGCCTCGCCGTAGCGGAGGCCCTCCAGCGCGGCCTTGTAGGCGTCGGCCTTGATCTCCAGCGGGCCCCCCTCCGCGATCAGGAGGTTGGCCATGGTGTCCGCCTTCGCCATCCGCTGGGCGGTGTCCGGGTGCGTGGCGTCCAGGGCGTGGTACATGGACTGCCCGCGCAGGATCTCCCTGCGGCGGAGCGCCCGCAGGAAGACCACCATGCGCCGCGGATCGTACCCGGCGCGGCGGGCGTAGCGCAGCCCGACCTCGTCCGCCTCCAGCTCGAACTCGCGGCCGTAGCCCAGGAGCATGTAGGTGCCGACGTGGCGGGAGATCATGGCGATGCTGGTGGCCGCCCCCGGCGATCCGCTGGCCGCGGCGGCGCCGATGCCCAGGATGGTGGCGAGCTGCGTCCCGAACGCCTTCGTGAGGAGCTTGGCCGAGTGCCGCGAGTTGACGTGGGTGATCTCGTGGCCCAGGATCCCGGCGAGCTGCGCCTCGTCGTTCATCTCGGCCAGGATGCCGCGGGTGATGTAGACGAAGCCGCCGGGCAGGGCCATGGCGTTGATGCTGGGATGATCCACCACCTTGAACTGGAAGTTGAAGCGCGTGTCCGCATTTCGGATCAGCTGCCCGCCCACCTGGGCCACGTACGCCTGCAGCTCGGGGCCCTCGTAGTAGCCGAAGCGCTTCAGGATCTCGGGGTCGGCCTCCTCGCCGATCTTCACGTCCCCGGCCTCGTCGTAGATGCTGAGCGCCTCCGCGC
This sequence comes from Methylomirabilales bacterium (SeqCode), assembly GCA_041946635.1. GTDB lineage: Bacteria > Methylomirabilota > Methylomirabilia > Methylomirabilales > 2-02-FULL-66-22 > 2-02-FULL-66-22. The sequence goes on from JBHGAX010000021.1 coordinate 2,798, forward strand.
GCCGGGGCAGCACGCCCGCGGCCAGGGCCGCCTGGCCCACCAGGCTCAGAAACTCCCGGCGGCCGAGGCCCCCCGCCCCGCCGCCGCACCATGCGCACCAGCTCACCGCCGCCTCCCGTTCCCCGGCTGACCCAGCCCGGACTAGCGCAGGCGCGCCTCCACGGCTCGGATGTTCTGCTTGGCCTTGTCCGCCAGCTCGCCGCCGGGCGCGAGCTTCAGGTAGAGCTTGTACTCGGCGATGGCCTTCCGGTACAGGGCCTTGTCGTCCGTGCCCAGCTTGGCCTTGGTGTGGTACGAGAGGCCGAGATGGTAGTGGGCTTCGGCATAGTCCGGCTTCAGCTTGACCGCCTTCTCGTACTCCGCGATGGCGCTGTCCAGCGACTCGAAGACCCGCTCGTGGTGCATGAGCCCGAGCTCGAAGTGCGCCTCGGCCGCCATGCCCCCCTCTGGCTTCGCCTCGCGGGGCGGCTGCGCTGCCACGGCCACGCCGGCGACCAGCACGAATCCGAACAGCCACCCGATCCCGCTTTGCCACCGCGCCACATCGGCCTCCTCTCGGCAAGGTTCGAGTCCGTTCCGCCGACGCCGAGGAATTGTCAGGATCGAGGCAGTCTACAGCAGATTCCGACCCCGCGCAACCGAACCCGAGCGGGCGGAATGTCTTGCTTTCGAGGCGGGTCCGGCTAGAATCGCCCGCTGCCGGCCGGCGCGGCGACGAGGAGGACGACCATGGGGGTGTGGAGGGGGATGACGGACGCCATGTTCGGCGAGCTCATGGCCGTGGTGGGCATGGCCGCCGAGACCAACCGGCTGGCGACGGGCTGGCGGGTCCCGGTGGACGAGGCCTTTCAGGCTGGAGCCACCGAACGGAGTTGAACCGTTAACCCCGCGATTACGAATCGCGTGCTCTGCCAGTTGAGCTACGGTGGCGTGGGGAATTCCGCGCGGGGTAGTGTAGTCAAGGGACCCCGTCCTGGCAAGCCATTTTCTGGCCGATGGATTTTGCGCTCGATGCGCAAAATCCAAGAGGAGGAACCCTGCGAATCTCAGGGTGAGGAGGTTGCAGGGCCGGTCCACCGTAGGACGAACGTACCCCGGATGGTGAGCTGAACGTCTCCAGTTTTGATTCTTGCGCGTCCAGCGCAAGAATCAGGAGGGCGCGATGCTGCTGCGGCGCTGGCTGGCCCCCGCCGTCATCCTGGCGCTGGTCGCCGGCCTCGCCTGGGCCGTGGGGCGGCTCCTGCCGCGCTCGCCGATCCTCATCCTGCTGCTCTGCGTCCTGGCCGTGCTGGTGATGAAGCTGGTGGAGCACCGCGTCCGGCAGTGGTTCCGCCGCTGGGAGCAGCGGGCGCGCGACCGCGCCGGCCGGCCGCCCGGGCCTGACGGATAGGCGACCGCCCTGGGGCACCTGCCGGGCAGGCTTGCGCCGGCGCCCAGCCGCTTGGTCCAGCAGCATGCGGAAAAACGCCCCTGGTCAGGCCGTCTTTTTCAGCGGCCTCTTAGATTAGATTAGCGGCGCCGGAGCTTCTGCACCAGGAGCGGGAACAGCGGGGTGAGCCACACCAGGAGGGTCAGGACGCCGAGGACGGCGGCGGCGGGCCGGCCGAAGAACTGGGTGAGATCCCACTCGGTCTTCACCATGCTGACCATGAAGTTCTGCTCGACGATGGGGCCGAGCACCATGCCGAGCACGATGGGCGCCACGGGGATGCCGTTGTTCTCGAAGAAGTAGCCCAGGATGCCCATGGCCAGCATCAAGCCCACGTCGAAGAGACTGTTGTTGATGGCGAACGAGCCGACCACGCAGAACATCAGGATGGCGGGCATCAGGACGTTCCGCGGCACCTTCAGCATGCTGCCGCTCGCCTTGATGGCCAGGTAGCCGAACGGCACCATCAGGATGTTCGCGATGATGAAGGAGATGTAGACCGCGTACACCAGCTCCGGCTGCTGCTCGAAGATCATGGGCCCCGGCCGCAGCCCCTTCATGAAGAGGATCCCGATCACGATGGCGGTGATGGAGTCCCCCGGGATCCCGAACACCAGGGCCGGCACCCAGTCCCCCGCCAGGCAGGCGTTGTTCGCCGTGCCCGAATCCACGATGGCCTCGATCGAGCCCTTGCCGAACTTCTCCGGGTCCCGGGAAAAGCGCTTGGAGGCGGCGTAGGCGATCCAGGCCGCGATGTCCGCCCCCGCCCCGGGCAGGATGCCGATGAAGGTCCCGATCCCGCCGGCGCGGAGCATGTTGGCCTTGTACCGCCAGAGCGTCTCGGCCAGCCCCCGGAAGATGCGCTCGGCCTTCACCGTGGTGATCGGGTAGGCCAGGTGCGAGCTGCCCATGTTGCGCAGGATCTCGGAGACGCCGAAGAGCCCGATCATGGCGGGGATGAAGTCCACGCCGTTCAGCAGCTCCACGGTGCCGAGCGTGAAGCGCGGGTAGCCCAGCGTGATGTCGAGCCCCACCGTCGAGAAGAACAGCCCCACCAGGAGCGCCAGCCCGGCCTTGAGGGGCTGGGTGCTGGCGATCATCACCGTGGCGGACAGCCCCAGGGCCGCCAGCCAGAAGTACTCGAAGGAGGTGAACTTGAGCGCCACCTCCGCCAGCAGGGGCGCGGCGCTCATCAGCACCAGGGCGCCCATCAGGCCGCCGATGGCGGAGGTCACCACGTCCACGCCCAGCACCAGCTCGGCCTTGCCCTGCTTGGTCAGCTCGAAGGAATCGTCGGTGTAGGCCGCCGAGGACGGCGTGCCCGGGATGCGCACCAGGGCCGCGGGGATGTCCCCCGCGAAGATCGCCATGGCTTCCATGGAGACGATGGCCACCAGCGCGGGCAGCGGATCCATGAAGAAGGTGAACGGCACGAGGAGGGCCGCCGCCATGGTGGCGGTGAGCCCGGGCACGGCGCCGACGAACAGGCCGTACAGGCTGCAGACGGATATGGTGAGGAGGAGCTTCCAGCTGGCAAGGAGGGAGACCGCGGCCCCGATTTGCTCGATCATGCGCCTACCACCAGACCAGGCCCAGCGGCAGGGGGACGCGCATGATCTTGGCGAACAGCAGGTAAACGAGGTTGTTGAAGAGGACGGCGATCAGCAGCGCGCGGAGCGCGGGCACCCGGATGCGCCACATGATCACGAACATGATGAGGGTGCCCATGATCAGGTAGCCCAGCCGCTCCGCGAGGAAGATGTAGGCCAGGACGCCGGCCAGGACGAACAGCGCATTCACGAATCCGGGGTTCCGGTGGAGGCCCGCCCAGTGGACGTCCTGCGTCTCGTCCCTGGCCCGGAGCCCCTGCACGCTCACCAGGCCGCCGAAGGCCGCCATGAGTGTGCCGAGGATCCGCGGAAAGAGCGCGGGGCCGGGGTGACCGCCCTCCAGGCTCGGGTAGTTCACGGTGCCGGCGATGATGAGGGCGCCGGCCGCCACGAAGCCGGCGCCCACGATGGTGTCGCTGATCTTCATTTAACCCATGGCGGACTCCGGATTGCGGATTTCGGATTGGTCAATCCGCAGCCCGCAATCCGCAATCCGAAATTGCCGTTACTTCGTGATCCCCGCTTCCTTCATCAGCACGCCGAAGGTCTGGTCCTGCTCCGCCAGGAACTTCGCGAACTCGCCGGAGGGCTTGTACAGGACGCCGAAGGGACCGCCCTTCATGAAGTCCTGGAACTCCTTCCCCTTCACGACCTTGTCCATGGCCTTCTCGTAGACGGCCACGATCTCGGGGGAGGTGCCCTTGGGCAGCGCGAAGCCGCGCCAGGCGCCCATGGTCCAGTTGATCCCCAGCTCCTTGAGGGTCGGCACGTTCGGGAACACCGGGTCACGCTGCTCGGCCATGTTGGCCAGCGCCCGCACCTTGCCCGCGTCGATGAGCGGCCGCCCCTCGACCAGGCTGGCCGTCACGACCTGCACGCCGCCCGCCACCAGCTCCTGCAGGCCCGTGGCCGCGCCCGTGCTGGGCACCCAGGGCATCGCGTCCACCGGGATGCCCGCCGTCTTCAGCATGCCGGCGCGGGCCAGGTCCCAGATCCCGCCCTTGGCCGTGCCCGACGCCTTCAGCTTGCCGGGATTGGCCTTCGTGTAGTCCAGCAGCTGCTTGAGATTCTTGAACTCGGAATTGGCCGCCACCTGCACGCCGGCGGCGTCGATGTTCACCAGGGCCACGGGCGTGAATTCCTTGTAGGTGAGCGGCGTCAGCCCCATCCAGTGCATCATGGCCAGCTCGACGGTCACGATCGTGATGGTGTGGCCGTCCGGCGCCGCGGTGGCGCCGGCCGTGTGGCCGACCGCCCCGCCGCCGCCCGTGCGGTTCACGACGGTCACCGGCTGCCCCAGCTCCTTCTCCAGCAGCACGCCCACCATCCGGGCGATGCGGTCCGTCCCGCCGCCGGCGGCCCAGGGGCAGATGAGCTGCACGGGCCGGTTGGGCACGCCGGCGCCGGCCGGCGTCCAGACGGCCAGGAGCGCCGCCAGCACGAAGAGCAGGCCGAGTACGCAGCAGATCCCGCGTCGCATGATCGTCCTCCTTGTTGGGCCGCTCGCGCGGCCGCGGTCCGTGGCGTGGCTTCGGCCTGCACTTACCACAGGGGTGCAGCGAGTGTCAAGGATGGCCGGGCACCCGAGTCTCCGACTCAGTTCCGTTCGCCCCGAGCCCCTCGACATGCTCGGGGAGGCCCCTGGACATGCTCGGCACGCAGCGGAGTCGAGGGACGCACGCAAAACGCCGTCGGGCCCTCGACTTCGTTGCACTGCTTCGGGCCGAACGGCACCGAATGGCTGGGGGTGCAGGTGGTCCGCCGCCTGGCAAATCGCGGGAGGCTGTGCTAGGGTGAGTCGGCGGAGTGTGGCGGGTCCCGAGGAGGAGGCGACGATCGGCGGCGTCATGATCGGCCCGGTGAGGGGCGCGGCGCATCTCGACCTGATCCGCCGCGAGGCCTTCTACCACGTTCCCGTGGAGGCGATCGCGGAGGCCCGGACGCGGGTGACGCACATCGCCTTCTACGAGCCGGCGTCCCGCTTCGGGGGCCCGGGCGTCATCCGGCTCTACGCCGAGGTGCGCGGCGTGCGCCGGGCGGCGCGCCGCGATCTCCCGGGCCTGACCTGGCCGGGGCGAGGCGGCGAGGACGCGCTCTACTACCGCTTCGACGTGGGGCCGCTCTTGCCCCTGCCCCGACCCATCGCCAATCCGGCCCGGCGCCGCGTGGTGTTTCGGTTCGTCTCGCTGGAGCGCCTCCAGGCCGCGACCAGCCTGGAGGAGCTGCGCGCGGCGGATGCGCCGCAGCGGCCGCCGCGCGGGAAGGATGCGCCATGAGTCCCCAGAGCATCGAGCTGCGGGCCACCGTGCGGCTCACGCGCGCCGAGGTGGCCCATCTCTGGCACGGCGGCGTGCTCTCGCTGAAGATCGAGGGGCAGGGCGCCGACGCGGACGTCGAGCTGCGCTGCCCCGAGGCCGAGACGGAGCCGGGATCCCGCATCCGGATCAAGCGGGTCAGCGCCGAGTGAGCCGCCCGGACACCGTGGACGGGGTCCGGGCGCGGATGATCGCCTGCCGCCGCTGTCCCCGCCTGGTGGAGTACCGCGAGCGGGTGGCGCGCGAGAAGGTGCGCCGCTACCGTACGGAGCCGTACTGGGGCCGCCCGGTCCCCAGCCTCGGCCCGGCCGACGCGCGGCTGCTGATCGTGGGCCTGGCTCCCGCCGCCCATGGCGGGAACCGGACGGGCCGGATCTTCACCGGGGACCGGAGCGGCGACTTCCTGTTCCGGGCCCTCCACGACGCCGGGTTCGCGAACCAGCCCACCTCCGCCCACCCCGCAGACGGGCTCCGGCTCCTGGACTGCTGCATCACCGCCGTGCTCCACTGCGCCCCGCCCGAGAACCGCCCCCTTCCCGGGGAGCTGGAGGCCTGCCGCCCATACTTGGTGGAGGAGCTTGAGCTACTCCGGGCCGTCCGGGTGGTGGTCGCCCTGGGCGCCATCGCCTTCGAGCACTTCCTCCGGGCCTGGGCCGCCGCCGGGCGCCTCGTGCCGCGCCCCCGCCCCCGCTTCGTCCACGGCGCCGAGGTCCGGCTGCCCGCGGGGCCGGTCCTGCTCGCCTCCTACCACCCCAGCCAGCAGAACACGCAGACCGGGCGGCTCACGCCCGTCATGCTGGCGCGAATTTTCTCGCGCGCACAACGTCTGATCCAGCAGGCGGATGCCGCGGAAACCGGCGCGCGGGGCCGCTCCTAGGGCCCCGGGGGGCCCGGGGCTGCTTGTCACTTGACCCCTCGTCTGGTATACTCCCCGCGAGTCAGGGAAGGAGGTTTTTCGTGGACGACCCACTGGCGCAACGCATCCTGGACATCATTTATCACGATCCCGATGTGCGGCGCATGTACAAGGAATCGCTGACCGACTGGATCCTGGACACGCAGCCCCGCACGTCGCCGCTCAGCGCCGGCGCGCTGCTCGAGTACCTGGCCGTGCACCAGCCGGACCTCCTCAACCGGCTGAAGATCAACCTCCGCATCAAGGACGACCTGGCTCGCGCGCTTGAAGCCATCGAGCGGAACTAGCCTCCCGGGTCCCTCCTCGCCCTGTCTGTTGCCGCCATGCCGTCGCCCCGCATCGATGCCGTCGCGTTCCCGGCTCCGTTCCGCCTGTCGGACCTCCGGCCCGCTGTGGCCTTTCACGTGACGACATGAAGCGCCAGCCGGTCCTCCTGGATGTGGACACGGGCGTGGACGACGCCCTGGCCATCGCCCTCGCACTCCGCTCCCCCGAGCTGGAGGTGGTGGGCATCACGACGGTGTCCGGCAACGTGCCGGTGGCGCAGGCCACGGCCAACACGCTCCTGGTCCTGGAGCGGCTGGGCGCGACGGCCGTCCCGGTGGTTTCCGGCGCCGCCCGGCCGCTCCTGCGACCGCCCCGCCACGCGACGACCGTCCACGGGATGGATGGCCTGGGCGATCTGCCCGGGCGGCGGCCCGCCCGCGCCCGCACCGCGGAGGCGGATGCCGCGGGATTCCTGCTGGACGCGCTGGCCCGCCGGCCCGAGACGGTCCTGGTGGCGACGGGGCCGCTCACCAACGTGGCGCAGGCGCTCCAGAAGGACGGGGCGCGCCTGCGGGGCCTCCGGGGCCTCTGGGCGATGGGCGGCGCCATCGCGGTGCCGGGCAACGTCACGCCGGCGGCCGAGTTCAACGTCTGGGCGGACCCCGAGGCCGCGGCCCTGGTCTTCGCCGCCGGGCTGCCGCTCACGCTCGTGCCGCTGGATGTGACGGAGCGGGTCGTCCTGCCCGAGAGCCGCCTGGAGGCGGCCGCCGCCCGCGGCCCCCTCCAGGCCTTCCTGCGCGACATCAGCCGGCCGGCGCTGGAGTTCCACCGCCGCGAGGAGGGCATCGCCGGCCTGTTCCTCCACGACCCGCTGGCCGTGGCGGCCGTGGCGCAGCCCGCGCTCCTCACGCGCAGGACGCTCCCCGTGGCGGTGGAGTGCCGCGGCGAGCACACGGCGGGGATGACGGTGGCCGACCGCCGGCGGCGAGCCCGGGGAGGCGGGATCGGGGTCTGCACGGAGGTGGATGCGGAGCGCTTCCTGCGCCTGTTCCAGGCCCGGGTCCTGGAGAAAGGGGAGCCCTAGGATGGAGCGGCGCCGCACCCTGGACGGCGACGGGGACCTGGAGCTGCAGATCCGCCAGCTGATCGAGGCGGCAGGCGGCTCCCCGCACGCCGAGTTCCTGGAGGGCATGATCCGCAGCGTCCTGCGGCTCATCAAGAACCAGACCAGCCGGGGCGACGTCAAGATCCTGAACGCCTCGCTGCGCGAGCTGATCTACGCCTTCCGCGTGTTCGGGCCGTATCGCGGCATCCGCAAGGTCACGATGTTCGGCTCGGCGCGCACGCCGGAGGACACGCCCGAGTACCGGCAGGCGGTGGACTTCGCGCGCGCGGTCAGCGCCCGCGGGTGGATGGTCATGACCGGGGCCGGCGAGGGCATCATGAAGGCCGGGCACGACGGGGCCGGCCGCGCCGGGAGCTTCGGCCTGAACATCCGGCTGCCCTTCGAGCAGAGCGCCAACGCCGTCATCCAGAACGACGCCAAGCTGATCACCTTCCGCTACTTCTTCACGCGCAAGCTGCTGCTGGTGAAGGAGACGGACGCCATCGCGCTCTTCCCCGGCGGCTTCGGCACCATGGACGAGACGTTCGAGATCCTGACCCTGATCCAGACCGGCAAGTCGAACCCCGTGCCCGTCGTCTGCCTGGACAGGCCGGGCGGCGACTACTGGATCGCCTGGGATCACTACGTCCGCACGGCGCTCCTCGGCCGCGGCCTCATCTCCCCCGCCGACCGGCACCTGTACCGGGTGACCGACCGCCTGGAGGAGGCGGTCGAAGAGGTCCTGCGGTTCTACCGCAACTACCACAGCATCCGCTTCGTGGACGACCGGCTGGTGATGCGGGTGCAGCAGGCGCCCTCGCCGGAGGCGCTGGAGCGGCTGAATGCCGAGTTCCAGGACATCCTGGTCCGCGACCGGATCCGCACCTCCCCCGCCCTGCCCGAGGAGGCGAACGAGACGTCCCTGGCCGCGCTGCCCCGCCTGGTCTTCTACTTCAACCGGCGGGACATCGGGCGGCTGCGGCAGCTCATCGACGCCGTCAACGGTCTCCCGGTCGCCGCCGAGACGGCCGAGGCCGCGCCCGCCGGCCGGCCCGCCGGCGGCCCGCGCACCGACCCGCTCGTGTGAGCCTGCCCGTGACAACTCCACCGCGCGCCTTGACTTCCGCGAAGGATACGATCTAGTATCCGTCCACTCTCCCTCCATATCCGCGCCAGCTCACCCTGCCCGCCCGCCGTGCGGGAGGCGGGGACGTCAGCAATGGGGAGGTCCGACGCCTGTCGGGCCACGAGGCCACGCCTCGCATAACCTGGAACCGCAGGTTCCTGGGAGGTGCTGACATGGGAAGCGTCGCGATAGTGGTGGCCATCCTCGCCGTCTGGTTCGGCTACCGGTTCTATGCCGGAGGCATCGATCGCTCGGTCCTCCGCGCCGACCCCGCCAAGGCCACGCCCGCCAGGCTCTACAACGACGGCGTGGACTTCATGCCGGCCAGCTCCGCCGTGCTCTTCGGTTACCAGTTCAAGTCCATCGCCGCCCTGGGTCCCATCGTGGGCCCGATCGTGGCCGTGCAGTGGGGGTGGCTGCCGGCCCTCCTCTGGCTGATCCTGGGCGTGTTCTTCATCGGCTGGGTCCAGGACTACACCGCGGCCGTCATGGCCATGCGTAACGACGGCCTGACCATGGGCGGCCTGAGCTACAAGCTGATCTCCCCCCGCGCGCGCACGATCCTCCTGTCGTTCCTCTACTTCTACCTGCTCCTGATCATGGGGGCGTTCGGCGCCATCTGCGCCGCCCTGTTCGCGAACCCGAAGGTGGCGTTCGGGTTCATCATCCTCACCCTGGCCGGCGTCCTGTCGGGGCAGATGACCTACAAGTGGCGGCAGGATCTGGTGATGACCACGGTGGTGACCGTGCTGCTGGCCGTCGTGGGCATCTGGCTCGGCACCACGGGCTTCTTCCAGAGCATCGTCACCGCCATCAACGGCGGCAAGGACTCCTTCGTCCTGTTCCAGACGCCGTACGGCCCGATGAAGTGGTCGGTGTTCTTCTGGGGCATCGTGGTGCTGTTCTTCTGCTACCTGGGCGCCGTCCTGCCCATCTGGCGCTTCGCCCAGCCGGTCAACTACGTGGCGTTCTGGCTGGTCCTCTTCGGGATCGTGGGCTCCATCATCGGCATCTTCTTCCGGATGCCGAGCTTCGGGGACTTCCCGGCCTTCACCGGCTTCTGGGCCAAGGGCATCATCGCCCCCGGCATCGAGACGCCGCTCTGGCCGATCCTGTTCGTCACCATCGCCTGCGGCGCCATCTCCGGCTGGCACAGCCTGGTCTCCACCTCGGGGACGGCCCGGCAGCTCGAGAAGGAGACGGATGCCCTGCCCGTGGGGGCGGGCGCCATGTACACGGAGTCGGTCATGGCGGTGCTGGCGGTGGTCTTCGCCGTGACGGCCTTCGGCGGCTTCGCCGGGTACCTGGACGCGCTGAAGGCCGGCGGGCCGGCGGGCGTCTTCGCGCGCGGCATGGCCGAGTACCTGAGCGTCCTGGGCATCGCCAAGGACTTCGGCCTGGCCTTCGGCTCGGCCTTCCTGGTGATCATGGCCCTCACCGTGATGCAGCTGGTGCTGCGCTTCATGCGCGTGGCCAGCGCCGAGCTGGTGGGACCCATCATCCCGGCGTTTCGCAACGTGCACTTCGGCACGCTGGTGGGCGTGCTCCTCACCCTGGCCCTGATGTGGACGGGCTTCTGGTCCCGCATCTGGATCCTGTTCGGCGGGTCCAACCAGCTCTTCGCGAGCCTGGCCCTGGTGCTGATCACGATCTGGCTGGTCACCACCGGCCGCTCCTACCAGTGGTCCCTCTGGCCGGCGGTGTTCATGTACATCTCCACCGTGGCGGCGCTGCTCTTCACCGCCTACATCTCCTTCCAGGCCGCCTTCGCGCCCGGGAAGCAGATCGCCTTCGTGGTGGGGGACCTGGCCTCCGCGGCCATCGGCTTCGCGCTGGTGATCCTGTCGGTGATCCTGGCCTACGACGCGCTGGTGGCCTTCGGCCGCGCCCGCAGCTCGTTCCGGCCCGCGGCCGCGCCGGCCGGGGCGGACTAGACCCTGGCGGCTGCCGGCCCGGCGCGCCCGGGCCGGCAGCCGCTCCTCCCCGCCCGTCACCGCCGCGTCACGAAAGGGGCTCCCGCATGACCGACGAAGAGAAGAAGAGCTTCCTGAGCGGGCTCAAGAACAGGTTCAAGGACTACGTCTACGGCATGGCCGCGCACGAGATGACGCGCCAGGCCCTCAAGACGCGCGGCAGCATGGAGCACCTGTTCATCCTGATCACCATGGGCGACCTGCTCGGCGTGCCCATCCTGCCCCCCTACTACTCCCTGCGGCTCCTGCCGTACGTCGTGCCCCAGATCTCCACGTGGAAGCGGCGCATGCTGCGCGAGAAGGACCTCACCGACGCCCTGGCCTGACGGGAGAAAGGACCTGGCATGAACGGGGGACTGGCCCGAATCTTCGCGGAGCATCCCGACCGCCGCTACATCATGTTCGGCGGCAAGGGCGGCCTGGGCAAGACCACCTTCTCCGCCGCCACCGCCTACTGGCTGGCCAAGCAGGGGCACCGGGTGCTGGTCTTCTCGGTGGATCCCCAGGCCTCCCTGTCCGACATCTTCCAGCGCGACATCTTCGGCAAGGGGCCGGTCGAGATCATGCCGAACCTCTACGCGCAGGAGATCGACGCGGACAAGCGGATCAAGGCGTACCAGGACGAGATCCGCCAGAAGATCTTCGACATGTACGGGTTCGACAAGATCCCCGACGAGATCGAGAGTTACATCCAGGCCGCCGCGGCCGAGCCGGCCATGGAGGAGAGCGCGATCTTCGACGAGGTCGTGGACATCGTGGTGGCCGGCAGCTACGACTACTACATCTACGATCTCGTCCCGCTCGGACACGCGCTCTACTACCTCTCCATGGCCAGCGTGTACGACGAGTGGATCGAGCGGATCACCAAGCTCCGCGAGGACATGCGCCAGTACGAGGAGATGGCGGCCGCCATCTCGCGCGACAAGCAGGTCGAGGAGGACATGATCCTGAAGGAGCTGCAGTACATCAAGCACCGGATCGGGACCTCCTCCAGCATCCTGACCGACCGGCAGAAGACGGCCTTCTTCTTCGTGGTCATCCCCGAGGAGATGATCCTGATCGACACGCAGAAGGCCGCCCAGCTCTTCGCCAAGTTCAACGTCCCGCTCAGCGGCTACGTGGTGAACCGGGTCATCCCGGAGAGCCTGGCCGCGCAGGACATCCCCGAGTACCTCCGGAACCGCCTCCAGATGCAGAAGGGCCACCTGCGGAAGATCGACGAGCTGTTCGGCAAGGAAGTGCTGGCCCGCGTGCCCGAGTTCGAGCGCGACATCACGGGTCTGCCCATGATCGAGAAGATGGCCGGGTCCCTGTTCGGGCCGGCCCGCGCAGGAGCGTGACATGACCCCGACCCAGGCTCACCCCCTCGTGCGGGAGAGCATGCAGGCCTTCCTGCGGAGCCACCCGCAGCTCAAGTACACCTTCTTCGGCGGCAAGGGCGGCGTGGGCAAGACGGTCCTGGCCGGGGCCTCGGCCCTGGCCCTGGCGCGGCTCGGCAAGCGCACGCTCCTCGCCTCGACCAACCCCGTCCACAGCCTGAGCGGGCTGCTGGACCAGGACGTCTTCGGCAAGGCGGTCCCCGTCAAGGGCACGAGCAGCCTGTTCGCGTACGAGATCGACACCAGGGACACCATCGAGAAGTCCAAGCGCGAGATCAAGGAGAAGGTGAGCTGGTTCCTCAAGTTCGCCGAGATCCGGACGCAGGCGGACGCCTTCGTCGAGTCGGCGACCATGAACCCGGCCTTCGAGGAGTCGGCGATGTTCGAGAACATGATCGACATCATGTTCAAGGACGAGTACGACGCCTACGTCTTCGACACGGCGCCCACCGCCAACGCCCGCCGGCTCCTGGGCATGTCCTCGGTCTACTCCCTCTGGGTCGGCAAGATGATGAAGAGCCGGGAGGAGGCGCAGTCCCTCCGCCAGGTCCTCTCGTACAGCAAGAAGAAGGACGAGAAGGATCCGCTGATGGATTACCTGCTCTCCTTCCAGGACCGGATGGCGCACGCCAAGCGGCTGCTGACCGACTCGCAGAAGACGGCCTTCTTCTTCGTGACCCTCCCCGAGGCGCTCCCCATCGCGGTCATCACCCGCTTCATCGCCTGGTTCAAGGAGTTCGGCATCCCGGTGGGCGGCGTGGTGGTCAACATGCTCATCGAGAAGGATCAGGTGAAGGCCGACGCGCCGGAGTTCGTGCGAAACCGGGTGGCCATGCAGGACAACTACATGGCGGAGATCGCGGAGAAGTTCCCGGGCATGGTCCGGGCCGTGCTCCCGCTCTTCGAGACCGAGATCCGCGGCGTCCCCATGCTGGAGCGCACCGCCACCGCCCTCCACGGCTGACGCGGCACATCTCAACCGCCAGGGCGCCGGGACGCCACCGGAGCACCTGATACAAGCCACGGCCCTCCCCCGGGAGGGCCGTGGCTTTTCAGGACCTTCGAATCTTGGCGCCCTTGGCGTCTTGGCGGTTCAAGTCCCTGCTCAGAATTTCCGGCTGCGGCGGAGGATCAGGTCGGCGAGCTGCGGGAGGACCGCGATGGCGGGGAGACCCGTCCGGGTCTCCGCCGCGGGGACGGGCAAGCTCAGGGTGAGGCGCTGCTCCTCGGGGTGGAGGCTCGCGCCCCACACCTCGATTCCCGCGAGCGCCTGCAGGACCTCCTGGCCCAGCGCGCGGGCGTCCGCGTCGCGGCCGGCGATGAGGAGCGACCGGCCGGGCACCCGCTCGGCCTTCCAGCCTTCCAGGGCGATCCGCCGCGCGGCGTCGGGTGCGCCCCGCCGCTTCGGGTGGTAGGCCTCGAAGGCGGGCCCCGCCGGGCCGCTGAGCACGGCGCTCAGCATCAGCCAGTCGCGGCGCCCGGCCAGGCGGCCCACCAGCCAGAGCAGAAAGGTCTCGCGGGGCTCCAGGAGCACGCTGAGGCCGAGCCGGGACACGGAGCCGGACAGCTGCTCCGCGTCGATGCGGAAGGCGCTCCGGCCCATCCAGCGGATCGTGGCCGAGCCGCCGAGTACCCGGACGGCGTCCCGCACCTGGCGCACGAGCTGCGCGCCGCGGCGCCGGTTGAGGTGGAGTCCGACCGCATACCAGGCGAGCAGGAAGGCCGCCAGCAGGATGACGGCCTGGTTCCCCGTGGGCGGCCAGTCGAAGCTCACCGCCGCGCCTTACCGTGAGCCACCCGCCGCCTCCAGCTTCTTCCGCAGGCCCTCCAGGATGTCCACGGTGTAGGCGGTGCCGAAGCGCCGCGCGCCGGCCTCGTAGAGCGCCAGGGTCTTGTCGATGTCCGTGACGTACGCGGACGCCTTGACCGTGACCGCCTGGCTCACCGCGGCGCGCATCAGCGTGATGTCCTCCACGGTCGCGCCGCCCGGCTGGGTGGCGGTGGACGTCTTCACGAAGGCGGCGCCGGCCCGCTCCGCGATCTTGCAGGCCATCACCTTCTCCTCGTCGGTGAGCAGGTACGTCTCCAGGATCGCCTTCACCGGCGCCCCCTGGCGGCCGGCGACCTCCACCACGCCGGCGATGTCCCGCTCCACGAAGTCGTAGTGGCGCGACTTCAGGGCGCTGATGTTGATCACCATGTCGAGTTCCTGCGCGCCCTGTGACAGCGCCAGCTCCGCCTCGTACCGCTTCACCTCCGGGGCCGTGACGCCCTGCGGGAAGCCGATGGCGATGCACAGCCGCACGTCCGAGCCTCGCAGCAGCGCCTTCGCGCGTGCGGCCTGGAACGCCTTCGGCACGCAGCACTTCACCCGGTACTTCTTGCAGATCTCGATGCCGGCCACCAGGTCGGCGTCCGTCTGCTGGGGCAGCAGGATGGAGTGGTCGATCATCTGGGCCAGCGCTTCGAGGGTCAGCACCGCAGGCTCCTTTCGCGCTCCGCCCCCATCAGCCGGCCCCGGCGAGGTCCGTGAGGTCCTTCTCGCGGAGCATGCGCCGCTTCCAGTTCTGCATGGCCGGCACGATGTAGGGCAGGAGCCGCAACGTGTAGTAGGGCGGGATGATGGGAACGCCGACGAGGTCTCCGAACACGATCAGCACGAACAGGTGCTCCAGGTCGCCGCGCTGCTTCCGGAACGTGACGACGCCGTCGTACAGCGCCATACCGTACAGCACGCCCCGGAGCCAGCGCACCCAGCCGTCCAGCCAGCACCCGAATCTTTCGGCGAAGCCCTGAGCCATTGTTGCCGCCCCTGGCGGAGGACGCGGCCCACATCCTACACACGCCCCCGCGCAGGCGCAAGACCTCGGCCCCGGCCCCCGATCCCCGGCCCCGCCCTCACCCCTTCACCGCCCCGAACGTCAGGCCGGTCACGATGTGGCGCTGGATGATCAGCGTCAGCAGGATGACGGGCAAGGTGATCAGCGTGGCCGCGGCGGCCAGGGGGGCCCAGTTGATCTCCTCGTAGCCGATCATGTTGAAGACGGCGATGGGGAGCGTCCGGGTGTTGCGGCCGGCCAGGATCACCGAGAACAGGAAGTTGTTCCAGGAGAAGATGAAGGCCAGGATGGCCGTGGCCACGATGCCCGGCTTGACCAGCGGCACCGCCACCCGCCAGAAGGCGCCGTACTCCGTGCAGCCGTCGATGAGCGCGGCCTCGCGCAGGTCGGGCGGCACGTCCTCGAAGAAGCCGATCATCACCCAGATGGTGATGGGGAGGCCGACCACGAGGTGGGTCAGGATGAGCGCCTGGTAGGTGTCCACCATGCGCAGGTTCCGGAAGAGGATGTACCAGGGAATCAGGTAGCTGATGCCCGGGATGATGCGGGCCACCAGGATGGTGAGGGCCAGGTGGCGCTGCCGCCAGTGGGCGATGCTGTAGGCGGCCGGCAGGCCGACGAGCAGCCCCAGCAGGGTCACGCCCGTGGCCACGATCAGGCTGTTCCAGATGTAGAGCAGGAACGGGTACTTGGCGAACACCTCCAGGTACCCCTTGAAGGTCACCGTGAAGCGGAAGAAGCTCGGGGGGTACCCGGCTGCCTCCACCTGCGGCTTCAGGGACAGGGTGACCATCCAGTAGAAGACGAAGACGGTGGGCAGCATCACGGCCGCCACCAGCGCGTAGAACGCCGCCGAGCGGAGTGCCTGCCGGACCGCTGTCCCGCTCACCAGCCCACCCTCCGCACCTTCATCAGGAGCACCGAGAAGCCCAGCACGATGGCGAACAGCGTGACGGCGATGGCCGACGCGTAGCCCATGTTGAAGTAGGAAAAGCCCTGGTTGAAGAGCAGGATGTTGATGGTCTCCGAGGCGTTGGAGGGACCGCCCTGCGTCATGACGAAGATGATGTCGAAGGTCTTCAGCGCGTCGATGGCCCGGAAGAGGATGGCCACCACCAGCGTGGGCCGGAGGAGCGGCAGCGTGATGAGGTAGAAGCACTGGAACGGGCTCGCCCCGTCGATCCTGGCCGACTCGTACGGCTCCTTGGGGAGGGCCGCGAGCCCGGCCAGCGCGATGAGCATGATGAGCGGGGTCCACTCCCACACGTCCACCAGGGCGATGGCGTACAGCGCCGTCTTGCTGCTGTACGTCCAGCTCCACGCCGGCAGGCCGGTCAGGCCGAGCAGGTAGTTCATCACGCCGAGCGTGGGATGGTACATCATCACGAAGACCAGCGAGATGGCGGTGGGCGTCGCCATCATGGGGAGGATGGAGAGCGTGCGGACCAGGCCGCGGCCCCAGAACTCGCGGTTGAACAGCACGGCCATCCCCACGCCCAGCACGGTCTCCACCGACACCGCCACCAGCGTGAAGTACAGCGTGCGGAAGAACGCCTCGCGAAAGCGGGCGTCCGCCGTGAGGATCTGCTGGTAATTGGCGAGGCCGATGAACTTCGGCGGCGTCAGGCTGCTGGCGAACCACTCCTGCAGGCTCATCCAGCCCGTGTAGAACACCGGGTAGACGATGATGAGGCCGACCACCAGGACGGCCGGCGCCGGGAAGATGTACCGCGCGTGGCGATGCATCCAGATGGAGAGGCCCGTCCGTCCCGGCTTGCGATCCTGCACGTGCGTGACTCCCTGCGCACGCCGCGAAATCCCCCTTCGCCCCGAGCACCGTCGAGGGGCGAGGGGGGATTGTCGCGCACTCCAGGCAGCGTCGTCGCTACTTTTCCGTCTTGTCGAGCAGCTCCTGGAACTCCTTGTGGGCCTGCGCGATCACATCGGCGGGCCTGGCGCCCTCGATGGCCTTCTGGATCGCCACGCCGATGATGTCCCGGTACTGCGTCACGTCCACGATCTCCGGCAGTCCGGCCTTCCCGATCTTCAGGCTCTCCAGGTAGGCGGTGTACCAGTCGGCCGGCATCTTGGGCTTGGCCTTCACCTCCGGGTTGGCCCAGGGCGAGACGCGGCCCACGCCCACGCCGGCGAGCAGCTCGCGCACGCACATCTGCTTGGTGGTGGCCCACTGGATGAAGAGGTAGGCCGCCTCCTTGTTCCGGCTCTGGGCGCTCACCGCCATGGCGTTGGTGAAGGTGGGGGCGAAGTGCCCGGCCGGGCCCGCCGGCAGCACCGCGTAGCCCACCTTGCCCACGATCTTCGACTTCTCCTTGTCCTCGAACTGGTTGGCGAAGTTGACGCCGTCGTAGTAGATCCCGACCTGGCCCTGCATGAAGGCCGCGCTGCACTCGTACCAGTTGAAGTTCACCACGCCGGGCGGCGCGAAGCGGCGCAGGATGCCGGAGTACCACTCCATGCTCTTGACCCACTCCGGCGAGTTGATGGCCGACTTGTTGTCGGCCGTGAGGTACTTGCCCCCGAAGGCGTAGATCACGTAGGCCCAGGGGGTGGCGTTCGCGTTCTTCAGGCCCCGCGCCACGAAGCCGTACATGGCCGGCGGGCTGTGGAGCTGCTTGGCCTGCTCCTCCATCTCCGCGATGGTCCGCGGCGGCTTCCAGCGCTTCTGCTGGTACAGGTCCTTCCGGTAGAAGAGCACGAAGGGGTCCACGAACGTGGGGATGGCGCTGATGCTCTTGTCCGGCTGCGTCACCGCCTCCACCGCGCCCTTGGTGAAGTCCCCCCAGTCGAAGTCGGGGGCCGTCAGGCTCCGGTCCTCCAGGAACTTGTTGAGCGGCTGGAACCAGCCCGACTTCCAGAACCGGCGCTTCTCCACGTGCATGCTGGCGTGCCAGGCGTCCAGCCCGCCGCCGCCGCCCGTCATCTCCACCGTGAGCTTCTGCCGCCCCTGCACCTCGGGCAGCACCTCGTGGTTGACCCGGATCCCGGTGAGGTCGGTGAACTCCGGGAAGTACTTCACCATCTCGTCGATCCAGGGGTGCTTGTAGAAGATGCAGAACAGCTCCTTGCCCTTGAAGCGCTGCCAGCTGAAGGTCTGGCCGTGGCCCGGCGTGGCCACGAACGGTCCGGCGGCCGCGCCGGCCGCCAGCCCGGCTCCGAGCTTCAGCACCTGTCGCCGCGTGAGACTCCTGGACGGCGTTGCCCCCTTGCGCTGCTGCATGGTCGTCCCCTCCTGTTCGTCGGTGGTGTCGGCGGAACACGACGCTCCTCGCGATCCCTCCTCTCTGCATGGTCCGCACTTACCAGAGTACGGAAAGACGGTCAAGTGCGGCCCTGGTCAGTGGGCGGCCGACCGCAGGCAGTCCGTCTCCGCCCTCGGCACCCGGCGCTAGCCCGGATTATTCACCAAGAGGTGAATAATCCGTCTTGCGACTTCGACTCCGCCCCGCTGCGCGCCGTGGAACAGGTCGTAGATGCGGCGGTAGATCCGCACCATGCTGCCCTCGGGCATGAAGGCGTGGACTCCGCGCGCGAGCCCGTCCAGCATCTGCGTGACCGCCCAGCCCCCCGAGACGTGCAGCCGGCCCTCGGTGGCCTCGAGCAGCCGGGAGTACTTCGGCCCCGCCGGCACCGTCTCGACCTTGATGCACCGAAAGCCGGGCAGCGTCTCGAAGAGCCGGCGGATCAGCTCGACGGGCATGCCCTCGCCCTGCCAGTCCAGGTCCTGGATCATGAGCACGAGCGGCGCCGCGGTGGCCAGCCTGCGAAAGAACGCCTCGAGGGCGCCGGCATCGGCGCGCATTGCGGCCGGCGCCTGCGCCAGCATCCCGGCCGCGCCGATGGACTGCGCGTGCTCCGCCAGCCCCATGCTCTCGGCCAGCGTCTCGGCGCTGACACCTGCGATGACGGGCACCCGCCCGTCCACCCGCTTCACGACGGTTTCCAGCAGGGAGCGCCGCTCGCCCGGCGCCAGCTTCCCCGCCTCGCTGGCCACGGCCGGGTAGATGAGGCCGGCGGCCCCGGCCGCGATGACCTCGTCGGCCAGGCGCGCGAGGGACTCCTCGTCGGGCGCGCCATTCATCAGGAAGGGCGTCTGCAGGATGGGCACGATGCCGTCGAGCACGAACCGCTGTTTCATCTCCGGGTCCCGGCATCCTCCCGGAGGCCCGGGCGGATGCACCGGCCGATCCGTCCGCTCGCCCCGGCGAGGAGGACGGCCTTCATGGCCGCGCCAGCTCCTCCGGCTCCAGCGTGTAGTGGCAGATGCGCTCGCGCCGCCACGTCGCCACGATGTGGACCCGTCCGTCCCGGGCCTGGATGACCGACGGGTACGAGTACTCGCCCTCGCCGGTCTCCAGGTCTACCCGACGGCCCCAGGTTTCGCCGTTGTCCTCGGACACCAGCACGGAGAGCGGCGTCCGTCCCTCCGCGGCCGGGTTGCAGACCAGCACGATCCTGCCGTCTCGGAGGCGGACGGCGTCCAGGCCGCTGTTCGGGTTCGGCACCGCGGTCGCCGCGGCGGGCGACCAGGTGCGCCCGTAATCCTCCGAGGTCGCGGAGCAGACATATCCCACCTGGCGCGTGGCCCGCATGAGCAGCTTCAGCCGTCCCGGGGCGTACTCCCAGATAGCGGGCTGGATGACGCCGGGGAAATTCTGCGGCACCAGGAGCGTGGCCGACGCGTCATCCCAGACCGCGCTCACGAGCTGGCCGCCGGCGGCGTCGTAGCCGCCCGCGCCCGGCGCCGTGATGGGTCCGTGCCGGCTCCAGCGCGCGCCGCCGTCCGTGCTGATCTCCAGCCAGCAGGCCCAGCTTCGCCACGTCTCGGCCGAGGCGCCGCACAGGATATCGCCGTTGCTGAGCGTGATGGGCTTGTTCTTGGCCGGGCCGGTGAGCCCAGCCGGCAGCGCGAGCGGCGCCGTCCAGGTGCGCCCTGCGTCCGCGGACCTCAGGTAGACCCCCGTCCAGGCGGGCACCGAGGGACCGACCTTGTAGAAGAGCCACACCGTGCCCCGCGCGTCCCGGAACAGGACCGGATTGAAGTGGCTCACGCTCGGATCGTCCGCGATCCTGATCGGTTTCTCCCAGGCGCCCCCCTCGCGGGCCGACATCCAGATCGCGACGTCCGGATGCCCTTCGTGCGTGCCGGCGAACCAGGCGGCCAGCAGCCGCCCGGGCGCGGCCTCGACCACCGTCGCCGCATGGCAGCTCGGCGCCTCGGGGTGGCGATCGAAGATGAACTGGCGATGCGGCATCCCTGCCCTCCGAGCGACTGCGACCCACGGCGCTCGATTCCGCCGCGCCCCGGGCGAACGGAAAGCGTCAGTGTCCTCAGCCCTTCAGGCCCGTGAGCGCAATGCCCTGCACGAAGTAGCGCTGGAGCACTACGAAGATCGCCAGCGCGGGGAGCGTCGCCACGACGGAGCCCGCCATGCTGATCCCATAGTAGGCGATGGCCTGGCCGCCCACCGTACCGCCCAGCGACGCGGCAAGGCCCACGGGCACGGTGCGGGTGGCGTCCGTGTTGGTCACGATGAGCGGCCACATGAAGTCGTTCCAGGACAGGAGGAAGAGGAAGATGGCGACCGCCATGATGGGCGGCCGGGAGAGGGGCAGCACCACGCGCAGGAGCACGCCCAGGCGGCCCGCGCCGTCCATGATGGCCGCCTCCTCCAGCTCCTCCGGGATGTTCTGGAAGAACTGCCGGAGCAGGAACACCCCGAAGCCGTTGGCGACGGTGGGCATGATCAGGCTGAAGTAGGTGTCGGTGAGCCTGAGCTTCGCCAGGCCAAGGAACAGCGGCACGATGGTGATGTGGACCGGAACCAGGATGGTCGAGAGGATGAGCAGGAACAGCCACTGCTGCCCGCGGAAGCGCATGCGCGCGAAGGCGTAGGCGGCGGGGATGCTGACGGCGAGGCCGAGGGCCGTTGCCCCGGCGGCCACCACCAGGCTGTTGAGCAGCCAGCGCTCCAGGCGGAACTGCCGGAACACCTCCACGTAGTGCTCCAGCGTGAAGGTCTGCGGGATCCAGCGAGGCACCAGCGTGAGGATCTGGCCTTCGGGCTTCAGCGAGGTGGAGAGCATCCAGAGAAGCGGCGCGACCCAGGCGACGAGGACCAGGGCCAGCAGGGCGTACAGGCCAAGCCGCACCAGGACGCCCGCCTGGACGAAGCCCGCGCGCCCCTCCCGGGCCGCGAGCCGGAACTGCACGAGCGTGACCACCAGGAGGAGCGCGAACAGCGCGTAGGCGATGGCCGCCGCGTAGCCCATCTCGAACCAGGTGAAGCCGACGACGTAGAGGTAGTTGACGATGGTGAGCGTGCTGTTGCTGGGCCCGCCCTGCGTCATGACGTAGACCTGGCCGAAGACCTGGAAGGACTTGGCGATGGACATCACGACCACGAAGAAGGTCACGGGCCGGAGCAGGGGCAGCGTGAGGTGCCAGAACTCCTGCCAGGCCGTGGCGCCGTCGATGCGCACCGCCTCCCGCAAGCTCTGCGGGATGTCCTGGAGGCCGGCCAGGTACATGACCATGTTGTACCCGGCCGTCCACCACATGGTGGCCAGGATGATCGACAGCATGGCGGTCTCGGGCGCCGCGAGCCAGGGGAGCGGCGGCACGCCGAGCCGCCCGAGGTAGTAGTTCATGATGCCGGCGCCGGTCGGGTCCAGCACCCAGCGCCAGATGATGCCCACCACGGAGACCATGACGACGTAGGCGCCGAAGACCGCTGTCCGCGTGAGCACGCGCCCCCGGAGCGGCTGGTTCAGGAGGAGCGCCAGACCCAGGCCGACCACGGCCATCAGTGGCACGATGGCCGCCGTGTAGACGAGCGTGTTCTTCAGCGCCGTGAAGAACAGCGGGTCGGTCAAGAGGCGCGCGTAGTTGCGGAGCCCCACGAAGCGCGGCGTGCCGACGATCTTCCAGTCCGTGAGGCTCAGGACGGCGGACCAGAGCGCGGGGACGAGGAAGAACGCGAGGAACACGAGCAGGTAGGGCGTGAGGAACAGCCACGCCGTGACGCCGCTCCTTGCGGTCCACCCGCCGCCGACTCGCTTCGCTCCCGTCACCGCACCGCGCCCATCGTGAGCCCCCGCACGATGTACTTCTGCACGAACAGGCTCAGGACGAGCTGCGGCACCACGGCCACCAGGGAGGCCGCCGCCATCTGGCCCCAGAGCACCTGCTCGTAGGAGATGAACTGGATGGCCCCGACGGTCACGGGGAACGTCTGCCGGCCGGCCAGCATCAGGGGGTAGTTGAACGCGTTCCAGCTGAACATGAAGCCCAGGATCAGGGTTACCGCGATCCCCGGCAGGCTGAGCGGCAGGATGACGCGGGCCAGCACGCCCCACCAGGAGCAGCCGTCGATCTTGGCCGCCTCCTCCACCTCCAGCGGGATCTCCATGAAGAAGCTGCGGAGCATCCAGATGGTGAAGGGCAGCGTGATGATCTGGTAGGCGAGGATCAGGCCGCTGTAGGTGTTGTAGAGCCCCGTGCGCTGGAAGAGGATGTAGAGCGGGATCAGGAAGGCGATGAAGGGCGCGAAGCGGAAGCTCAGGAACAGGAAGGCCAGCGGCTCCTTGAAGCGGAACCGGTAGCGCGCCAGGGCAAAGGAGGCCGGCACGCCGGCCAGGAAGGAGAGCAGCACCGCGCCGCAGGAGATGACGATGCTGTTCAGGAAGAAGCGCGGGAAGTCCGGCCGGGCCGAGGCATACGTCCCGCGCTGGTGGCCGATGAAGATGCCCGCGTAGTTGTCCAGCGTGGGCGTGAACAGGAGCTTCGGCGGCGCGGCGATCACGTCCAGGGGCTGCTTCAGCGAGGTGAGGAGGATCCAGAAGAACGGAAAGACGGTCCAGGCCACCAGGCCGGCCACGGCGACGGCGAGCAGGCCGCCCCGCAGCAGGCGCGCCGGCGCCGCGGCGGGCCTCACAGCGCGGTCCTCTCGGCGGCCCGCCGCCAGTAGCCCATGAGCAGGTAGCTCGCGACGAAGACCAGGAGCAGCAGGAGCATGGCGTAGGCCATGCCCATGCCCATCTGGTACCACTGGAAGGCGTAGAAGAAGGCGCGCATGTGCAGGTTCATGGTGGCGTCCGCCGGCCCGCCCACCGTGGTGGCGTAGATCACGTCGAAGATCCGGAGGGAGTCCATGGTCCGGAAGGTGGTGGCGAGGATCAGGAAGGGCTTGAGCAAGGGGAGCGTGATGAACCGGAACACGCTCCAGCCGGAGGCGCCGTCCACCAGGGCGGCCTCGTACGGCTCGTAGGGCAGCGACTGGAGCCCGCCCAGCAGGATCAGCGAGACGAAGGGCAGGTTCCCCCAGGTGTCGATGATGAGCACGGAGACCATGGCCGAGTTCACCGAGCCCAGCCAGTTGATCGGCGCGATGCCCACCAGGCCCAGGAGGTGGTTCAGGATGCCGGCCTTGGTGGAGGCCATCATGATCTTCCACATGAGGGCCGTGATGACGGGCGGCATCATGAGGGGCATCAGCATCATGGCGCGCAGGACGCCGCGGCCGGGGATCCGGCCGTGCAGCAGGAGCGCGACCCCCAGGCCGAGCGACACCTGGATGAGCACCGCCGCGGCCGTGTAGGCGAGCGTGAACTGCACGGAGTAGGTGAAGAGCGGATCGCCGGGCAGCTTCAGGTAGTTCCCGAACCCCACGAAGCGGAAGAGGTGCGGGTACTGGAGGAAGTAGCTGGTGAGGCTGTAGTAGATGCCCAGCCCGAAGGGATACAGCATCCCCACCAGGAGCAGGAGGGCGGGGAGCAGCAGGAGGTACGGCAGCCAGGCGTCCCGCCGCCCCTGCCCACCCCGGATCGCGACCTTGGCTCCGCTCACCCCGCCTCCCGGCCCTGCCCGGGCCCCGTCAGGGATCCCCGGCAAAGCGCCCCCTGGCTTACTTGCGCAGGCCGATCTCCGTGAAGATCTTGTTCACCTCATCCGTGGCACGCTTCATCGCCTGGTCGGCGGGTAGGCGCTTGAAGTAGATCTCGTGGAGGGCGCGGGCCCAGGTGTCGCCCAGGCGCGGGCGCTCGGGCTCCGGCACCCAGGCGATGCGCGCCGTCTCCAGGTTCTTCTGCACCACCGGTAGGTACGTGCCGTTCCCCCAGCCGCCCATCACCTTCTTGGTCTCCGGGTGGTTCATCACCGAGATGCGGGTGGGGTTGTAGTTCCGGAACTCGATGGTGGCGTTCAGCAGGGTCCGGGGAGAGGTGGCCCACTGGATGAAGTACCAGGCCGCCTCCTTGTTCTTCGTGGCCTTGCTCATCCCGAGGGCCCAGGTGAAGAGGCCGGAGTAGGTCTTGCCGCCCGGCCCGGCCGGCAGGAGCGCGTAGCCCACCTTCCCCGCGATCTTCGACTTCTTGGGGTCCTCGTAGGTCGCGGCGAAGAAGTCGCAGTCCGGGTACATGCCCGCCTGCCCCGCCGCGAAGGTCTCCATGGCGTCGTACCAGGTCATGTTCGCCCAGTTCGCCGGCCCGCTCTCGCGCAGCATGTCGGTCCAGATCTGGGTGAACTTCACCGCGCGCGGGTCGTGGAACTGCGCGTTCAGCTTCTCGTCCAGCTCGGCCCACTTGCCGTCGGTGTAGGACTTGATCCCGCTGAGGTAGCCGGTCGCGATGGTGGGGAAGTTCGCGGTGCCGCGCGCCACCACCCCGTCGATCCCCGCGTGCCGCTTCACCAGCCGCGCCGCCTCCGCCAGCTCCTCGTAGGTGGTCGGCACCTTGATCTTGTACTGGTCGAAGAGATCCTTGCGGTACGGCAGGATGTAGCTCTCGGCCATGACCGGGATGCTCCAGAGCGGGCCCTGGCCGGTCCCGCCGCCCACCGTGCCGTTCCAGCGGTTCGCGGCGATGAGGCTCGGGAAGAAGTCCTCCACCTTGTACCAGGCGGGGTCGGTGAGCTTGGGATTCTTGAGGAAGTCGTCCAGCGGCACCATCCAGCCCGGCGTGACGTAGGCCCAGTTGCGCATGGCGCCGGCCATGATCACCGTGAACTCTCCCCGCTGCTGGGAGAGGTCCGCGGTCAGCTTCGAGCCGTACTCGTTCTCCGGCAGGATCAGGTAGTCCACCTTGATGCCGGTGAGGGCCTCGAACTCGGGGATCAGCGGGAGGAGCGACTCCGTGTAGGGGTGCTTGTTCAGGCCGATGGTCAGCCGCTGGCCGGCGAACTGCTTCCAGTTGATCTTGGCCTGCTGGAAGTACGAGAGGTCCGGCTGGCCCGCCGCCCCGACGCCGGCGGAGCCGAGAAGCAGCATTGCGGCCAGACACAGGCTGAACCACCCGAGGGACCGCTTTCGCATGCGCATGGTACCCCTCCTGGAAGGATGGCGAATGCCCTCTCTCACGACTCCGCGCCGCTCCCACCCCCTTCCGATGCTCGGTCGGAACCCCGTTGCGAGTTCAAGGGTCGGCCCCTCGACTCCGCTCCGCTCGGCAAGAAACGCGACCCGCTCGAGCGTAGCGCAGCGGAGTCGAGGGACAGGCGAACCCTTCCGTCGTACTCCTCGCCAAGGACGCCCGCTAGACCGCGGTGTACCCCCCGTCCACGGGCAGCACCGCGCCGGTGACGAACCGGGCGGCCGGCGAGGCCAGGAACAGCGCGGGCCCCACCAGGTCCACGGGCTCGCCCCAGCGCGCGGCCGGCGTGCGGTCCAGCACCCGCTGGTAGTGCGTGGCGTCGGCGCGGGCGCGCACCGTCTGTTCGGTCACGATGAAGCCCGGCGCGATGGCGTTCACCCGCACGCCGTGCTCCGCCCAGCCGATGGCCAGCGACTTGGTGAGCTGCGCCAGGCCGGCCTTGCTCGCGCCGTAGGCGGGCACCTTCGGGCTGCCGAAGGTCGAGTACATGGAGGCGATGTTGATCAGCGCCCCCTTGCTCGCCACGAGGTGCCGCTTGAAGGCGTTGGCCAGGTGCAGCGCCCCGAGCAGGTTCACCTGCAGCACCCGCGCGAAGACCGCCGGGTCGTACTCGTGGTCCCGGCGCGCGATGCCCGCGCAGTTGACGAGCACGTCCAGCGCGGGTAGCTCGCCCGCGAACCGCTGCACGGCAGCCGCGTCGCTCACGTCGAGCTGGGTGTAGGGGTACTGCCCCCGGTCTTCCGCGACCGGTTCCGGCTCCACACCGGTGATGCGCACCGACGCCCCGCACTCCGCAAAACCCGCCGCAATGGCCGAGCCGATGCCGCCCCGGCTGGCGCCGACAACCAGGGCCTGCGTCCCCCTGAAGTCAAAGGCCGATTTGAAGGTCATGGTGATTCCCGGTTTTCGGGTTCAAGGTTCGAGGTTCGAGGTCAGGAAGGGCCGGCCAGCCCGCAACCTCGAACCTCGAACCGATGCACCTCGAACAGCCGGGCGCGCTAGCGACCGGCCAGGATCGCATTCACCCCCGCCTCGGCATCTGCCAGCGCCTGGTCCACCGTCTTGCGCTTCTGCACGATGGACTCCCAGGCGGAGACCATGGGGCTCGCCGGATCGTGCGTGAAGATCTTGGTCTGCTGCAGGATCGGCGGATTGAGCACCCAGCCGGACTCGGGCTGGATGCCCGGCGTGAAAGCGTGCCAGAGCGGCATGTTCTTGAACTCCGCGCTGTTCAGGATGGAGCGCCGCGCCGGCGCCTGGCCGCCCTTCACCCACTGCATGCTGTGCTCGCTCATGTAGCGGAAGAACTTCATGGCCGCCCCTTGCTTGCCGCGATCCGGCTGCTTCCCCAGGACGAGCTGGTGGCTCATGCCCCAGGCGCCGAACTGCCCGAAGATCCTCGGCATGGGCGCGGTCTTGAACCTGAGACCCTCCTGCCGGAGCGCGCTGTTGATCAGCCAGGGACCGATCAGGATCATGGCCGCCTGCTTCGTGAGGAACGCCTTGTTGATGTCCGTCATGACGGGCGGCGCCACCCTGTGCACGTGCACGAGGTCGGACATGAACTGGAAGGCCGCCTTTCCCTTGGCGTCGTTGAACGCAGCCTTCTTCAGGTCATCCGTGAACATCTTGCCGCCCTGCTGGTGCAGGAACCCCATCCAGTAGCGCACCGGCCAGGCTGTGGAGCTGTGGATGGCCAGGCCCCACTGGTTCGGGCCGGTGGTGAGCTTCTTCGCGGCGCTCACGAACTCGTCCATGGTCACGGGCGGCTTGTTCGGGTCCAGGCCGGCCTTCTCGAACAGCTCGGTGTTGTAGTACAGGCCGAGGATGTGGGTGTCGAGCGGCAGGCCGTAGCGCTTCCCCCCGATCACGCCCAGGTTCCAGGCGCGGGGCACGAAGTCCTCCGCCTTGATCCCGGCCTCGCCCAGGAGCTCGTCCATGGGCTGCAGCGCGCCCATGCTCACCATCTCGGGCATCACCGTGACCCACATCAAGAGCATCTCCGGCGCCCCTCCCGTCTGCACCGAGGCGACCAGCTTGCTGTGCATCAGGTCCCACTGGTAGAAGGACGGGACGACCTCCACCTCCTGCTGCGAGGCGTTGAAGGCCTTGATCATCTCCTCGAAGCGCCCCTTGTCGTCTCCGCTCAGGCCCGTCCAGGCGTTGATCTTGACCGCGGCGCCCGCCGCCGTCGCGAAGAGCAGCAGGCACGCCGCCGCCAGCACGACCCACGTGGTTCGCATCTCCCTCGCCCTCCTTCGCACGCACATGGTCCGCGGCCGGCTGCCCGCGCAGCCTCAGCCCTGGAACCCGATCAGCCGCGGCAGGAACATCACGATCGCCGGCACGTAGGTGATGAGGAACAGCACGCCGATCAGGACCCAGAGAAACGGCAGCACCTCGCGGACCACCGGCCCCAGGGGCGTCTTGGTCAGGCCGCTCACGGTGAAGAGCAGCATGCCGTAGGGCGGCGTGCAGAGCCCGATCATCATGTTCAGGATGATGACGACGCCGAAGTGCACCAGGTCGATGCCGAGCGCCTTCACCGCGGGAAGGATCATGGGAATCACGACCAGCATGAGGACCATGGTGTCCAGGAAGCAGCCCAGGACCAGGAAGAGCACGTTGATCAGGAACAGCAGCACGTAGGGGCTGCGGGTGAGGGAGACGGTGAAGTTGGCGATGCTGGTGGAGATGCCCTCCAGCGTGACCACGTAGCTGAAGGCGAACGCGCCCGCGATGATGAAGGCCAGGAAGCCCACGTTCTCGACGGTCGCCACCATCTCCCGGTACAAGCCGCGGGCGCCCAGCTCCCGGTAGACCAGGGTGGCCAGGATCATGGCGTAGAGGGCCGCCGCCGCGCCGGCCTCCGTGGGGGTGAACATGCCGGTGTAAATCCCGCCGAGAAGGATGACCGGCGTCATGAGCGACAGGAAGGCGCGGGCGAAGGCCAGGCCGAGGGCCCGCCACCCCTGCCAGGCGCGCACCGGGTAGTTCCGGCGGACGGCCACCACGGCAATGTAGGCCATCATGGCGCCCCCCATGAGCAGCCCGGGGAGGACGCCGCCGAGGAAGAGATTCCCCAGCGAGGCGCCGGAGAGCATGGCGTAGATCACCATGGGGATGGAGGGGGGGATGATCGGGCCGACGGTGGCCGTGGCGGCGGAGACGGCGCACGCGAAGGGCCGCTCGTAGCCGCCGTCCTCCATGGCCTTGATCTCCATCATCCCGAGGCCGGAGGCGTCCGCCAGGGCCGAGCCCGTCATCCCGGAGAAGATGATGCTCCCCACGACGTTGACGTGGGCCAGGCCGCCCCGCAGGAACCCCACCGTGCTGTCGGCGAACTGGAAGATCCGATCCGTGATGCCCCCGATGTTCATCACCCGGGCGGACATGACGAACAGGGGAATGGCCAGCAGGACGAACTGGTTGTCGAACCCGATCACCATGGTCTCCACCACCTCCTGCAGGGTGATGCCCTTCAGCAGGCAGTAGACGACCGTGGAGGCCACCATCCCGAGCGCGATGGACCCGCGGAACAGGAAGAAGAGGATGAAGACGGCGGCCCAGGCGGCCACGATCATCTCAGCCCCTCCCGCGCACGTCGCGCAGGGCGGCAGCCGCGAGGTGGCCGGCCATGAGCAGGCTGGCCACGAGGTAGACCAGCACCAGGAAGCTCCACGGGATGCGCAGCGACGCCGACTTCAGCGTGTGACTCTGGAGCATGAACTGGACGCCGGGCGGCACCATGGCCAGGAGCACGGCGGCGCCGGAGAGCCGGAGGACCGCCGAGGTCCAGCGCTGGAGGCGCCGGGGAAGCCGGTTGTAGACGATGTCGAAGGCCACGTGGCTGTCCTGCCGCATGGCCAGCGCGGCGCCCAGGTAGATGAGACAGATGTACATGAAGATGGACAGCTCGAAGGGCCAGATGAGCGGGGTGAACAGGTAGCGGAAGACCACCTGCACGACGATGGCCGCGAACATCACGGCCAGCGCCGCGACGCCGCAGGCCTCTTCCAGGAAGCGGACGATGCGATCCATGGAGCCCCTCGCTTGACGGGA
>JBHGAX010000210.1:0-7119 GCA_041946635.1 Methylomirabilales bacterium (SeqCode)
ACGCCCTTGTTGCCGTGCCGGCCGGCCATCTTGTCGCCGACCGACAGCTTGCGCTTCATGGCCACGAAGACCTTCACCAGCTTCAGGACGCCCGGGGCCAGCTCGTCGCCCCGCTTCAGCCGCCCGATGCGCTCCTCCAGCAGGGACTCCAGCACCTGCACCTGGCTCTCCGCCTCCTCGATCAGGCGGGTCACCTCGGCGGCCGTCTCGTCGTCCACGGCCAGGGCGGCCTCCAGCATGTCCTCGGTGGACAGCTCGGCCAGCACCTCGGCCGTGAGCTTCTGCTTCTTGGCCAGGATGACCTTGCGGCCGCCGCGGCCCTTCACCTCGCGCCCCACCTGCTTGTCGTCCAGCAGGCGCCGGATGCGGGCGTCGCGCTCGGAGGCGATGATCAGGATCTCGTCCTCGAAGTCCTTGCGGAGCCGCTTGACCTCCTCGTCCTCGATCCACTTGGCCCGGTCGTCCTTCTCCACGCCCTTGCGCGAGAGGACCTTCACGTCCACGATGGTCCCGGCGATGCCGGGCGGCACGGTGAGGGAGGCGTCCCGCACGTCCTCGGCCTTCTCGCCGAAGATGGCGCGGAGCAGCCGCTCCTCCGGGGTGAGGACCGTCTCGCCCTTGGGCGTGACCTTCCCCACCAGGATGTCCCCCGGCTTGACCTCGGCCCCGATGCGGATGATGCCGCTCTCGTCCAGGTCCTTGAGCGCCTCCTCGCCCACGTTCGGGATGTCGCGGGTGATCTCCTCCTTGCCCAGCTTGGTGTCCCGCGCCTCGATCTCGAACTCCTCGATGTGGATGGAGGTGAAGCGGTCGTCCTTCACCAGCCGCTCGCTGATGAGGATGGCGTCCTCGAAGTTGTAGCCGCCCCAGGGCATGAAGGCCACCAGGACGTTCTGGCCCAGCGCCAGCTCGCCCGTCTGGGTGGCCGGCCCGTCGGCGATCACCTGCCCCCGCACCACCTTCTCCCCGCGGGCCACGATGGGCTTCTGGTTGATGCAGGTGTTCTGGTTGCTCCGCTTGAACTTCCGGAGCGTGTAGATGTCCACGCCCGAGCCGTTCTCCTGGCCGTCGGAGCGCGCCTCCTTGGGGTTGCCGCGCACGATGATGCGGTCGGCGGAGACGGCCTCCACCACGCCGCCCCGCTTGGCCACCACCACGGCGCCCGAGTCCTTGGCGGCCACGAACTCCATGCCCGTGCCCACCAGGGGGGCGGTGGGCCGGAGCAGCGGCACCGCCTGCCGCTGCATGTTGGCGCCCATGAGGGCCCGGTTGGCGTCGTCGTGCTCCAGGAAGGGGATGAGCGAGGTGGAGATGCCCACCAGCTGCTTGGGGGAGACGTCCATGTACTCGATCTGGTCCGGCGGGACCATGATGGAGTTGCCCCCCATGCGGGCCGAGACGCGGTCGCTCAGGAAGCGGTTCCGGCCGTCCAGCTCGGCGTTGGCCTGGGCGATGACGTGCCGCTCCTCCTCGTCCGCCGTGAGGTACTCGATCTCGTCCGTGACCCGCCCGTCCCGCACGCGGCGGTAGGGGGTCTCGATGAAGCCGAAGTCGTTCACGCGGGCGTAGGTAGAGAGCGAGGCGATCAGGCCGACGTTCGGGCCTTCCGGCGTCTCGATGGGGCACATGCGCCCGTAGTGCGTGGGGTGCACGTCCCGCACCTCGAAGCCGGCCCGCTCGCGCGACAGGCCGCCCGGCCCGAGCGCCGAGAGGCGGCGCTTGTGGGTCAGCTCGGCCAGCGGGTTGGTCTGGTCCATGAACTGCGAGAGCTGGGAGGAGCCGAAGAACTCCTTCAGCGCCGCGGTGACCGGCTTGGCGTTCACCAGGTCGTGCGGCATGAGGGTCTCCAGCTCCTGCGTGCTCATGCGCTCGCGGACGGCGCGCTCCATGCGGGCCAGGCCGATGCGGAACTGGTCCTCCAGCAGCTCGCCCGCCGCGCGCACCCGCCGGTTCCCCAGGTGGTCGATGTCGTCCACCTGGCCCTCGCCCCGCTTGGCGTTCAGCAGGTACTTGATGACCGCGATGATGTCGTCCCTGCGGAGGACCCGCTCCTCCAGGGGCACCTCCAGCCCGAGCTTCTTGTTCATCTTCAGCCGCCCGACCTTGGACAGGTCGTAGCGGCGCGGGTTGAAGAAGATGTTCTCCAGCAGCGCCTTGGTGCTCTCCAGGGTGGGCGGATCCCCCGGCCGCATGCGCCGGTAGATCTCCAGGAGGGCCTCCTCGGTGCTGCGGGTGCTGTCCTTCAGCAGGGTCTCCCGGATCTCGAACACCTCGCGGTTGTCCGGGCCGGAGAGCACCGCGAAGCTCTCCACCCCGCGCTCGGCCAAGCGGTCCAGCAGCTCGGGCGTGATCTCCTGGCCGCACTCGGCCAGGACCTCGCCCGTCTGCCGGTCCACGACGTCGGTGGCCAGGACGCGGTTCACCACGTCGTCCCGGGCCACCGCCACCTGCTTGACCTTGAGGGCCTGGCAGCGCTTCAGCCCGGCGCGGGTGATGCGCTTGCCGGCGGCCAGGACCGTCTCCTTGCCCTCGCTCACCTCCCGGGCCGCCCGGTAGCCCGTGGCGCCCGGGGAGTCGAGGTCCAGGACCAGGTCCCGCTTCTGCAGGCGCAGGGTGTCCCGCGGGTAGAACGCCGCCAGGATCTTCTCGTTGCTCGCGAACTCGGGGCCGATGGCGCGCAGGAGGATGGTGGCCAGGAACTTCCGCCGCCGGTCCACCCGCACGTGCAGCACGTCGTTGGCGTCGAACTCGAACTCCAGCCAGGAGCCCCGGGCGGGGATGAGCCGCGCCGAGTAGAGGGTCTTGCCGCTGCTGTGCGTGGTGCCGCTGTCGTGGTCGAAGAACACGCCCGGCGAGCGGTGGAGCTGGCTCACCACCACCCGCTCGGTCCCGTTGATGATGAAGGTGCCGTGCTCGGTCATCAGGGGCATCTCGCCGAGGTAGACCTCCTGCTCCTTGATGTCCCGGATGCTCCGCGCCTCGCTGCCCGACTGCTTGTCCCAGACCACCAGGCGCAGCGTCACCTTGAGGGGCACCGAGTACGTCATCCCCTTGTCCAGGCACTCCTCCGCCGTGTACTTGGGATCCCCGAACTCGTAGCGGACGAATTCCAGGGAGGCGGAGTCGTTGTAGTCCGAGATGGGGAAGATGCTCGTGAACACCCCCTGGAGCCCGGTGTCCTCGCGCTCCTGGGGCGGCGTGCGCGTCTGCAGGAACTGCTCGTACGAGCGCTGCTGGATCTCGATCAGGTTCGGGATCCCGATGATCTCGTGGATCTTCGCGAAGCTGACGCGGTCCTCGCCAGCGGCCTTCTTCACCACGGCCATGCGCTACTCCTGTGCGTAGGGTGGACCTACTTCAACTCGACGGTCGCCCCGGCGTCTTCCAGCTTCTTCTTGATCTCGTCGGCCTCGGCCTTGGTGATGCCCTCCTTCACCGGCTTGGGCGCGCCGTCCACCAGGTCCTTGGCCTCCTTCAGGCCCAGGCCCGTGATGGCGCGGACCTCCTTGATGACCTGGATCTTCTTCTCCCCGGCGCCGGCCAGGACCACCGTGAACTCGGTCTTCTCCTCGGCCGCCGGGGCCGCGCCGCCGGCCGCCGCCGGGGCCGCCGCCATGGCCACGGGCGCCTGCGCCGACACCCCGTACTTCTCCTCGATGCCCTTGACGAGCTTGTTCAGATCCAGGACCGTCCAGGCATCGATCGACTCCAACACATCATCCACCGTGACCTTCGCCATCGCGACCTCCTGTGTGTTGCGGAACCACCGAGACGATTGCGTACCCGAGCGCGGCGCGCCGCCTCACGAGGCCGACGCCGCCTCCTTCTTCTCCCGCACCTGGTTCAGGACCACCGCCAGCCCACGCAGGGAGGCCGACAGCACCTGGACGAGGCCCTGGATGGGGGCCTGCAGCACGCCCGCCACGCGGCCCAGGAGCACCTCGCGGGACGGCAGCTCCGCCAGGGCCTGGATGTCCGCCGGGCCGACGATCCGCCCCTCCACCACGCCGCCCTTGATCTGGAACTTGTCCCGCCCCTTGGCCCAGGTGGCCAGCACCTTGGACGGGCTCACGGGGTCGGTGCGGCTCACGGCGATGGCCGTGGGCCCCTCCAGGAAGCGGGAGAGATCCTTTAGCCCGCCGTCCTGCACGGCGATGCGGGCCAGCGTGTTCTTGACGACGGTGTACTCCACGGCGTGCTTCCGGAGCAGGGCTCGCAGCTCGGTCATCTCCGCCACGCTCATGCCGCGGAAGTCGGTGAGCACCGCCGCCTGGGCCGCGCCCATCAGGCGGCGGAGCTCGTTGATGCTGGTGGCCTTCTCTGTGCGCCCCACGGGGACCTCCTCATTCGGCTCATGGTTCATGGCTCATGGCTCGCGGGCAGAGCCGAAGCCCTTGCCATGAGCCATGAGCCATCAGCCATGAGCCAGTTCCTAGACCTTCACGGCCGCCTGGACCGCGGTGGTGTCCACGGCGATCCCCGGCCCCATCGTCGAGGAGACGGCGATCCCCTTCAGGTAGCGTCCCTTGGCCGCGGCCGGCTTGGCCCGCAGGAGGGCTTCCAGGACCGCCATCGCGTTCTCCTGCAGCCGCTCGACCGGGAACGAGGCCTTGCCGAAGGGCACGTGGATGATGCCGGCCTTCTCCACCCGGAACTCGATCTTGCCGCCCTTGAACTCGCGGACGGCCTTGCCCACGTCGAAGGTCACGGTGCCGGTCTTGGGGTTGGGCATGAGGCCGCGCGGGCCCAGGACCTTGCCCAGGCGCCCCACCAGCCCCATCACGTCCGGGGTGGCGATGGCCCGGTCGAACTCGAGCCAGCCGCCCTGGATGCGCTCCACCAGGTCCTCGGCGCCCACGTGGTCGGCGCCGGCCTCGCGGGCCTCCTTCTCCTTCTCGCCTTTCGCGAAGACCAGGACGCGCACGGTCTTGCCCGTGCCGTGGGGCAGGGCCACCGTGCCGCGCACCATCTGGTCCGCGTGCTTGGGGTCCACCCCCAGGCGCACCGCCAGGTCCAGGGTCTCGTCGAACTTGGCCTTGGCGTTGGCCTTGGCCAGGCCGATGGCCTCGGCCAGCGGCAGCTCGCCGTTGCCCTTGGTGGCCTGCTGCACGGCCGCGGCCGCCGCCTCGTACCGTTTTCCGCGTGTCGCCATGTCGGCTCCCTCCGTCCAGGAGTGTGCGCGCCGGCGGAGGTCGGCCGGCGCACGAGTCGGCTCATGGCTGATGGCTCATGGCCGCGTTCAACACCATGAGCCATGAGCTCTGAGCCATGAACGTCAGCCCGCGACCTCGATGCCGGCGCTCCGCGCCGTGCCCTCGATGATCTTCACGGCGGCGGCCAGGTCGTTGGCGTTCAGGTCGGGCAGCTTGGTGCGGGCGATGTCCTCCACCTGCTTCCGCGTCACCTTGCCCACCTTCGTCCGGTTCGGCTCCTTGGAGCCCTTGGCGATGCCGGCCGCCTGCTTGAGCAGCACCCCGGCGGGCGGCGTCTTGGTGACGAAGGTGAAGGTCCGGTCCGCGTAGATCGTGATCACCACCGGGATGATGAGGCCCTCCTGCGCCTGGGTCTGGGCGTTGAAGGCCTTGCAGAACTCCATGATGTTCACGCCGTGCTGGCCGAGCGCCGGCCCCACCGGCGGGGAGGGGTTGGCCTTGCCCGCGGGCACCTGCAGCTTCACCACGGCGTTGATCTTCTTGGCTGCGCGCTTGCTCATCCGTCACCTCCGGGCCCCGGCAGGACTTGAACCGCCAAGGCGCCACGATCGCCAAGACGTGAGGGTCAGGTCCTCATACCCGCTCGACCTGCAGGAACTCGAGGTCCACCGGGGTGGGCCGCCCGAAGATGCTGACCATGACCTTCAGCCGCCCCTTGTCGGCCTTGACCTCCTCCACCACGCCGGTGAAGTTGGAGAAGGGGCCGTCGATCACCCGCACGCTCTCGCCGCGGGAGAAGAGGATGCGGTGCTTGGGCCGCTCGGCGCCGGTCTCCACCTGCTGCAGGATGGCCTTCACCTGCTCCTCGGGGATGGGCGTGGGCCGGACGCCCGGCCCCACGAAGCCGGTCACCTTGGGCGTGTTCTTGATCAGGTACCAGAGGTCGTCCGTCATCTCCATGCGGATGAGGACGTACCCCGGGAAGAACTTCTGCGACGCCTCGCGCCGCTTGCCCTTCTTCAGCTCCACCACCGTCTCGGTGGGGATCATGACCTGCGAGACCATGGCGCCCATGCCGGCCGCCGCCACGCGCTGCTCCACGCTCTGCTTCACCTTGTTCTCGAAGCCGGAGTAGGTGTGGATGACGTACCACTTGTGGTGCGGCGGCAGCTCCGCCGCGGGCGCGGCGCCGGCCCCGCCGGCGGATGGCTCCTGGCCCCCGGGCGCCTCGGGCGCGCGCTCGTCCTGCACCGTCTCGTCCGCCATGTCCGCCATGTCGCGCCTCGCCTCGGTCGCCGTCATTGGATCACGAGCCCCAGCAGCTTCTGCAGCACGAGGTCGATGAAGCCCAGGAAGAAGGAGACCGCGAAGCTGGCCAGGATGACGACGGCGGTGGAGCCGATGATCTCCTTCCGCTGCGGCCAGGTCACCTTCTTCAGCTCGACCCGGACCTCCTTCACGAACTGCACGGTGGACGCCCACCAGCCCTGCACCCGCTCCGCCACCGCCGTGATCTGTGCCATGCCTCCCGCCCCTGTGCCTGATCGCGACGCCCCGCGTCGCGCCGGTTTGCTGTGGCAGGCCTGGAGGGATTCGAACCCCCAACCCGCGGATTTGGAGTCCGCTGCTCTACCGTTAGAGCTACAGGCCTATCTCAATTGCGGAATGCGGATTGCGGAATGCGGAATGGGAAGCGACCGCAGCGCTCATTCTGCATCCCGCATTCCGCATTGCCTTACTTCGTCTCCCGGTGGGGGGTGTGCTTGCGGCACCAGCGGCAGTACTTGGACAGCTCCACGCGCTCCGTGGTGTTCCGCTTGTTCTTGGTGGTGGCGTAGTTCCGCCGCTTGCACTCGGAGCACGCCAGGATGATCTGCTCGCGCATGCCGCCCTCCAGGTCCCCTCGACCCTATTCGATGACCTCGCTCACCACGCCGGCGCCCACGGTGCGGCCGCCCTCGCGGAT
>JBHGAX010000211.1:0-7083 GCA_041946635.1 Methylomirabilales bacterium (SeqCode)
GCCAGCCTCACCGGATACCGGGTCAGCCTGGCCGACCGCGCCCCGCGCGAGCCGGTCTTGCTGGAGCTGTCGGACATCCAGCTCACCGCCCAGGGGCTGAGCAGCGAGCCGCGGACCCCCGCCCGGGTCTCGCTCTCCACCCGCGTGGACGGGCGCGGCACGCTCAGCGTGGAGGGCACCGTGGCCGCCTCGCCGACCGCGGCCGACCTCCGGGTCGAGGTGAAGCAGGTGGACCTCCGGCCCTTCCAGCCGTACTTCACCGACCGGCTGCGGGTCATCGTGAAGGACGGGCACGTCTCGGCCGCCGGCACCCTGACGCTGGCCGGCCAGGAGAACGGCGACCTGCGCACGGGCTACAAGGGCTCCGTCCTGGTCGCCGACCTCGTCACGGTGGACAAGGACAGCGGCGAGGAGCTGCTCCGCTGGGAGGCGCTCAGCCTGGGCGGGCTGGACGTGGCCACCAGCCCCCTGCGCGTGCATCTCGGCAAGGTGGCCCTGGGCGGCTTCTACGCCCGCACGACGATCCAGCCGGACGGCCGGGTCAATCTGCTGCAGATCGTGGAGCCCCCCT
This sequence comes from Methylomirabilales bacterium (SeqCode), assembly GCA_041946635.1. Lineage (GTDB taxonomy): Bacteria > Methylomirabilota > Methylomirabilia > Methylomirabilales > 2-02-FULL-66-22 > 2-02-FULL-66-22. The sequence continues at coordinate 572 of JBHGAX010000211.1, forward strand.
CGAGCTCCCCCGCGCCCCCGGCGCCCACTCCGGCGCCGCCCGCCGCTGCGGCCGGGGCCCCCGCCGCCCCGCCCAGGGACATCCAGCTGCAGGAGGTGACCCTCCAGGGCGGGCACGTCGACTTCACGGACCGCTCCGTCACGCCGACCTACACCGCCACGCTGGTGGAGCTGGGCGGCCGCGTCTCCGGCCTCTCCTCGGCGGACACCGCCATGGCGGACGTGGACCTGCGGGGCCGCTACGAGGACTACGCGCCGCTGGAGATCACCGGCAAGATCAACCCGCTGCGCGAGCGGCTCTTCGCCGACCTGAAGGTCCGCTACCGGGACATGGATCTCACCTCGGTCTCGCCGTACTCGGGGAAGTACATCGGTTACACCATCCAGAAGGGCAAGCTCTCGCTGGAGCTGGAGTACCTCATCGACGGGCGCAAGCTCAACTCGCAGAACCGCGTCCTGCTGGACCAGTTCACGCTGGGAGACAGGGTGGAGAGTCCGCACGCCACCCGCCTGCCCGTCTCCCTGGCCGTCGCCCTCCTGAAGGACCGCAACGGCGAGATCCACCTGGACCTCCCGGTGAGCGGCAGCCTGGACGACCCCAAGTTCAGCGTCTGGGGCGTGATCGTGCAGATCCTGCGCAACCTGCTGGCCAGGGCGGCCACCTCGCCGCTCGCGCTGCTCGGCGCCGCCTTCGGCAGCGGCGAGGAGCTGCGATACGCCGAGTTCGAGTACGGCCGCCCGCTGCTCACCGACGCCTCCGCCAAGAAGCTGGAGACGCTGGCCAAGGCCCTGCGCGACCGGCCCGGCGTCCGGCTGGACCTGACGGCGTACGTGGACGCCGAGCGGGACCGGGAGGCGCTCCGCACGCTGGCCTTCCAGCGGAAGCTCCGGGCGCAGAAGGCGCTGGACCTCGGCCGGCGGGGCCCGACCGGGTTCGCGGTCGACCAGGTGACCGTGGAGCCGAAGGAGTACGAGAAGTACCTGCGCATGGCGTACGCCGCCGAGAAGTTCGCCAAGCCGCGGAACGCCCTGGGGATCACCAAGCACCTCCCGGTCCCCGAGGTGGAGAAGCTCATCTACACGCACATCCAGATCGGTCCCGAGGACCTGCGGGCGCTGGCCAGCCAGCGGGCGGCCGCGGCCAAGGAGGCGCTGGTCAAGGGCCAGGTGGCGCCGGAACGCATCTTCCTCGTGGAGGCCAGGGCGCTGGAGCCCGCGGCCAGGGCGGACCTTCGCCAGAGCCGGGTGGATTTCGTGATCAAGTAGTGGGGCGGAACGTAACGCGTAACTCGTAACGCGCAACTTGAGAAGACCGGAGAAGGCTGGTGCCGAAGGTCACGAGTTACGGGTTACGTGCTGCTCCCCGGACCTCAACCGAGAACCCCGATCCCCCAACGGAGTCTCCCGTGATTCAAGCCGATCTGATCATCGAGGGCGCAGCGGAGCTGCTCACCCTGGCCGGACCGAACCAACACCCGCGTCGCGGGGACGAGATGCAGCAGCTGGGGATCATCCGGCAGGGCGCGCTGGCGGCGCGGCGGGGCAAGATCGTGTGGGTCGGCCAGACCGGCGAGCTCTTGACCGCCGTGAAGCCCATGGCCTTCTGCCGCGTGGTGGACGCCTACGGGAAGACCGTCATGCCGGGCTTCGTGGACCCGCACACGCACCTGGTCTTCGCCGGCAGCCGTGAGAACGAGTTCGCCATGCGCATCCGCGGGAAGACCTACATGGAGATCGCGGCCGGCGGCGGCGGCATCCATGCCACGGTGGCCGCGACCCGGAAGGCCGGCAAGGACGAGCTGAAGGCGGCCGCCTGGCGGGTCCTGGATCGCATGCTGGGACTGGGAACCACCACCGTGGAGGCGAAGAGCGGCTACGGGCTCGACCTCGCGACCGAGCTGAAGACGCTGGAAGTGATCCGGGAGCTGGCCGCCGAGGGCCCGCTCACCATCGTCCCGACCTTCATGGGCGCGCACGAGGTCCCGCCGGAGTTCCGGCAGAATCCCGAGGCCTTCGTGGACCTGGTGATCAACCGGATGATCCCGATCGTGGGCTCCCGGAAGCTGGCCCGGTTCTGCGACGTCTTCTGCGAGACCGGCGTGTTCAGCGTGGAGCAGTCCGAGCGGATCCTCCGCGCGGCCCGCGCCGCGGGCATGGAGCTGCGCGTGCACGCCGACGAGATGACCGACCTGGGTGGCGCCGCGATGGCCGCGCGGGTGCGGGCGCGCACGGCGGATCACCTGCTGTTCGCCAGCGACGAGGGCATCCACGCCATGGCCGAGGCGGGCGTCATCGCGGTCCTCCTCCCGGGCACCGCCTACTTCCTGCACCTGCAGCGCTACGCCCGCGCCCGCGACATGATCGCCGCCGGCGTGCCGGTGGCGCTGGCCACCGACTTCAACCCGGGCTCCTGCATGACCGAATCCGTGCCCATGATCCTGAACCTGGCCTGCACCCAGATGCGGATGCTGCCGGCCGAGGCGATCACGGCGGCCACCGTGAACGCGGCCTGGGCCATCGGCGAGCAGGAGGCGGTCGGAACCCTGGAGGTGGGCAAGGCCGCGGATGCGCTGGTCCTGGACATGCCGAACCACGAGCACCTCTGTTACCACTTCGGCGTGAACCCCGTGGAGACCGTGGTGAAGGACGGCAAGGTGGTGGCCGAGAGCGGCCTGCGCGTGCGGTGATGACAGATCCCGCAGCAGGCCCGGCGGCGGTCCCGTCGGATCTCCTCGCCTCGCTCACCGCCATCGGGCACTCCATGCAGGAGGAGTTCGACCCCGCGAGCTTCCTGGATCGCCTCTCCTCGCACATCCGGCCGATGATCCCCCACGACCGGCTGGTCATCGACTACCTGCACGCCGAGGGCCGGACCTTCACGGTGTTCGCGGAGCACGCCCTGCCCGGCCTGCGCCTGCACAGGAATCATTACACCACGGACTTCGACCCCGAGACCCGGTACGTCGCGGACGAGTGGGTCCTGCGCCGCGTCTTCGCCGGCGAGCGGATGCTGGTCCACGACTTCCCGGCGGACCCGCGCTTCGCCGGCGCCAACGCCTTCGAGCGCCGCGTGCAGGAGGCCGGGATCCGCTCCGGGATGCTCGTCCCGCTTTCGAGCGGCGGGCGCATCATCGGCGCCCTCGTCGCCACGGCGCTGGAGGCGAACCGGTACGCCGAGGCCCAGCTGGCCGTGTTCCATCAGCTGGGCAATCTCATCGCGCCGTTCATCGAGAACCTGGTCCTGCTCCACAGCGAGCGGCACCGCCGCCGGCGCCTGAAGGCGCTCGACGGCCTCACGCGCGCCCTGGGCGCGAGCCTGAACGTGCGCGACGTGTTCGCGCGCCTGGCGGAGGCGGTCCGGCCCGTCCTGGATTTCGACGTCATGGGCGTGGTCCTGCTCTCGGCGAGCGGCCGCGAGGTCGAGATGCTGGCGGAGGTGGACAACGCGCCCATGGCGGAGATGCCGGGGCGGATCCCGCTGGAGGACTTCTCCTGCTCGGAGGTGCTCCTGCGCGGCGAGACGCTCCTCGTCCACGACGCGCCCCGCGAGCTCGACCCCCAGTACGCCGGCGACCGCCTGATCATCGAGGGGGGCGGCCGATCCTCGCTGATGACGCCGCTCATGTTCGGCGAGCGGGCGGGCGGCGCCCTGTACTTCGGGAAGCGCCGGCCGTTCTGGTTCGACCGGATGGACGTGGAGGTCGCCACGGCGATCGCCGCGCAGGTGGTGCTGGCCCTCCAGCACCAGCGGATGGCCGAGGAGCAGCGGCGCCTGGCCACCATCGAGGGCCGGGCGCGGAGGCTGGAGCGGCGCGTGGAATCGCTGGAGGACGCCCTGGAGGAGCGCTACGGCTTCGACCGGATCATCGGGCGCTCCGCCGGCCTGCGCGAGGCGCTGGAGCGGGCCGGCAAGGTGGCGCCCCTCGAGACCACCGTGCTGATCACGGGCGAGAGCGGCACGGGCAAGGAGCTGGTGGCCCGCGCCATCCACCGCGCCAGCCGGCGCGCGGAGGGGCCGTTCGTGGCGATCAACTGCGCGGCCCTGCCCGACACGCTGCTGGAGTCCGAGCTGTTCGGCCACGAGCGGGGCGCCTTCACCGGCGCGGACCGCCAGAAGCCGGGCCGCTTCGAGGTCGCGGCCGGCGGCACCCTGTTCCTGGACGAGGTGGCCGAGCTGTCGCCGGGCGTCCAGGCGAAGCTCCTGCGCGTCCTGCAGGAGCGCGAGTTCCAGCGGCTGGGCGGGAACCAGACGCTCCGGGCCGACGTGCGGCTGATCGCCGCGACGAACCGCGACCTGGCCCAGCAGGTGTCGGCCGGCCGGTTCCGCGAGGACCTCTTCTACCGGCTGAACGTGTTCACCGTGCACCTGCCGCCCCTGCGCGAGCGCGGCGACGACGTCCTCCTGCTCGCCGACCACTTCGTGCGCACGCTGGGCGCCCGCATGGCCAAGGGCGAGCTGGGGCTCAGCCGCGACGCCCGCGAGGCGCTTCTCGGCCACGCCTGGCCCGGGAACATCCGCGAGCTGCAGAACGCGGTGGAGCGCTCGCTCATCGTGTCCGAAGGCGGGCTCATCAGCGCCGCGCACCTGGCCCTGCCCGCGCGCACCCCGCCGCAGTCGGCGCTTCCCGGCTCGCAGGGCCTGCCGCCGCCGGCGGCCGGCGAACTGCTCTCGGACGTCGAGCGCCGCCTCGTCATGGACGCGCTCGACAGGTCGAAAGGCAACAAGTCGAAGGCTGCCGCCCTCCTCGGGATCACCCGCTCGCAGCTCTACACCCGCTTGAAGCGCTTCGGCCTCGACGCTTAGCGCCCTCCCCCCTCCCTGGTTTGTCGAAATCTGCGCACCGGTGGCGATTTTTCGCCACCCGATGCCGCAGATCGCTCGTCATCATCCACCCGGATCGTTGACAACCCGTTGACTGTACGGATGTCTCCGCGATGGCCCGGACCGTGCTATCCGACGCCCGCCGGAGGACAAGCGAGATGAGTCAGCGAGGGGTGGAGCAGGCCCTGGGAAGGCTGGTGACCGACGAGGATTTTCGTGAGGCGTTCTTCGCCGACCCCGCGAGGGCCTGCCTGCGCGCCGGCGTCGAGCTGTCCGGAGGCGAGCTCGACGCGCTGGCCCGGATTCCCCGGACGGCGCTGGCCGAGTTGTGCCGGCGCGTGGACGACCGCATCTGCCGGCTGCACATCCCGTCGTCATCATCCCTGGAGGAGCAACGCTCATGATCGCCCTGAATAAGGAGCTCCGGCGCGCGCTCGCCGGCCTTGCCCTCGCCCCGATCGCCGCCCTGATCCTGGCGGGCTGCGGCAGGACCGAGGCGAAGCAGACGGCTGAGGACGCCCCGCCCCCCAAGCCCCTTGCCGTCGCGCTGGTCGAGGCCGTCCAGCGCCAGCTCCCGCACGTGCTGGACGTGACCGGCACGCTGATGGCCGACGCGCAGACCGAGGTCGGGGCCGAGGCGGAGCAGCGCGTGGTCGAGGTGCTGGTGGAGCGGGGACAGGTGGTCCGGGAAGGCGCCGTGCTGGTGCGCCTCGACCAGGCGGACGCCCTGAACCAGCTTCGCGAGGCGGAGGCCATGGAGGCGCAGACGAGGGCGCGCCTGGGCCTCGAGAACGGCCGGCCCTTCGACGTGAAGCAGACCGCCGAGGTACGGCAGGCCCGGGTCAGCCTGGAGCGCGCCGAGGCGGACTACCGGCGGTTCGCCCAGCTCGTCGAGGAGGGCGCCATCTCGCGGTCCGAGCACGACCTGCGGCGGGCCGACTACCTGGCGGCCAGGGAGCAGCTGGAGACGGTCGAGAACCAGGTCCGGCAGCTCTACCAGACCCTCCAGGCCCAGCGGGCGCGGGTGGCGATGGCCAGGAAGCTCCTGGAGGACACGGTGATCCGGGCGCCCTTCGGCGGCCTGGTGGCCGAGAAGCACGTGAACGTCGGCCGCTTCATGAAGAAGGGCGACCGCGTGGCGACCATCGTGCGGGTGGATCCCTTGCGTGTGGAGCTCACGATCCCCGAGGGCGCGGTCGCGGCCGTGCGGCGGGGCCAGAAGGTCACCTTCAGCGTTCAGACGCATCCCGACCGCCGCTTCGAGGGCAGCATCGCCTACGTGGGTCCCGCCGTGCGCGCGGATTCGCGCGCCCTGGTGGTGGAGGCCATCGTGCCCAACCCGGGCGGCCTCCTGCACCCCGGCCTGTTCGCCACGGCCCGCATCGAGCTGCCCTCGGCCGGCCCGAGCCTGCTGGTGCCCGCGGCGGCGGTGCAGAACGACGCCGGCGTGTCCAAGCTCTTCGTGGCCAGGCACGAGCGCGCCGAGCTGCGCATCGTGCAGGTGGGCCGCGAACTGGACGGCCAGGTGGAGATCCTCCGCGGCCTCGCCGCCGGCGAGCGCGTCGTGAGCCGCCGCGCGGAAGGGCTGGCAGACGGGGCACTGCTGACAACTGACCACAGGACAACAGGACCACAAGACCACAGGACCAGTGACGGCGCCCGCTGAAGCGGCTGAGTGCCCGTAGTCCCGT
>JBHGAX010000212.1:0-7007 GCA_041946635.1 Methylomirabilales bacterium (SeqCode)
GCCCGGGCCGTAACTTGACAATCCGCAGGGCCGCCGGTATTGTGGCCCAAATTTGTCGCGAGCGAGGAGGTCCGTGCACCCGAGCCTGCTCACGCGGCGGCCGCGCCGCGGATCCACCCTATCCGCCGAGCAATTCCTGCTGTTCCGCGTCGGCGGGGAGACGTATGGCCTGGGCCTCGAGGGTCTCTGGGAGGTCATGCCGCCCGAGGGGATCACGGGGCTTCCGACCGCCGCCCACCAGGTGTGCTCCGCCCTCGCGTATCGCGGCCATCGCCTCCCGCTGGTCCGCCTGGCCGAGCTGTTCGGCGTCCCGGGGGACCGCGTGCCCGCCACGGCCCAGGTCCTCCTGCTCGACGCGCCCGGCCGCACGCTCGGGATCCTGGTGGACGAGGTGCTCGACCTGCTCGAGGTGCCGGCGGCCCGCATCGCCCGCATGCCGCGGCTGGCGACCACGCTCGACCCGCGCCTCTTCCGGGGGCTGTGTCTGCGGGACGAGCGGGCGGTGGTCCTGCTGCGCGCCGAGGGGCTGGGCGAGCTGGCGGATGTGGTGCGCTTCGATGGCCAGTGATCCGGGAGGCCGCCGGCGGTGAGGGCCCGGCCGCGCGCAGCGCCGGACGAGTCCGGCATGCCGGTGCTGGCCTTTCAGGTGGCCGGCAAGTCCTTCGCCGTGGAGCTGCCGCGGGTCCAGCAGGTGCTGGAATTCCGGGAGCCGACGCGCACCCCGCGCCGGCCGCCCTTCGTGGAGGGGGTGATCCCGCACGGCGGCGAGTTCGTCCCCGTCGTCTCCCTGCGGAAGCGGCTGGGGTACCCCGAGGCCGGTCCCCCGCGCCCGCCCATCGTGCTGCTGAGCGGGATCGGCGAGGACCCGCTGGTCGGGGTGACGGTGGACCAGGTGCTGCGCGTCCTGCCGCTGCCGCGGGACGGCGTGCTGCCCCCGCCGCCGCGGGTCTTCGGGATCCGCGCGGAGTTCATCCGGGGCGTGGCGAACGCCGGCGGCCGGCCGGTGGTGTGGCTGGAAGCGGCGAAGCTGCTGACATCGACGGAGCCGGTCACCCTGCTCGCGTAGCCGTCGCCGCGACGGCGAGGTCGGAGGAGCCATGGGCGCTCGCATCCTGGTAGCGGACGACAGCGTCACCATCCAGAAGGTGGTGGAGCTGACCTTCAGCAAGGAGGACTTCCTGCTCATCCAGGCGCGGAGCGGGGAGGAGGCGCTGCGGAAGGCCCGGGCGGAGCGGCCGGACCTGATCCTGCTCGACCTGGTCATGCCGGACAGGAACGGCTACGAGGTGTGCGAGGCCCTGCGTGCCGAACCGGCGCTCCGGACCACGCCGGTCGTCCTCCTGGCCGGCACGTTCGAGGCGCTGGACCAGGCGCGCGCCAGCGCCGTGGGCGTCACCGACGTGGTGAGCAAGCCGTTCGAGTCCCAGGCCCTGATCAGCAAGGTGAAGCAGCTGCTGTTCGCGCGGAGCCTGGACGCCGCGCGCGGCGCCCCGCGCGAGGCTCCCCGGGGCGCGCCCGCCGAGGCGCCCGCCGTCCGTGCTCCGCTGGTCGTCCCGGAGCCGGCGCCGCCTCCCCCCGAGGCGCCCCGGGGGCAGGTGTGGCCGCTCCTGGACGCCCCCGCCGCCTCCGAGCGCGCGGCCGCCGTCGCCCCGCCGCCGGGCGGCCTCCCCGCCCTGGACGAGACGGGCCTGGACCTCGAGCTGCTGGGGGGCGAGGCCGGGGCGCCGCTGCAGGGCGCCGAGATGGAGGTGCTCCCGCTGCCCGGCAGCCTCTCGCTGGACGAGCTGCTGTGCACGGAGGCGGGCCGGGACGCGGCGGACGAGGCGACGCCGGTCTTCGAGCTGCCGGAGACGGAGGAGCCGGCGCTGCCGCTGATTCCGGCCGGGCCGGGACCGGCCGCGTCGGTCGAAGAGCCGGCGGCCGGGGCATCCCCCGGGCTGCCGGAGCTCGATCTCGCCTCGCTGTCCGAGGAGCTGACGGGGGCGGCGGCCGGGCTGGGCGCGGGGGCGGGCGAGACGCCGGGCATGCCGGGGCCGGTGCTGGATCTCGCGGTGGAGGCGGCGGCGCCGCGTCCGGCCGATCCGGCCGGCGAGGCCGAGGCGAGCGTGGCCGCGCCGCCCGGGCCGGCGCCGGGCGTGCCCGCGGGGCTCGAGGTGGAGCTCCAGGCGCCGGAGGCGGCGGCGCCGGCCGGCGCCGACCTGGACGGCATGCGCCGGGCCGTGACCGCCCGCGTGGCCGAGGCGCTGGCCAAGGAGCTGAGCCAGAAGCTCGTGGAGCGGATCGAGCACGTGGTCTGGGAGGTCGTCCCGGACCTGGCCGAGATCCTCATCGCGAAGGAGATCGAGCGGATCAAGCAGCTGGCCGACGAGCAGCAGACCTCCTGATCGGTTCCCTTGGACCGGATGGGGATGCCGTGAGGGCTCACGGCATCCCCGTTCTTTTGGAGCAGAGCATGCTGGATCGCGAGGAACAGGCGGCGGGCCCCGAGCCGGCCGGCAAGCAGGGGTACGACCCGCGGGGGGTCGAGGAGGAGTGGTATCGCTCGTGGGAGCAGCGGCGGCTCTTCCATGCGGACGAGAACGCGCCGGGGGCCCCGTACTGCATCGTCATCCCGCCGCCCAACGTGACGGGCTCGCTGCACATGGGCCACGCGCTGAACAACACGCTGCAGGACATCCTGATCCGCTGGCACCGCATGCTGGGCGACAACACCCTCTGGATGCCCGGCACGGATCATGCCGGGATCGCCACGCAGAACGTGGTGGAGCGCCAGCTCCGCCAGGAGGGTCTCACCCGGGAGCAGCTCGGCCGCGAGGCCTTCGTGGAGCGGGTGTGGCGCTGGAAGGCCGAGTCGGGCGGGACCATCATCCGCCAGCTCAAGCGCCTGGGCGCCTCCTGCGACTGGGAGCGCGAGCGGTTCACCATGGACCCCGGCCTCTCCGAGGCGGTCAAGGAGGTGTTCTGCCAGCTGTACGAGGCGGGCCTCATCTACCGCGGCGACTACATCATCAACTGGTGCCCGCGCTGCCGGACGGCCCTCTCCGACCTGGAGGTGGAGTACGCCGACCAGACGGGGAAGCTGTGGTACATCCGCTACCCGCTGGTGGAGGGAGAGGGGGAGGTGGTGGTGGCCACCACCCGGCCCGAGACCATGCTGGGGGACACGGCGGTCGCCGCGAACCCGGACGACGAGCGGACGCGCCACCTGGTCGGCCGCCGCGTGCGCCTGCCCCTCCTGCACCGCGAGATCCCCGTGATCGCCGACGCCTACGTGGACCCGGCCTTCGGCACCGGCCTGGTGAAGGTCACGCCCGCCCACGACCCCAAGGACTTCGAGGCGGGGCTGCGCCACGGCCTGCCCCAGATCAAGGTGATCGGCGACGACGGGCGCATGACCGAGGCGGCCGGCCCCTACGCCGGGCTGGACCGCTACGCCTGCCGCAAGCGGGTGGTGGCCGACCTGGCCCACGAGGGGCTGCTGGTCCGCGAGGAGCCGCACCTCCACGCCGTGGGCCACTGCTACCGCTGCGACACCGTGGTGGAGCCCTCGCTCTCCCGGCAGTGGTTCGTGCGCATGAAGCCCCTGGCCGAGCCGGCCATCCGCGCGGTGGAGGAGGGGCGCATCCGCATCGTCCCCAGCCAGTGGGAGAAGACCTACTTCGAGTGGATGCGCAACATCCGGGACTGGTGCATCTCGCGCCAGATCTGGTGGGGCCACCGCATCCCCGCGTGGTACTGCGACGCCTGCGGCGAGACCGTGGTCGCCCGCACGCCGCCCGCCGCCTGCCCCGCCTGCGGGAGCGTGAGCCTCCGGCAGGAGACCGACGTCCTCGACACCTGGTTCAGCTCGGGCCTGTGGCCGTTCTCCACGCTGGGCTGGCCCGCGCCCACCAAGGAGCTGTCCGTCTACTACCCGAACGCCTGCCTGGTGACCGCGTACGACATCCTGTTCTTCTGGGTGGCCCGCATGATCATGCTGGGGCTGCGCTTCATGGGGGACGTGCCGTTCCGGGACGTCGTCATCCACGGCCTCATCCGCGACGAGCAGGGCAACAAGATGTCCAAGACGCGGGGCAACGTGATCGACCCCCTGCACGTCGTCAACGGGGCGAGCCTGGAGGAGCTGCTGGCCGGCGCCACGGCGGGCGGCGCCCCGCCGGCCGCCCTGGAGAGCCTGCGGCGGCAGTTCCCGGAGGGCTTCCCCGCCTTCGGCGCCGACGCCCTGCGCTTCACGCTGGCGGCCCTGGCGGGGCTGGGCAGCGACATCAAGCTGTCCGTCAAGCGGATCGAGGGGTACCGGCACTTCTGCAACAAGCTCTGGAACGCCTACCGGTTCGTCGCCCCGCACGTGGGCGCGGACGGGGAGGTGCGGCTCACCGAGCTGCCGCTCGCGCTGCCGGATCGCTGGATCCTCACCCGGCTGAACCAGGTCATCCAGGGGGTGAGCGACGCGCTCGCCGGCTACCGCTTCAACGACGCCGCCTCCATCCTGTACCAGTTCCTCTGGCACGAGTACTGCGACTGGTACCTGGAGATCGTGAAGACCCGCCTGAGCGGCGCCGACGAGGCGGACCGGCGGGTCGGCCGGCTGCTCCTGGTGCGGGTGCTGGAGCAGGCGCTCCGGCTGCTGCACCCCATCATGCCGTTCATCACCGAGGAGATCTGGCAGCGGCTGCTGCGGCCCGGCCTCAGCATCCTGCACGCGCCCTGGCCGGCGCCCGAGGCCAGCATGCACGACGACCGCGCGGTGGAGAGCATGGAGCTGGTGATGCAGATCACCCGCGAGGTCCGCAACCTGCGGTCGAGCCACAGCATCGGCCCCGCCGTGCGGGTGCCCCTCACGGTGCGGGCGGGTGGCACCGCGCAGGGCGAGATCCTGGACGCGCAGGACATCCTCCGGAGCCTCGCGCGCCTCTCGCATCTCGTGGTGGCGCCGGACGCGGACAAGCCGGCGTTCGCCGCGACGGCCGTGGTGCAGGGGATCGAGCTGTTCGTCTCCCTGGAAGGCGTGATCGACCTGGACGAGGAGCGGCAGCGGCTGGCCAGGGAGCTGGCCCGGACCCAGGCGGGGCTGGAGCGGATCGGGAAGAAGCTCGACAACGCCGAGTTCCTGGCCAAGGCTCCCGCGGCGGTGGTGGCCAAGGAGCAGGCGGCGCGCGCCGAGCTCCTTGCGACCGAGGCAAAGCTCCGGGACGGCCTGGCCCGCATCGAGGCGTTGAAGGCAGAGGCCGGGGGCCGGGGGTCGGGGTCCGGAAGGGACGGGGGTTAGAAGGAGGTTGACCAGGACGTGGGCGAGGTCCCCGCCGATCTGGCGCCGGACGCCATTCGCGCCGGCCTCCGGACACGCGTCATCGGCCGCGTGCTTGAAGTCCACGATGTCGTGGACTCCACCAATGATCTCGCCATGGCGGCGGGCGAGCGCGGCGCGGCCGAAGGGCTCTGCATCCTGGCCGACCGCCAGGCGGCGGGGCGCGGCCGGCGGGGCCGGACCTGGATGTCGCTCCCCGGCCTGGGCCTCTACGCGTCCATCCTGCTGCGCCCCGGGCTGCCCGCAGAGCGCGGCGCGCTCATCACCCTCGCCGCCGGCGTCGCGGCCGCGGAGGCGGTGGGGCGGGTCTCCGGCGTGCCGGCGCTGGTCAAGTGGCCGAACGACGTCGTGCTGGACGGCCGGAAAGTGGCCGGCATCCTGACGGAGGCGACGACCGTGGGCGCCGAGCTCGCCCAGGTGGTCGTGGGCATCGGCATCAACTGCCGGCACCGGCGCGAGGACTTTCCGGAGGAGCTGCGGGATGCCGCCACCTCGATCGCGCTGGCGGCCGGCCGGCCGGTGGAGCGCCAGGTCCTCGCGGCGGCGCTGTTCAACGCGCTGGACGGCTGGTACGCGGTCCTCTGCCGCGGAGACGCAGCCGCGGTCGTGCGGGCGTCCCGCGCCGTCTCGGCCATCCTGGGCAGGGAGGTCACCGTCCTGGCGGAGGGGCGGGCGTGGCGTGGTGTCGCGGTGAACATCGACGAGACCGGGGCGTTGCTCGTGCAGGACGCCGGCGGGGCCGTGCGCCGGCTGGTCTCGGAAGAGGTCTCCGTCCGAGCGCCGAGTGCCTAGCGAAGTGCCGGGTGCGGGGGAGCGCCGAGAGCCGAGACGAACCGGGGGAGCCGAGTGCACTCCCTTCCGCCCCGGTCCCCTGACCCCCGACCACTGATGCCTGGCCCCCGGAGTTCAACATGCTGCTTGCGCTGGATGTCGGCAACACGAACACGGTGGTTGGGGTCTTCGACGGACCGTCGCTGAAGACGCACTGGCGGCTGCCCACCCGGCGCGCCGGCACGAGCGACGAGTACGGCGTGCTCATCAAGGTGCTGTTCGATGTTCGCGCGCTCGACGTCCGGGCGGTGGATGCCGTGATCCTCGCCACCGTGGTGCCCTCGCTGCAGGGCCCCCTGGAAGAGATGAGCCGGCAGTTCTTCCGGGTGGAGCCGCTGGTCGTCGGCCCCGGCATCAAGACCGGCATGCCGATCCTCTACGAGTCGCCCCGCGACGTGGGCGCCGACCGCATCGTGAACGCCGTGGCGGCCTTCGACACCTACGGCGGGCCGTGCATCGTCGTGGACTTCGGGACGGCGACGACCTTCGACGCGATCTCGGAGCGCGGCGAGTACCTCGGGGGCGCGATCTGTCCGGGCGTCGGCATCTCGGCGGAGGCGCTGTTCCAGCGGGCCGCGCGGCTCCCGCGGGTGGACATCACGCGGCCTCGGGGTGTGATCGGCAAGACCACCGTCAGCAGCATGCAGGCGGGCCTGTACTTCGGCTACCTGGCGCTGGTGGAGGGCCTGGTGGCCCGCATGAAGGACGAGATGGGCGGCCGGCCGACGGTCATCGCCACGGGCGGGCTGGCGAGCTTGGTCCTGGGCGAATCCAAGATGGTGGACCACCTGGACCCCCTGCTCACGCTCACCGGTCTGCGCATCCTGTACGAACGAAATCGGTAGCGCCGCCGAGCGCGCCCGCCCGC
>JBHGAX010000213.1:0-7002 GCA_041946635.1 Methylomirabilales bacterium (SeqCode)
TCCTGCGCGGGAGCCTGGGCCTCATGCCGCACGAAGAGGTCAAGGACGTGGAGCGACAGCTCCTGGAGCAGATCCGCCGGACGGCGGAGTCCGACGCCTGGCTGCGGGAGCACCCGCCCGTGGTGGAGTTCAAGGAGGTGGGGGCCGACGGCGCGGAGATTCCCGTCGCGCACCCCATCGTGCAGACGCTGGCGCGCGCACACACCGCCGTCACCCGGCAGGCGCCCGTCTTCAGCGGCAGGACGGGCGGGGCCGACACCCGGTACCTGATCAAGCACGGGAAGACCCCCACCGTGATCTTCGGCCCCGGGCTGACGGCGGAGATGCACGCCGTGAACGAGTCCGTGCCCGTGTCCAACCTGGTGGTGGCCACGAAGGTCGTGGCGCTGTCCATTGCCGAGTGGTGCGGGGGCGCGTAGATCCGGTCTCCGGAGAACGCCGCGGGGCGGGGCCCCCGAAGGAGGGAACCATGCAACTGCGAGGCGTGCTGGGCGTGGTCGGTCTCCTGGTCGCCGTGGTGATGCTTCCCGGCCCGGCGGGTGCCGCCTACAACTTCAAGCTCTCCACCGAGGGGAGCGACACCCACCAGACCACCGTCTGGGCGCGGGCGTTCGCGGACTCGGTGGCCAAGAAGAGCAACGGCCAGATCACGGTGGAGGTCTTCACGAACGGCCAGCTGGGCAAGAACAAGGAGCTGCTGGAAGCCATCGGCATGGGGGGCGGGACGGTGGAGATCGTGGCCACCGGCACCCAGGACCTGGTGGGCTGGGCGCCCGAGACGCAGGTGTTCGATCTCCCGTTCCTGTTCCGCGACGAGGCCCACTACCGGAAGTTCTGGGGCAGCGACGTGGCGCAGGGCATCTGGCGCAAGATCGAGGGCAAGGGCTTCAAGTACCTGGGGAGCACGCTGATCGGCACGGCCCACATGACCAACAACCGGCGGCCCATCAACACGCCGGCCGACCTGCTGGGCCTCAAGTTCCGCGTGCAGGCCTCCAAGGTGAACGTGGAGACGTTCAAGGCGCTGGGCGCCACGGCGGTGCCGCTGGCCTTCTCCGAAGTCTACATGGCGCTGCAGCAGGGGACGGTGGACGGCCAGGACAACCCGACCACCACCATCCGCACCATGAACTTCTGGGAGGTCCAGAAGTACGTGAGCCTCACCGGCCACATGCTGCGGGGCGGCTTCTGGACCATGGACAAGAAGGTCTTCGACAGGCTGTCGCCCGAGCTGCAGAAGGCCGTGCTGGACGCCGGGAAGGACGCCGAGGACCACGAGTGGAAGTTCGTCCAGGACGACCAGGCCAAGTCGCTGCAGTTCCTCAAGGAGAAGGGGCTGAACCTCAACACGCCCCCCAGCATGGCGCCGTTCCGCGAGAAGGTGAAGGGCGTGGCCGCCCTGGTCGGCGGCTCGCTGCCCGAGCTGGCCGAGAGGGCCCGCGCCATCCGGTGAGATCGATCAGCGCGCCTCTCGGCTCCGCTTCGCCACGCTCGACACGAGCGGGCCTGGTTTCTGGCCGTTCACCCCGGGCGCAGCGCAGCGAAGTCGAGGGGCGGCATGCCACGCGCAGCCGGGCAACGATTCCGCGCAGGCTGACCGCTGCTCGCTGACCGCCGACCGCTGGAGAAGAGCATGGACCGACTCTGCCGCGCGTGCCGCGGGCTCATCTACTGGACGGGCGTCGGGGTGTTCGTGCTCCTCATGGCGAACATCCTCGTCTCCATCGCGGCGCGCTATCTCAACCTGCCCATCGCGAACCTCGACTGGGTGGAGGAGACGTCGCGCTTCCTGTTCATCTGGCTCTGCTTCCTGGGGGCGGCGCTGGCGCTGGAGCAGGGCGCGCACATCCGCATCGACGTCTTCGCGAACCTCCTGCCGCCGCGTGCGCGCCTCCCGCTGGAAGTCCTCGTGTACCTGTCGCTGCTGGCCTTCCTGGCCATCGCGAGTTACGAGGGCCTGCTGGTCACGCTCCGGGCCGGGGACCGGTCCCCCGTGCTCCTCTGGCCGATGTCGCTGGCCTACCTGGCCCTGCCCGTGAGCGGGGCCGCGATGCTGCTCTTCGGGGCCCGTGCGCTGGTCCGCCTGATCGCCGCCGGCCGTCGGCAGGACGCCGCGACCCTCCCACCCGCCGGAGCCTGACCCATGGGGATCGTCCTGCTGGGCACGATGCTCTTCCTGTTCATCCTCAGCATCCCCGTGGCCTTTGCCGTGGGCCTGACCTCGGTCGTCTACCTCCTCCTCAGCGGGCGCGTCCCGCTGACGTTCCTGGCCCAGCGCATGGTCGCGGGCGTGGACAGCTTCCCGCTGCTCGCCATTCCGTTCTTCCTGCTGGCCGGCGAGCTGATGAGCGCGGGCGGCATCACGCGGCGGCTGGTGCGCTTCGCCTCCGCCCTGGTGGGGCACATCTGGGGCGGGCTGGCGAACGTGGTGATCGTGGCCAACATGGTCATGGCGGGCATGTCCGGGTCGGCGGTGGCCGACGCCTCCGCGGCGGGCGCCATCCTCATCCCGCCCATGCTCAAGGCCGGCTACCCGCCGGGCTTCACGGCCGCCGTGAACGCCTCGGCCGCCACCGTGGGCCCCGTGATTCCCCCCAGCATCAACTTCGTGATCTACGGCAGCCTGGCGGAGGTCTCCACGGGACGGCTCTTCGCCGGCGGCATCGTGCCCGGGCTGTTGATGGGCCTTTACATGATGGGCGTGTCGTACGGGATGGCGCGCCGCGGGAAGTTCCCCCGGGCCCCCCGCGTGCCCCTGGCCGAGCTCTGGGCGGCCACCCGCGGGGCCGTCGCGCCGCTGCTCATGCCGCTGATGATCATGGGCGGCATCGTGGGCGGCATCTTCACCCCGACCGAGTCGGCGGTGGTCGCCGCCTTCTACGCCCTCGTCCTCGGCCTCTGGTATCGCGAGCTGCGCCTCCGCGACCTGCACGCCGTCTTCGGCAAGGTGATGGTCAACTCGGCGGTGGTGCTCTTCATCACCTCGGTGTTCGCCGTGGCCGGGTGGATCGTGGCCTACGAGAAGCTGCCCCAGGCCCTCACCGGCCTCTTCGGCCCCGTCTCGCAAAACCCGATCCTGGTGCTGCTCCTGGTCAACGTGCTGTTCCTGATCATGGGCTGCTTCATGGACGCGCTGCCGCTGCTCATCGTGGTGGTGCCCATGTTCCTGCCCATGATCCGCAGCGCGGGGATCGACCCGATCCACTTCGGCGTGGTGATCACCCTGAACCTGATGATCGGCCTCCTGACCCCGCCGGTGGGCATGCTCATGTACATCGCCTGCCGCCTGAGCGGCGTGGGGGTGGACCAGTTCATCCGGTATGCCTGGCCCTTCATCGCGGCCCTGCTCGTCGTGCTTGCGCTGATCAGCTACGTGCCCGAGAGCGTCCTCTACGTCCCGCGACTGCTGATGGGCGGTCGCTGACCGCCATCCAGCCACTTCGTCAAGGAAGGAGCAAGCCATGGGAACGGTTACCGAGGAGCTGCGCGAGAGCGTGCGGAAGAGCCTGCCGGAGGCGAACAACATCAAGGATCCCGGGCTGCGCGCGAAGGTCATCGAGGCCTGGGCCTACGCGCTGTCCCAGAGCGAGTTCAAGAGCATCGACGAGATCAAGCCGTCCGGCAATCCCGACACGCCGCCCATGAAGCAGGGCACCCAGTCCCAGCACCTGCGCGCGGTGGCCGTCGTCGCCCAGGGCATCGCCGACGGGCTGGAGAAGCTCCACGGCGACATCGGCGTGGACCGGGACCTGCTGTGGGCCTGCGCGCTGTGCCACGACGTGGGCAAGCCGTTCGAGTTCAGCCCGCGCAACCAGGAGCGCTGGAAGAAGGATGTGGCGGCCGCCGGCTATCCCTCCATTCGCCATTCCGTGTACGGCGTGCACGTGGCCCTGACCGTCGGCCTGCCGGAGGCGGTGGCGCACTGCGCCGGTGCGCACTCGCGGGAGGGGCAGTTCATCCAGCGCAGCCTGGAGAACACCATCGTGCACTTCGCCGACGAGGCCTACTGGCACGTGCTGGAGCGCGCCGGGCTGCTGGTCCTGTAGCGGCCCCGGGCCGCGCGCTCGAGAAGCCGGCCCAAGAGTCCGTGAATCGGGTTGACATGCGAAGGGGGGCCGACTATATACGGCGTGAATATTCCGCAGTGAAGAACGTCTGATAGTCCGCGGCGCGTTCGTCCGAAAGGGGCGCAGCGTGGACGTGACCCAGGGCGGGGGGATCGATGAGGTGCCCCGGCCGGAGGCTGCGGATATCGGACAATCGGGGTCCGGACAGCACGACACCCCAGCGCATCGTCTGATGGCTGGGGTGTCGTGTTTTGGGTCGCCTGGGGGCGGGGTAGCCTCCGCCGCGCTCCTGCATGTCTCGGAGGGCGCCATGTACGGGAACCGCACGCAGGCAACGAGCAGTGGCCGGCGACCGGCGACCAGCGGGGGCCGTCCGGCCGTATTCCTCCTCGGCTTCGTCCTCCTGTGGATATGGAGCAGCCCCGGGGAGCCGGCCGATCCGCACACCAAGGAAGCCATCCGGCAGATGGAGGAAGGCCTCCACGCGGTTCGGCCGGCCCCGCCGCCCCCGTGGGTGTATCCGGCGCCGTGGTGGGCGCAATACCCGGCCGCCTGCCCGCCCGGGTACGCCTGCCCGCCGGTTGCGCCCCAGCCGTACTGGCCGGCGACACCGTATCCGATGCCCGCGCCGCAGGCCGGATCGGTCTATCCCGCAGCGGTGAACCCGGCGGGACGCTTGCTGATCCTGGTGAACCCGGTGGATGCCGAGGTCTACGTGGATGGCGTTCGGCTCCAGCAGCGCGAGGACCTGTCGTACGAGGTCGGCCTGCTGGCAGGGCCGCATCAGCTCGAGGTGCGGAAGGACGGATACAAGGCCTTCTCGAAGCGTCTGGACATCCTGCCCGGCGGCGGGATGTACGTGCCCATCGCGCTGGAAAAGTAAGGGAGAGCATCATGAGAAGCGGATCGAGCCAGTGCCTCCGGATCGTGGTGGGCCTTCTCGGGCTGGCGCTTCTTGTCGCGCCTGCTGTGGCGCCGGCGCAGTACTACGGCGGCGGCGGGCCCAACATCAATCAGGCCACGCAGGAGCGGTACGACGGCCCGAAGGCGCGCATCGCGGTGGCCCGGTTCACGGACAAGTCGGGCAAGGGGCAGGCCGCGGGGATCGGCAGCGGGATGAGCGACATGCTCTCCACGGCGCTGTTCCAGAACGGCCGCTACATCGTGCTGGAGCGCCAGACGCTGCAGGACGTCCTCTCCGAGCAGGACCTCGGCGCCTCCGGGCGCATGCGGCCGGAGACCGCGGCCGCGATCGGCCAGATCGAGGGCGCCGAGATCCTCGTGACGGCCGCCATCACCGAGTTCGAGCCGGGCAGCTCCGGCGGCGAGGCGGGCGTCGGCGTCGCGGGCGAGCGGGCCGAGGGGATGAGCAACCTGGCCGGCAGACTCTTCGGCAACGTCCTGGGCAAGGTCGCCGGGTCGATGCAGACCTCGCACATCGCCCTGGACATGCGGCTCATCGACACCCGCACGTCCCGCATCGTGGCGGCCGCCAGCGTGAAGGGCGAGGCGACGGACATCGCCGGGCTGGGATCGCTGGCCGGTGGCGGACTCTCCGGGGAGCTGTCCGGCTACTCGAAGACGCCGATGGAGAAGGCCATCCGGCTGGCCATCCAGAACGCCGTGCAGTTCGTGATGGCCCAGACGCCGGCGCAGTACTACCGGCCCAGCCAGCAGGTCGCGTCGCCCGCGCCGCAGCAGCAGTGGGCCGCGCCGCCCGGGGGCGGGTTCGGCCAGCCGGGCGGAATCCCGCAGCAGCCAGCGCAGCCGTGGGGCGCGCAGCCAGGCGGCTTCCCGCAGCAGCCGGGACAGCACGGCTTCCCGCAGCCGCAACAGCAGGGTTGGGGCGCGCCCCAGCAGGGATTCGGGCAGCAGCCACCGCAGCCGGGCGGCTTCCCGCAGCAGCCGCAGCAGGCCTGGGGCGGGCAGCAGCAGGGGTTCGGACAGCAGGCCCCGCAGGGATTCGCGGCCCCGCAACCCGGCTTCCCGCAGCAGCCGCAGGCCCAAGGCTTCCCGCAGCAGCAGTGGGGCGGGCAACAGCCGGGATTCCCGCAGCCCGCCCCTCAGGCCGCAGCGCAGCCGGCCATGCAGGCACAGGCCGCGCCTCCTCCGCCGACCAAGAGCCTGGCGCTGGCGCCCAACGAGGACATCCCGCACTTCACCCGCATGCCGAACTACGAGCTGCTGGAAGGGGCGTCGGAGGAGTACGAGTTCACCGAGCAGAAGTTCTTCGACGGGAAGAAGGTCGTGTCGGCGGAAGGGCACATGTGGCAGCGCGACTACCAGGTGAAGGAGGGCGCGCGGCAGGCCAGCCAGCTGCAGATCCGCCGGAACTACGCCAACGCGCTCCGCAGCCTCGGGGGCACGGTGCTGTACGACGGCGCGTGCCAGGGCGAGTCGTGCGAGTTCGCCTCGTGCGGCGAGCTCATGAACGGCCGGGTGAAGCGGGGCGCCAAGGAGCTCTGGGTGCTGGTCCGGCCGTGCAACGACGGCTACGACTACAAGCTGACCGTGCTCGAGAAGCAGGCCATGGAGCAGGACGTCTCCGCCAGCGATCTGCTGAAGGCGCTGAACGAGCAGGGCTCGGTGGCGCTGTACATCAACTTCGACGTGGACAAGGCGACCATCAAGCCCGACTCCCTGCCGATCATCGAGCAGATCGTGGCGCTCTTGAAGCAGAACCCGACCCTGCGCCTCTCGATCGAGGGGCACACCGACAACACCGGGAGCCGGCAGCGGAACAAGACGCTCTCGGAGCAGCGGGCCAAAGCCGTGACCGATGCCATCGTGAAGCAGGGCGTGGAGCGCGCGCGCCTGACCTCCGCCGGCTGGGGCCAGGACAAGCCCATCGCGGACAACGCGACGGACGAGGGGAAGGCGAAGAACCGGCGGGTGGAGCTGGTGAAGAGGTAGCGCCGCGGTCCCGGCGCGCGCG
>JBHGAX010000214.1:0-6978 GCA_041946635.1 Methylomirabilales bacterium (SeqCode)
GGGCCTTTTCAGCAGCCGCGCGGACGCACCACGGCGCGTGCGGGGCTGTCTAGCATGGAGTTGTGAGGCGTGTCAAGCGGAGGCGGGACGCAGGGACCAGGGGGAGAGGCGGGCTGCCGTGGTGAAGAACCCCTGGGGGTTGCGAGGTCATCACATGTATGTCTGCGCTCGTGCCTCGGCCACTGTCCGGAGAAGATCAGGCAGCGAGCCGCCGTCCTGCTCCGTGGCCGGGGTGAGGGTCCCGGACGGCGCGCCCCGCTGCGCGAAACCATGATCGAGGTAGAGTCCGCTGAGCTGTTTCGGGCTGGAGAACACCGCAACCAGGATGATCGGGTCGCTCGTGATGGACCAGGTTTCCCGTCCGTTTCGCGCATCGATGGC
Organism: Methylomirabilales bacterium (SeqCode); assembly: GCA_041946635.1. Taxonomy (GTDB): domain Bacteria; phylum Methylomirabilota; class Methylomirabilia; order Methylomirabilales; family 2-02-FULL-66-22; genus 2-02-FULL-66-22. The sequence goes on from JBHGAX010000214.1 coordinate 382, forward strand.
CACCACCACGGCCGCGGGCTTCTCGCGGCCTCGGCTCATGAAGAGGATGACCGGGAAATCCGGATTGCCTTCCAGGTTGCCCACCTGGTATGGCTGGTAGTCCACCTGTACGTTCGGATCCAGAACGTTGGGCACGTCCTGCGGCAAGGCGACCGCTGCGGCCCATGCCGACGGCCCCGCTGCGAGCACCGACAGCATCAGTGCCCCCGCCAATACGACCCCGACTCGCTTGCCCGCCGCATTGCGCCCATCTCGTGTCCGGCATATCATGCTCAACGTCTCCTTCCTGGTCGTCGGCAGTCACCGTGGGATGAAGCACGTTCTGTGCCACAAACAGCACCGCCACGTGCAGGTTTCAAGGCCGGTTTTTTTCGCCACTTAGCCCGTCCCCGGAGGCCCCCGGCGGCGGCGCCCGACTCAAAATGTGCTCGGTGCACCCGGTAAGATGGTTACAGTGGCGAGGCGGCCGCCCCGGGCCGCCGCGGCGGCTTTCCCCTTGACAGTCGCGGCCCCCCGATCGATGCTCCATTCTCGTCGCCGCTTCGCCGCGCGCCGCGGCGGCGCCCGACGGGACCCGCGGGAGAATGGAGACCGCATGCTGATCGTGATGGAGCACGGTGCGACGCCGGATCAGATCGAGGCCGTGGTGCGGGTCGTGCAAGGGCTGGGCTTCACCGCGCAGCCGATCCCCGGCCAGAACCGTGTGGCCATCGGCGTGCTGGGCAACCAGGGCTACGTGGACGAGGAGCCGTTCCGCGACCTGCCCGGCATCCAGGAGCTGATCCACGTCACCAAGCCCTACAAGCTGGTGAGCCGGGATTTTCACCCCGCGGACACGGTCGTCAGGGTGGGCGGCGTGCCGGTCGGCTGGAGCGAGGCGCCCGTCATCATCGCGGGGCCCTGCGCGGTGGAGAGCCGGGAGCAGATCCACGAGGCGGCGCGGGCGGTGAAGGCGGCGGGCGCGGGCATCCTGCGCGGCGGGGCGTTCAAGCCGCGCACGGGCCCGCACGCGTTCCAGGGGCTCGGCTACGAGGCGCTCGCCTACCTGGCGGAGGCCGGGCGAAGCGCCGACCTGCCGATCGTGACCGAGGTGATGCGCATCGACCAGCTGGAGCGGGTGGCCGCGCTGGCCGATTGCCTGCAGATCGGGGCGCGGAACATGCAGAACTTCGATCTGCTGAAGGAGGTGGGCCGGATCGGCAAGCCGGTGCTTCTCAAGCGGGGGATGAGCGCCACCCTGGAGGAATTCCTGGCGGCCGCAGAATACGTCCTGCTGGAAGGCAATCCGGAGGTGATCCTCTGCGAGCGCGGCATCCGGACCTTCGAGCGGGCGCTGCGGAACACCCTGGACCTGGGCGTCGTCCCCTACCTGCGACAGATCACCCACCTGCCGGTGGTGGTGGACCCGAGCCACGCGCTCGGGCGCCGCGACCTCGTCACCCCCATGGCCAAGGCCGCCGTGGTGGTGGGCGCGGCCGGCATCATGGTGGAGGTGCACCCCGATCCGTCCCGCGCCCTCTGCGATGGCCCCCAGTCGCTCGATCCCGCCGCCTTCCGGCACCTCACAGACGAGCTGCGGGCGGTGACCTCCGCTCGCGCCTGACGCCCGGTTTCGTCGGGCCTCGCGGCCGTGCCCGCGTCATCCCGGCGCGCCAGCTCGTGCCCCGCACCGTGCGCGCGCCGGCGGGGGGGGTGGGTGAAAAGCGACAGTCCTTGTAGGCAATGATTCTTCCCGGCCGTGGCCTCAAGCGTGATGCCAGACGCGCGCCGGCGGGGCGGCTCCGGGTGGGGTCGCAACGGCGCGCATGGCAGGGGCTTGCGGGTACCCGCGCGCCAGCCCGCCTGCCCCCCGGATACTCAACCGAAGCGGTCGCGTTCTTGCATTGGCCAGCGTCTTCAACGAGCGGGATGGCAGATTCCCGGCCAACGGCCCTCGCCCGCCTGGGCGCGTTCATGGGTGCGGGCGGCCGGGCACTCGAGGGAACCCGATGTGTCTGGCAATTCCGGTCCAGGTGATCGAGCTGCTGCCCGAAGACATGGCGCTGGCGGAGGTCGGCGGAGTGAAGAAGCCCATCTCCCTCGCCCTGGTGGACGGCGTGCAGGTTGGCGACTACGTCATCGCGCACGTCGGCTTCGCCATCAGTAAGCTGGATGCCGAGGAGGCGAGGAGGACCCTGGAATTGCTCGCCCAGTTCCCCACGGAGGGGCCGTAGCGCCGGCCTGGGGCGAGGAGTCCGAGCTGAAATACATCGCCGAATTCCGCGACGGCGCGGTGGCCCGGGCCCTGGCGGCCGCCCTCCGGCGAGAGGTCCGGCCGGACAAGAGCTACCATATCATGGAGTTCTGCGGCGGGCACACGCATGCCATCTCCCGCTATGGCCTCGTCGATCTGCTGCCCGACAGCGTGCGCCTCATTCACGGGCCCGGCTGCCCCGTGTGCGTCCTGCCCATCGGCCGCATCGACAACGCCATCGACCTGGCGCTGAACCGCGGCGTCATCCTGTGCACCTACGCCGACACGCTCCGCGTCCCGGCCTCCAATCGGCTGTCGCTGATGAAGGCCAAGGCGCGAGGCGCGGACGTGCGGATGGTCTTCGCCGCCACCGACTGCCTCCGGATCGCGCAAGAGCACCGGGACCGGGAGGTGGTCTTCTTCGCCATCGGCTTCGAGACCACCGCCCCGCCCACGGCACTCGTGATCCAGCAGGCCAAGCGGCTGGGCCTCGGGAACTTCAGCGTGTGCTGCAACCACGTGCTCACCCCGCCGGCCATCGCGCACGTGCTGGATTCGCCGGAGGTGCGGCTCTACGGCACGGTGCCGCTGGACGCCTTCATCGGCCCGGCGCACGTCTCCACCGTCATCGGGAGCCGCCCCTACGAGTACTTCGCCGAGGAGTACGAGAAGCCCGTGGTGATCGCCGGCTTCGAGCCGCTCGACGTGATGCAGGCCATCCTGATGATCGCCCGCCAGCTGAATGCGGGCCGGGCGGAGGTGGAGAACCAGTTCACCCGGGCGGTGACGCGCGAGGGCAACGTGAAGGCCCAGGCGCGCGTGGCCGAGGTGTTCGAGCTGCGCCGGCGCTTCGAGTGGCGGGGCCTGGGCGAGGTGCCCTACAGCGCCCTCCGGATCGGGGCCGCCCACCGGGAGTTCGATGCGGAGGCGCGCTTCGGGCTCGAGTACACCCCGGTGGCCGATCACCCGGGGTGCGCCTGCGGGGCGATCCTGCGGGGGCTGAAGCATCCCCGGGACTGCCGCCTGTTCGGCACGGTCTGCACCCCGGAGAATCCGATGGGCTCGTGCATGGTCTCCTCGGAGGGCGCCTGCGCGGCGCACTATACCTACGGGCGATTCCGCGAGAATGGGACGCAGGCCGGATCGGCCGTCTCCTCGCCCGCGGCGCGCCGCGGGCGTGGGGCGTGAGGATGGACGGAGCGAAGGACCGGTTCGCCGGCGGGCTCGACGTGTCGCAGGGGCGTGTGGACAGGTCCCACGGGGGCGGGGGTCGCGCCATGGCGCAGCTCATCGAAGGGCTCTTCGTGCGCGCCTTCGACAACGAGTGGCTGCGCCAGGGCAACGACCAGGCCGTCTTCGCCGTGCCTCCGGGGCGGATGGTGATGGCCACGGACGCCCATGTGGTCTCGCCGCTGTTCTTCCCCGGCGGCGACATCGGCTGCCTGTCGGTGCACGGCACCATCAACGATGTGGCCATGGCGGGGGCCCGGCCGCTCTATCTCTCGGCGAGCTTCATCCTCGAGGAGGGCTTCCCCCTGGCGGACCTTGCCCGGATCGTGAAGAGCATGGCGGACGCCTCCAAGCAGGCCGGGGTGCCGGTCATCACGGGGGACACCAAGGTGGTGGAGCGGGGCAAGGGCGACGGGGTCTTCATCACCACCACCGGCGTGGGGGTGGTGCCCGAGGGCGTCGCCATCTCCGGCGACCGGGCCCGGCCCGGGGACACGATCCTGCTGAGCGGCACCCTGGGCGACCACGGCGTGGCCATCATGTCGCAGCGGGAGCATCTGGACTTCGCCACAAGCGTCGCCTCGGACACGGCGGCGCTGCACGGGCTGGTGGCGGCCATGCTCGAGGAGGCCGGGCCGGGCATCCACGCGCTCCGCGATCCCACGCGGGGCGGGCTGGCCACCACACTCAACGAGATCGCCCGGCAGTCGGCCGTCGGCATGCTGCTCCACGAGGCCGCCATCCCCGTCCGCCCGGAGGTGGCGGCCGCCTGCGAGCTGCTCGGCCTCGACCCGCTGTATGTCGCCAACGAGGGCAAGCTGGTCTGCCTCTGCGCCCCCGAGGCGGCGGCGGGACTGCTTCACGCCATGCGGGCCCATCCCCTGGGGCGGGACGCGGCGATCATCGGCGAGGCGCTGGAGGATCCCGATCACTTCGTGCAGATGGAGACCGGCTTCGGCGGCCGGCGCATCGTGGACTGGCTGAGCGGCGAGCAGCTCCCCAGGATTTGCTAGCTGAGCAGTCTACATCCCCACCCCGTCACCCCGGCGAAAGCCGGGGTCCACGTCTCTCTGCTACACCTGGATTCCGGCTTCCGCCGGAATGACGGCTTACGCCAGGAATAGTCATGCGCATTCTGCTCCTGACGCAGAGCTTCAATAGCCTGACCCAGCGGCTCTACGTGGACCTCACCGAAACGGGCCACGAGGTCTCCGTCGAGTTCGACATCCATGACGCGGTCGCGGTCGAGGCCTGTGCCCTGTTTGAGCCCGACCTCATCGTCGCGCCGTTCATGCGGCGGGCGATTCCCGAGGCGGTCTGGCGCCGGTACGTCTGCCTCGTGGTGCACCCGGGCATCCCCGGCGATCGGGGCCCCTCCGCGCTGGACTGGGCGATCCAGGGCGGCGCGCGGGAGTGGGGCGTCACCGTGCTGCAGGCGAACGCCGTCCTGGACGGCGGGCCCATCTGGGCCGCGCGCAGCTTCCCCATGCGCGCGGCCAGCAAGAGCAGCCTCTACCGGAACGAGGTCACCGAGGCCGCAGCGTCTGCGGTCCGGGAGGCGATCGGCAAGTTCGCCGCGGGGGACTTCGCGCCCGAGCCGCAAGATCCCAGGAGGGTGCGCGGGCGGGCCCACGCGCCCATCCGGCAAGCAGACCGCCGCGTGGACTGGCAGCGGGATGGCACCGCCGCCGTCCTTGCCCGGATCCGTGCCGCCGACGGCACCCCTGGCCTGCTGGACCAGCTCTGCGGCGAGCCGGTGTTCCTCTACAACGCCGTCGAGGAGACCCGCCTGCGGGGGGAGCCGGGGGCGCTGCTCGCCCGCCGCCATGGCGCGGTATGCCGGGCGACGGCGGACGGCGCGGTTTGGATCACCCACACCAGGGCCCAGCGGCCGCGAGGCCCCCTGGGCGAGGTCGGCTTGAAGCTGCCGGCCGAGCGGCTGCTGGCCGCGGGCGCGAGGGACCTGCCCGAGCTGCCGCTATCCGTGCTCCCCCTGAAGGACGCGGGCACCTATCAGGATATCTGGTACGAGGAGGCAGGCGGGGTCGGCTACTTGCACTTCCCGTTCTACAACGGGGCCATGGGGACCGCGGACTGCCTGCGCCTGCGCGACGCCTTTTGCGCCGCCTGCGCCCGGAGCGTGCGGGTGCTGGTGCTCATGGGCGGGGCGGACTTCTGGTCCAACGGCATCCACCTGAACCTCATCGAGGCCGCGGACAGCCCCGCCGACGAGTCCTGGGCCAACATCGTTGCCATGGACGACCTGTGCCTGGCCATCCTGCAGGCGCCCAAGCCGGTGATCGCCGCCATGCAGGGCAACGCCGGCGCGGGGGGCGTCTTCCTCGCCCTGGCCGCCGACCAGGTGTGGGCGCGCTCGGGTGTGGTGCTCAACCCGCACTACACCGGCATGGGCAACCTCTACGGCTCGGAGTACTGGACATACCTCCTGCCCCGGCGCGTGGGCCCGGAGCACTCCCGGGTCATCACCCGGAGCCGCCTGCCCATGGGCGCAGCCCGCGCCGTGGCGCTGGGCTTGATCGACGACGCCTTCGGCGGCTCGCTGGAGGCCTTCGGGACCGAGGTGCGCCGCCGCGCCGAGCGGCTCGCGCGCGATCCCGCGCTGCCGGAGTGGGTCGAGGCCAGGCGCGCCCGGCGCGCGCGCGACGAGGCCGAGAAACCCCTGGCCGCGTACCGCGCCGAGGAGCTCGCGCGCATGCGGCTGAACTTCTACGGCTTCGACCCGAGCTACCACGTGGCCCGCTACCACTTCGTGCACCGCGTCCCGAAGGCCCGGACGCCGCTGCACCTGGCCCGCCACCGCCGGCTGCAGTGGCAGCGCCAGGCCCTGCTTGGAACCCGCCAGGCCGCGTCGAGAGACTGAGCCGGCCCCGCGTTCAGTCCGCGGCGCCGAGCAGGACCGGCGGAGCACCTCCCCGGCCGCACGGTGCCAGGACGGCCTCGATGTCCGCGCCGTGGCCGTAGTGCACCACGAACGCCTCGCGGCTGAGCGCCGCCAGCTCCCATTCGGTGCTGGACATCTCGAGACACCCCGGCCGGCAGTTCTGGACGCACTGCGCGCAGTAGGTGCAGCGGTCGGCGTGGAAGCGCATGACGAAGCGCCTGGCCTTCTTGTC
>JBHGAX010000215.1:0-6975 GCA_041946635.1 Methylomirabilales bacterium (SeqCode)
GCCGGTCTTCACGCTGGCCTGGCGCGAGGTGCTGCGCTTCTGCCGGCAGCGCAGCCGCGTGATCGGCGCGTTCGGGCAGCCCCTCCTGTTCTGGCTGCTCCTCGGGGCCGGCTTCCGCGCGTCGTTTCGCGCGCCGGGGCTCCCGGCGGGCACGGGCTACCTGGAGTACGTCTACCCGGGCATCCTCGGGCTCATCCTGCTGTTCACGGCCATCTTCGCCACGTTCTCCGTGGTCGAGGACCGGCGCGAGGGCTTCCTGCAGGGCGTCCTGGTCGCGCCCGTCCCGCGCGCGGCGGTGGTCCTCGGCCAGGCGCTGGGCGGCACGGTGCTGGCGGTGGGGCAGGCGGCCCTGATCCTGGCGCTCGCGCCCGCGGCGGGCGTGCCCCTCGGCGTCGGCTCTGCGCTGGCCGCACTCGCCGTGATGGTCGTGCTGGCGCTCGGGCTGGTGAGCCTCGGTCTCCTCCTGGCCTGGCGCATGGAGTCGGCCCAGGGGTTCCACGGCATCATCAACCTCCTGCTCCTCCCCATGTGGCTGCTCTCCGGAGCCTTCTTTCCGCTGACCGGCGCGCCGGTGTGGCTGGAGTGGGGGATGCGGCTGAACCCGCTGACGTACGGCATCGCCGCCCTGCGGCGCGTGCTGTACCTCGACGCGCCCGCGGGTGTGGGATCCGTCCCCGCCTTGCTGCCCTCCCTGGCCATCACGGCGCTGTTCGCGGTGGTCGCCTTTGCCGTGGCCGCCCGGGCGGCCCGGCGGGCGAAGTGATCTTGAAGAGCTCTTTCTAATTGTTGCTGGCCGGTGGCCGGGAGCCGCGGCCGGAGGTGCGATGTGATCAGGCTGGCGACGTGGATCGTGTGGGTCCACCTGCTGGGGGCGATGGCCTGGCTGGGCGGGGCGGGGACCCTCCTGGCGGCGGTCCTGCCCGTCAAGGGTCCGGACCGCGTGGCGGTGGCGCAGCGCGCGCACTTCCTCACCTCGCGGGCCATGGAGGTGGTGGTCGTCACCGGCGTGCTCAACATCCTGCTGCACGGACGGGAGACCGGCCTCATCTACACGCCGGGCTACTTCGGCATGCTCTCATTCAAGATGGGGCTCCTCATCGTGATGGCCGCGCTCCAGGTATGGATGGGAGCGGCGTGGCGGCGGGGCGGGGCGGGCGAGCAGGCCGTGCGGCGCGCTCGGCTGGCGCTGCCGATCCAGCTCGCCCTCGGCGCGATCGCCGCCCTGCTGGGCATGGGGCTGCGCACCGTGTAACCGCGCAGCACCACCGGAGCCGAGTGGAGGGCGGGTCAGGCGCGCTGGGGCAGGGCGAGGCGGATGGCGGCGGGACGGGCGGCCCAGAGCAGAAGCGCCACCAGCAGCGGGAAGATGCCGGCGAAGACGAGGTAGCCGACGTCATACGCGAGGGTGTTGGCCACGCCATCCCGGACGTGATGAATGCCGAGCAGCCGGTGGTTGACGGCGCAGTCCAGGAGCACCGCCGCCCCCCAGCCGACGAGTGCCCAGCGCGTGACGTCCTGCCGCGGCCATACGTCTGCCACCCCCTCGGTCAGGAGAATCACCAGGCCCGCGCCGCTCACGGCCCATGCGCTGAGCTCGAAGATCGTATCGGCGAGCAGCACCACGTCGTCCGCAGGCATGGGCCCGAAACGCGAGAAGCTGTGATGCCACTGGAGGATCTGGTGTAGCACCAGGCTGTCGAAGAGCATCGCGAGCCCGAAGCCCCCGAGCATCCCGCCTGCCACCAGCCGCGTCATGACTCGAGTCCACCTCCTTCGCGTGTACGGTCCAACTCCGCGTGTGAGCAAATCGCAGACCACGGCGCCCCGCGCCCGCCGAACGCCGCGCGGCATGCAGTTCCGACCGCTCCCGGCCGGCGCCCCCGAAGCGGGCTTCGCCGCCGCCGTGTAGAAATTACACGAATGGTGCAGCGATGTCGCCCTGCGGGTCTTGTGAGAAGACTGCTGCCTCATTACACTGAAATCCCCGCGCTGTCCGCCGTTCCTCCCGTTCTCGACAGAGAAACCCGGCAAGGCTCGCGGAGCACGCGGCCGTTGCCGCTTCTGCCGTCCCTCCATCTCCGGCTCGCACGGGGGCGGGGGATTTCGTGAGGAGAGCCATGCGCTCGATTGGTCTCCTGCTCATCGCGGCGGCCCTCTCCTTTCCGCCCGCCGCGTTCGGTGCATCCGGTCCCGCTGCCCTGGGGCAAGCGCCGCCGTCGCCGCCGAATCGGTCCACGATCGCGGAGCAGCTCGCCGCGATTGCCGAGAGCCTGAACCTGCTCGCTGTTCGACAGCGCACCGGCGGGGACGTGTCGGGGCCACTCGGTCGAAACTGCGTGGAGGCCCGCACCCGGATGCGGTGGAGCAACCTGCCGTGCTCCCCGGACCACTTGCCGCCGCTGGCGCCCGTCCCGGTGGACGACCCGTACTAGCCCGAGCCGGTCGCGGGGACGGCTGTCCCGGGTGGCGCCTCGGCGGCTGGACAAAAAAAGGCCAGGGCGGGAGGAGCCGCCCTGGCCGTCGCGAACGAGGAGGGGTTGCGCGGGCGCCAGGAGGGGGGTCGCTATCCGCCCACGCAAGCCCAGTCTCCGCGGCGAGGCGGCGTTTGTCAATGCGCAATCGTCGGAAAATCGAACAGAAAGGCGGGCGGCACGATGGGCCGGGCCTGGTCACCTTTGCCGTCGGTGGCCGAAGCTCGGGGAATCACCCCCCGGGGCGGCCCGACGCGCTTCGTCTTTCCTTCCCGCGCCTGCTGTGCTACTCAGCTATGGGTCGCTGTGGCGCGGCGCGGAGGGGGGCGATGCTCGCGGACATGGATTTGACGCGGCTGAATGCCGAGGACCGGCGACGTGTGGCGTACTACCTGGAGCACAACCTCATCAACGCGATCAGCCCGCTGGCCTACGCGCTCGACTCCGGGGCCGATACCGCCCGCCTCGTGGAGGCGGCGCGCCACGCCAAGAGCCGGGTCGTGGCGCTCGTGAACGAGGTCCGCGAGCTGGCCGGGCTCCGCCCCGCCCCGGAGCGGCAGCTCTTCCCGAGTCGGCAGGCGGACACGTCCCTTCAGCTTTCGTTGCGCCTCTGAGGGCCGCTGCCACGCCGCGCCGCGTCCCGGCGCCCGCGGGGCGCCGCGAGACGCGTTGGGCATGCCCGAACTCCACGAGCGGGAGCAACTCAAGAGCGACCCATGAACGTCGAGGGTCGAGCCGCCGCATGGTACACGCGGTGAGGGCGAATCGGGAATTCGGGACCCCGCGTCCCGAGCAGCGAAATGGGAAGAGAGCGCCGCGGAGCATTGATGAATGCCGGCCCGAGCGCTTGGGTCGAATTTCGGTCTTTTACCACGCGGTTTCTCGCGCAAGTGCCCGCCACACTTGGGTTTTCTGATCCAAAATTCCCCTTGACAACCCCCCTACATGTAGGGCTATATACTCTTACCTGCCTCAAGATGTAGATGCCATACAAAAGTCTGGTACTCGCTACGGCGAGAGGAGCTTGCCCCTCAGGGGATCGTTGCCTGCGCTATTGGTTGAAGGTTTCCGAAGCCGGCTTCATGGCGGCGCCCCGAAGTGTGTGTGGAGGTTCTCGATGAAGACGCTCGGTCGTCCGGCGAAACAGGGGCGGTGGTCGGAGTCCGCGCTGCGCGTGCTGCGCGAGCGGTACCTGGATCGGGGTGACCCCGTCAAGCCCGGACAGGCGGCCGAGAGCCCGGAGGACATGTGCTGGCGGGTGGCCACCGCCATCGCGGCCGCCGAGGCGACCTGGGGGAAGACGCAGGCGCAGATCCACGAGGCGGCGTCGCGCTTCTACGAGCTGATGGTGGACGCCGCCTTCCTGCCGAATTCCCCCACGCTCATGAATGCCGGCAAGGAGAACGGGCTGCAGTACTCCGCCTGCTTCGTCCTGCCGGTCGGCGACTCCATGGATGAGATCTTCGAGGCGGTGAAGCGCGCCGCGATCATCCACAAGAGCGGCGGCGGGACCGGCTTCGCGTTCTCCCGCCTGCGGCCCAAGGACACCCTGGTCAAGTCCACCGGCGGCAAGGCCAGCGGGCCGGTGAGCTTCCTGAAGGTGTTCAACGGCGCCACGGAGGCGGTGAAGCAGGGCGGCACGCGGCGCGGCGCGAACATGGGCATCCTGCAGGTGGACCACCCCGACATCCTGGAGTTCATCGGCTGCAAGCTGGACGGCGGGATCGCCAACTTCAACATCTCGGTGGCCATAACGGACGGGTTCATGGCCGCGCTGGCGGCGGACACCGAATACGACCTGCTGGACCCGCACACCAAGCAAGTGGTGCGGCGGATCCGCGCCAAGGAGGTCTTCGACCGGATCGTGGACGCCGCCTGGCGCTCCGGCGACCCGGGCCTGGTCTTCATCGAGCGCGTGAACAACAGCTCCGCCAACCCGGTGCGTGCGCTGGAGACCATCGAGGCCACGAACCCGTGCGGCGAGCAGCCGCTGGCGCCGAACGACGCGTGCAACCTGGGCTCCATCAACCTGGCGGTGTTCGTGCGCGAGGATCCGGCCGCGCCGGTCGCCTGGGCCGACCTCGAGCGCACCGTGCGCACGGCGGTCCGCTTCCTGGACGACGTGATCCAGGTGAACCCCTACCCGCTGGACGAGATCAAGAAGCAGGTCTCGGACAACCGGCGCATCGGCCTGGGGGTCATGGGCTGGGCGGACTTCCTGCTCCAGCTCGGGATCCCGTACGACAGCGAGGCCGCGCTGGACATGGCGGGCCGGGTCATGGAGTTCATCACGACCATCGGCCGGGACGAGTCGGCGCGGCTGGCCGAGGAGCGCGGGCCCTTCCCGAACTGGCCGCACAGCATCTACCGGGACGGGCGGCCGGTGCGGAACTCCACGGTCACGACGATCGCCCCCACCGGCACGATCAGCATCATCGCGGGCTGCTCCTCCGGGATCGAGCCGCTGTTCGCCGTGGCCTTCAGCCACATCGTGGGCGACCGGAAGCTGACGTTCGTCAACCCGCACTTCGAGCGGCTGGCCAAGCAGCGGGGCTTCTACACGCCGGGCCTGATGGAGAAGGTGGCCAAGCAGGGGACGCTCCACGGACTGACCGAGGTGCCGGAGGACGTGCGGCGGCTGTTCATGACGGCGCACGAGATCGCGCCCGAGTGGCACGTGCGCATGCAGGCGGCCTTCCAGAAGCACACGGACAACGGCGTCTCCAAGACCATCAACTTGCCGCAGTCCGCGACCGTGGAGGACGTGGGCAAGGCCTATCGCCTGGCCTACGACCTGGGCTGCCTCGGCATCACCGTCTTCCGCGACGGCTGCAAGGGCGAGGGCGGCCAGGTGCTGCACATGGGGACCGGCGAACAGCCGGCCGCCGCGGCGGGAGCACCGGCCCCGGCGGTGTCGCTGGCGGTGAAGCCGCGGCCGCGGACGCTGCGCGGGGTGTCCTTCCGCGTGGACACGCCCCTCGGGACGGGCTACGTCCACGTGAACCAGGGGCCCACCGGGGAGCCGTTCGAGGTCTTCCTGAACGTGGGCAAGGCCGGCAGCGACGTGCAGGCCGACGCCGAGGCGCTGGGCCGGCTGATCTCCTTGATCCTGCGGATGCCGTCGCCTCTCACGCCCCGGGAGCGGGTGGAGGAGATCGTCAAGCAGCTCGACCGGATCGGGGGACGCCGCGACGCCGGCATGGGGCCGAGCCGCGTGCGCTCCATCCCCGACGCCGTGGCGCAGGTCCTGGCCGAGCACGTCGGGCTGCGCGAGCCCGGGGTGGAGCACGTGAAGGAGGCTCGCGAGGGCCGCGTGAAGGCGACGGACATGTGCCCCGATTGCCAGAACTTCACGCTGGTGTTCGAGGAAGGCTGCCAGAAGTGTCACGTGTGCGGCTTCAGCGAGTGCTAACGAGAGATAGATAGAGGAGGGTGCGGGGCTGAGCCCCGGGCCCTGAGCCACGAGCCGCCGCGCCGCGGGCGCGGCCTTTCCCGAGAACCCGCAGGAGCGAGGAGGGACAGCGCATGGCTGAACGGGGACGAGGCCAGCCCATGCAGTACATCGTCCTGACTCCGGCCTATGAAGATCTGTACGACGAGATCGTCACGCTGTTTGCCGAATGGCCTGATGTCATGGTTGTGATCGATCACCACCCCAGGGCCCGCGATCCGCGCCGCCGTCCGATCAACCTCTCGCTCATGTGCCGGGGCATCTCCAACGCTGCAGGGAATGCATGAGGCAGACATGGAGCGCCGGCTCGGCAGCGAGCGAACCCCGGCGAGACACCCTCTCGCCGGGGTTCGTCGTCGCGACCCGGCGCCTGCGGCGCGAACCGTGAACCTCGAACCGCGAACCGTGAATCGAGGTCCCCATGTCCATCAAGTGCGACAAGTGGATCCGGCAGATGGCGAAGACGCACCGCATGATCGAGCCGTTCGCCGAGAACCAGGTGCGCAACGGCGTGATCTCGTACGGCGTCTCCGCGTACGGCTATGACATCCGCGTCGCGGACGAGTTCAAGATCTTCACCAACATCAACAGCACGATCGTGGACCCCAAGCGTTTCGACGAGCAGTCCTTCGTGAGCTTCAAGGGCGACGTCTGCATCATCCCTCCGAACTCCTTCGCCCTGGCCCGCACGCTGGAATACTTCCGCATTCCGCGCAGCGTGCTGACCGTCTGCGTCGGGAAGTCCACCTACGCCCGCTGCGGGATCATCGTGAACGTGACGCCGTTCGAGCCGGAGTGGGAGGGCACGGCGACGTTGGAGATCAGCAACACGACGCCGCTCCCCGCGAAGATCTACGCCAACGAGGGCATCGCTCAGGTCCTGTTCTTCGAAGCCGACGAGGTCTGCGAGACCTCCTACGCCGACAAGAAGGGCAAGTACCAGGCGCAGCGGGAGATCACGCTGCCGAAGATCTAGTCAAATTCCAATGGCCAAGTCCCATGGGCGCCGAGTCCCGAGGTCGTTCGGCACCGGGTGACCAAATCCCAATGACC
>JBHGAX010000216.1:0-6934 GCA_041946635.1 Methylomirabilales bacterium (SeqCode)
ATGGAAAGAAGACGAAGATGGCCCGACGGGTGTTCGACGAGGAGTTCCTGCGGCGGCTGGACGAGCTGGCCATCGTCTCGCGCAAGCTGGCGGTGGGCCGCGCCAAGGGCGAGCGGCGCACGCTCCGGAAGGGCGCGGGCGTGGAGTTCGTGGACTACCGGCCGTACGCCGTGGGGGACGACCTCCGCTACGTGGACTGGAACATCTACAGCCGGCTGGACCGGCTGCTGCTGAAGCTCTTCGTGGAGGAGGAGGACCTCTGCCTCCATCTCCTGCTGGACGGCAGCGCCTCCATGGGCTTCGGGCGGCCCGCCAAGCTCGACTACGCCTGCCAGGTGGCCGCCGCCCTGGGCTACATCGGCCTCACCAACCTGGAGCGGGTGGCCTTCGGCCTGTTCACCGACTCCATGAGCCGGACGCTGCGCCCGCGCCGCGGCCGGGGCCAGATCCTGCCGCTGCTCCACTTCCTGCAGGAGGTGGAGGCGCGGGGCGCCACCGCGCTGAACGCCAGCCTGACGGACTACGCGGTGCGCTCGCGGGTTCCCGGCGTGGCGGTCGTCCTGACCGACCTCCTGGATCCGGGCGGCTACGCGGACGGCCTGAAGGCGCTCCAGCAGCGCCGCTTCGAGGTGTTCGTGCTCCACGTGGTGAGCGAGGACGAGCTGCAGCCCGGCCTGGCCGGTGACCTGACGCTGCTGGACGCCGAGGGTGGCGCGAGCCGGCAGGTGAGCGTGGACCGCCGGGCCATCGAGCGCTACCAGGAGCGGCTGCGGCAGCACTTCGCCGAGGCGGAGGCGTTCTGCGCCCGGCATCGCATGGATTACCTTCGAACCAGCACGGCGGTGCCGTTCCAGGACCTGGTCCTGCGGCACCTGCGACAGGGTGGGTTTCTCCGATGACGTTCCTGAACCCGTCTGCGCTCCTGTTCCTGCTGGGCATCCCCGTCGTCGTGCTCTTCCACCTGCTCAAGATGCGGCGCCGGGAGGCGACCGTCAGCAGCACGCTGCTCTGGGCGGACAGCCTGCGCGACCAGCAGGCCAACGCGCCGTTCCGGCGGCTGAAGCCGAACCTGCTGCTCCTGCTCCAGATCCTCATCATCCTGGCCCTGGCCCTCGCCCTGGGCCGGCCGGTGCGGACGATCGTCCGGTCCGGCTACGAGCGGAACATCCTGATCGTGGACGTCTCCGCCAGCATGCAGGCCAGCGACGTGGGCGGCACGCGCTTCGAGGCCGCCCGCCGGGCGGCGCTGGAGGCGGTCGGGAAGCTGGGCGCCGGGCAGCAGGCCATGCTCATCCAGGCGGGGCAGGACGCCCGCGTGCTGGTGGCGTTCACCGACGACCAGCGCGCCCTCACCCAGGCCCTGCAGGAGCTGCGGCCGCTGGACGTGCCGGGGCGCATCGGGGAGGCCTTCCGGCTGGCACAGGCCAACCTCCAGGCCGGCGGCCAGACCGCGGTGGTGGACGTCTTCACGGATGCCGCCTTCGCCGCCCCCACGCTGCCCGACCTGGGCGGGGCCGCGCTGCGCTGGCACCGGACGGGCGAGGCGGGCCGGAACCTGGGCATCACGGCCTTCGAGACGCGCAAGACGTACTTCGGCACGTTCGAGCACCAGGCCTTCGTGTCCGTGGCCAACTTCAGCGCGGAGCCGGCCACCTTCGACCTCAGCCTCACCCTGGACGGCCGCCGGCTGAAGACGGAGCGCGTGGCGCTCCCCCCCGACCTGCGCCGCTCCTTCGTGATCCCCTTCTCCTCGCAGGACGGCGGCGTCCTGAAGGCGACGCTGAGCGGGCAGGACGACCTGGCCGCCGACGACGAGGCGGTGGCCGTCATCCCGCCGCCCCGGCCCATCCGGGTGCTCCTGGTGAGCCCCGGCAACGTCTTCCTGGAGAAGGCCCTGGCCGCCGACCCCCTGGTGAAGGCGGAGCGCGGCAGCCTCGAGCAGGTGGAGAAGGGCACGCCCCACGACGTGGTGGTCCTGGACGGCCTGGCGCCCAAGTCGCCGCTCCGGCCCGGCCGCTACGTCTTCGTGAACACCGTGCCGCCCGGAGTGCCCCTGGCCGTGCAGGGCAAGGTGGACGAGCCGCCCATCGTGGACTGGGACCGGAGCCACCCGGTCATGCGCTACCTGGACCTCTCCAAGGTGAGGATCCAGGAGGCGCTGCGGGTGCGGCCGGTGGGGGGGAGCCGCGCGGTGATCGAGTCCAACCTCACCCCGCTGGTGAGCGTGATCGACGAGCGCGGCATCAAGGCGGTGGCCATCGGCTTCGACCTCGCCAAGACCGACTTCCCGCTGCGCGTGGCCTTCCCGCTCTTCCTGAGCAACACGCTCCGCTGGCTGCACCCCACCCGGCTGGAGGACGCCGGGCTGCAGCTCCGCACCGGGCAGCCCATCCCGCTGTCGCTGCCGCCCGGCGTGACGCAGGCCAGCCTCACCGACCCGGCCGGCCGCACGCACGCCCTCACGGCGGATGCGGACGGCAAGGTCGCCTTCATGGAGAGCAGCCGGGCGGGCCTGTACCAGGTGCGGGCGGGGACGTGGGAGCAGCGCTTTGCGCTGAACCTGCTGCAGGACGAGGAGTCCAACCTGGCGCCGCGCTTCCAGCCGCAGGACCGGCCGGCCGCCGCCGCGGCCGCGGGCCGGCCCGCCGAGTTTCCCTCGCGCCAGCCCTTCTGGCAGCTCCTCGCCATCGCGGCGCTGGCGCTGCTTCTCCTGGAGGCCGCCCTGTACCACCGCCAGGCGCGGGGCCGCTGGCCGCTCCTGGCGGCCGGCGTCCGGGTGGTGGTCATCGCCGCCATCCTGGCCGGGCTGTCGGGGGTGGGGCTGCGCCGCGCCACCGATCAGCTCACGGTCCTCTTCCTGCTGGACGCCTCGGACAGCGTGTCGCTGGAGAACCGCGCCAAGGCGCGGCAGTACGTGGCGGAGGCGGTGAAGGCCGCGGGCTCCCGCGACCGCTACGGCATCATCACCTTCGGGGGCACGCCCACCGTGGAGACCCCCGTGGGCCGCGACCCGCTGGAGGCCAAGCCCCCGCTGGTGGCCGACAGCCGCGCCACGGACATCGGCTCCGCGATCCGCCTGGGCCTGGCCGCCTTCCCGCGCGAGGGGGCCAGGCGCCTGGTGCTCCTCTCGGACGGCAACGAGAACTCGGGCAGCGCGCGGGAGGCCGCGCAGGTGGCGCGGGCCGCCGGCGTCCCCATCAACGCGGTGCCGCTCAAGAACGACTACGGCGGGGAGGTGCTGGTGGAGCGCCTGAGCCTGCCGGCCGAGGTGAAGTTCGGGGAGTCCTTCCTGGTGCGCATCGTGGCCTGGAGCGCCCGCGAGACCTCCGGCCGGGTGTCGCTCTACCGCAACGGCGAGTTCGTGGGCGCCCAGCCGGTGAAGCTGAAGCCCGGCAAGAACGTGTTCGCCTACCAGCAGGCCGTGAGCCAGGGCGGCTTCCAGATGTACCAGGCGCGCCTGGAGGCGCCGGACGACGTGGTGCAGGAGAACAACCGCGGCGTGGGCCTGGTGGCCGTGCGGGGCCGCCCCAGCGTCCTCTACGTGGAAAAGGACCGGGACCAGGGCATGAACCTGCTGCGGGCCCTGCGGGCGCAGGACCTGAAGGTGGACATGGTGGGCCCCGAGGGGCTGCCCAAGACCATGGAGGGGCTGACGCGCTACGACTCCCTGATCCTGAGCAACGTCTCGGCCCTCCGCATGACGCGGCAGCAGATGGAGCTGGTGCGCGGCTACGTGCGCGACCAGGGCGGCGGGCTGGTGATGCTGGGCGGGGACGAGAGCTTCGGCGTGGGCGGCTTCTACCACACGCCCATCGAGGAGGCCCTCCCCGTCACCATGGAGGCCCGGCAGAAGGTGGAGATCCCCTCGCTGGCCGTCATCCTGGTCATCGACCGCTCGGGCAGCATGGAGACCTCGGTGGACAGCAAGTTCTCCAAGCTGGACCTGGCCAAGGAGTCCGCCCAGCTCGTGGTGGAGCTGCTGGACGACCGCAACGAGGTCGGGGTGGTGGCCTTCGACACCTCCTGGAACTGGGTGGTGCCCATCGGCCCCGCCGCCGACAAGGACCGGATCATCCGCGAGATCGCGTCCATCAAGGCCGGCGGCGGCACGGACCTCTTCCCCGCGCTGAAGGAGGCCTACCAGGCGATCTACGACCGGCAGGCGCTGCTCCGCCACGTGCTGGTGCTCTCCGACGGCGAGGTGACCGCCGCCGACTTCCCCGGCCTGGTGCGCCGCATGCAGCGCGACAAGATCAGCGTCTCCTCGGTGGCCGTGGGCAAGGACTCGGACGTGAAGTTCATGACGGACATCTCCCGCTGGGGCCGCGGCCGCTTCTACTACACCGAGGACATCTACAGCATCCCGCGCATCCTGACCCTGGAGACCCAGCTGGCCAGCAAGGCCTCCATCATCGAGCAGGCCTTCCGGCCGCAGCCCGTCCGGGCGGACCACGAGATCCTGCAGGACATCCGCTGGGACCAGGCGCCGCCCCTGGGGGGCTACGTCTCCACCACGCCCAAGCCCACGGCGGACCTGCTGCTGCTCTCGCACCAGCGCGACCCGGTCCTGGCGGCCTGGCGCTACGGCCTGGGCCGCTCGGTGGCCTTCACCTCGGACGCCAAGGCCAAGTGGGGCATCCTCTGGCTGAAGTGGGACGAGTTCAACAAGGCCTTCGGGCAGATGGTGCGCTGGACGCTGCGCACCGCGCAGCGCCGCGAGGTGGTGACGTCCGTGGTGCAGCGCGGCCCGCAGGCCGAGGTGCAGCTGGAAGCCGTGGACGAGAAGGGCGAGTTCCTGAACTTCCTGGACGCCAACGCGGGCGTGGTGAGCCCGGACAGGACGCAGGCGGTCCTGCGCCTGGAGCAGGTGGGGCCCGGACGGTACCGGGGCGCCTTCGACGCCACCGAGCAGGGGGCCTACCTGGTGGGCGTGGCCGAGCGCAAGGACCAGAAGCTGGTGGGCTCCGAGGTGGCCTCGCTGGTGATCCCCTACTCGCCCGAGCACCGGGCGCTGGAGGCGAACGAGCCGCTGCTCCGCGACGTGGTGGCGCTCTCCGGCGGGGCGGCGCCGGTCGAGCCGGCCCACAACTTCACCGAGGAGCGCACGGCCGCGGTGGTGTGGGTGGACGCCTGGCCATACCTCCTGGCCCTGGCGCTGCTGCTCTTCCTGCCCGACGTGGCCATGCGCCGCCTCTGGGGCTGGAAGCGGGGGGTGGCGGACGGCGGCGGCTCGGGCCCGGCGCCCGCGGCCTCCATGCCCGTGACCGGGCGGTTCGGCGCGCGCATGCGGCGGACCTGAGCGCGCGCCTCGCACCGACGCGCAGAGGCACGGATTCGACGGGCTCCCGGAGGCGCTCGGCATGAGCGTGGTGCAGCGAGCCGAGGGGCGGCCCGAAACGTGGGGGCACAAGCCGGGATCGAGGCGATAGCCGAGAGAGAGCGAGGATGGGGCCATGAGGCGAGTGGTGAGGATGCGCGGCCTGGAAATCGCCCGGACCCTGCTGCTGGTCCTGACGGCCCTGGGGCTGCTGGCGCTGCCCGGCGGGTCCGCCGCGGCCGGCCAGGCGGCCGGCGTTCCGGCCAAGGTGAAGGTGGCCGTGCTGCCCTTCGCGCCCACCGGCGCGGAGACCGCGGAGGGGCTCGGGATCGCGCTGGCCCACGCCATGAGCGAGGGCCTGCGCCAGCTCCGCGCCGTGCGGGTCGTGGACGTCGGCCCGCTGCTGGCGGCCGTCAGCCGGCGGAACGTCTCGCTCTCGGATCAGGTGCCGGAGGCCACGCTGGTCGCGCTGGGGCGGGACCTGCAGGTGCGGGCGGTGGTCGCGGGGACCTACCGGGTGGAGGGCGACGCCCTCACGGTCCAGATGCGCTTCGTGGACCTGGGGGGCAAGGCCGCGGCGCCGATCACCGAGGAGCACGCCGGACCGCTGGCGGCGTTTGAAGCCGGCCAGGTGAAGCTGGCGCGGAGGGTCCTGGGCGCGCTGGGCGTGCGGGAGAGCGAGCATGACGCCCGGCGCCTGCAGGCGCTCCAGGCGCGGCCGCCGGTAGCCCTGAACGCCTACCTGCCCTACGCCCGGGCCCGCTGGCAGCAGGGCCTCGGCAGCCGGGAAGGGCACGAGCAGGCCCTGACGCTGCTCGCGCAGGCCCTGGAGACAGATCAGAACTTCGCGCCCGCGCACTTTGCCCAGGGCGTGTCGCTCTATGCCACCAACAACCGCTGGAAGGCCTCCAGCGCCATCCGGAAGGCCCTCCAGCTGGACCCCACCTACGCCGAGGCGTACCGCTGGCTGGGCGACCTCCTGGTCAGCAGCCCGCGCCGGCTCTACGACCAGGCCATCCAGGCGTACCTCAAGGCGCTGGAGCACTCGCCCGACATGGCGGAGGCCTACGTCGGGCTGGGGGATGCGCGTCAGGCCAAGGGCCAGTTCGACGAGGCGCTGCAGGAGTACAAGAAGGCGCTGGCCATCGAGCCCGAGAACGCGCGGGTCCACTTCGGCATGGGCAGGATCTACTACCAGGAGAAGCAGCAGTACCACGAGGCGGTGGCCGAGTACCAGAAGGCCATCAAGCTGGAGCCCGGCTTCACCGAGGCCCACATGAGCCTGGGCGAGCTGTACGAGGAGAAGGGCCTGTACACCGAGGCCATCGCCCGCTACCGCCACGTGCTCAGCGCCGAGCCGAACCACGCGGGTGCCACGTTCGGCCTCGCGCGGGCGTACGAGTCGGTGGATCCGGGCCAGGCCATCACCCACTGGGAGCGCTACATCGAGCTGGCGAGCAACCTGCCCGCCGAGAAGGAGTGGGTGGACATCGCCCGGAAGCACCTGAACAAGCTCCGCCGGGAAACGGGGAAGTGAAGGAAACACATTGCGGATTGCGGAATGCGGATTGCGGAATGGAAGAACGGGGCCGGGGACCGGGGATCGGGTTGGCTCGA
>JBHGAX010000217.1:0-6880 GCA_041946635.1 Methylomirabilales bacterium (SeqCode)
AACACCCCCCGGATCCCGGACCGGTCCTCCCCGTGCCTCTGTGCCTCCGTGTGAGGCGCCTGGGCGTGAAACCGAAGTTCTGAAGGAGAGACCCGTGCGACCGAACAAGCTACGGAAGCTCTTGCGCGATGACCGGCCGACCCTCGGCACGCACCTCCACAGCATCTGGCCCGCGATGGTCGAGACGGTCGGCCACAGCGGCCTCTTCGACTACGTGGAGTTCGTGGCCGAGTACGGCCCCTTCGACCTGCACGGGCTCGAGAACTTCTGCCGGGCCGCCGAGGCCTGCGGCCTGGGCTCCATGATCAAGATCGACCAGGAGCCCCGCACGTTCCTGGCCCAGCGGGGGATCGGCGCGGGCTTCGAGAGCGTGCTGTTCGCCGACTGCCGCGGCGTGGAGGACGCGCGGGCCTGCATCGCGGCGGCGCGGCCCGAGACGCCCGAGGACCACGGCCGCTACGGCGCCGGGATGCGGCGCCACACCTACGCGCTCTACCGCGACGACCCGCAGGCCGTCCAGCGCGAGTACGTGCAGAGCATCCGGGACACCGTCCTGGCGCTCATGGTGGAGAAGCAGGGCGCGGTGGAGCAGCTGGAGGAGATCCTGGCGCTGCCGGGCCTGGACATGATCCAGTGGGGCGCCGCGGACTACAGCATCAGCATCGGGCGCCCGGGCGAGTGGGCCACGCCCGAGACCCAGGCGGTGGAGCGGCGCGTCTTCGAGACCGCGCTGAAGGCCGGCATCCCGCCCCGCTGCGAGATCAGCACGCCGGACGAGGCGAAGCGCTACCTGGACATGGGCGTGCGCCACTTCTGCGTGGGCACGGATCTGCTCGTGTGGGCCCGCTGGTGCCGGACAACCGGGGAGGCCATGCGCAAGGCGATGGAAGGGGCCTGAGAACGGGGTCACTGGACCGGCACGTACTCGACGAGCGTGTCGAGGGGCTCGGGGCGAACGGAATTTCGTCGGAGATTTCGGTCGCGGCCCCCGCCTTGACAAGCGCCCGGGACCCGAGATAGGGTCGCCCCGGCGACCTGGCAGCGGAGGGCATATGTCCCAGGACCCGGGCGGCGCGCTCGAGCGGCTCCTCACACGGCTCGGCCTGTGGGGCGGTTTGCGCGCCGCCGGCCCGGTGAGCGCGGCCATCCTCGCGGGGGTGGTCCTGCTCGAAGTCCTCACGCCGTCCGCCGCCCGTCTCTTTCCCCGCGTCTCCGCGAACGCCCTGCATTTCCTGGCCGTCGGCCTGGGGCTCCTCCTCGGGCTCCTGGGCCACTTCGCCGCCGACGCCTGGGACCGGCGCCTGTTCCCGGCCTGGTACGGCGAGGGCGGCCGCTGGCGTGCCGCGACCACGCCGCCGCTCCTCGTCTTGCCGCCCGGCGCCCCGATTGCGGCGGCGCGCGCCGCCGCGGCGCCCGGCCTTCCGCGCAAGCCGCAGGCGGGCGCCGACTTCGAGCGGGAGGCCGTGAAGCAGGCCCGCCGGCAGGTCGAGCGCTGGGCGCGGATCGAGCGGCCCCTGATCCTCTCCCACGTGGTCCGCGGCCTCCTCTGGCCGGCCCTCGCCGCTGCGGTCCTGGCGGCCGGGGGCGCGATCGCGGCTCCCCCGGCCGGCGTGCCGGCGGCCGCGCCGCGCCTCCTGGCGGTCGCCGGCGGCTGTGCGGTCCTGGCCGCGCTCCTGCTCGTCCCCTACACGCGGCTCCGCGCCGAGTACCTGCTCCGCCTCTACACCGACATCGCCGCGCACGTCCCGCGGAAGAAGTCCGAGCGCCACTGACCGGCCCTATCCCGCCTTCCCGTCCGGCGCGCGGCGCTGCGGCCGCCACACGGTGAGCCAGCCCAGCAGCGCGCTCGCGCCGAAGATCAGGCCCGTGACGACGAACGCCGCGCGGGGCGAGAACCACAGCGCGCACGCGGCGCCCATGAGGGGCCCGGCCGTGCGCCCGGCGCACACCACGGAGTTGTCGATCCCGTACACGCCGCCTTCGTCGCCCCGCTGGGAGTGCTCCGCCAGCATGGCGGAGAGCGAGGGGAGCAGCCCGCCCACGCACGCCCCGGTGAGCGCGTAGAGCGCCAGGAGCTGCCAGATGTCGGCCACCAGGATGTGCGCCGCGTACGCCAGCGCCGCCGCGGCGCCGCAGAGCACGGCCACCCGGGCGTGGCCGGTCCGGTCGCCCAGGCGGCCCAGGTACACCGACGTGACGGTGCTCGCCGCCGAGGCCGCGCCGATCACCAGGCCCGTGGCGCTGGCCACCCGGGCGGAGGCCAGGGACAGCACGAAGAGCGGCAGCACCGGCTCGAGCGCCGAGCGGCCCACGGCGCCCAGGAACCGCTGGGCCAGCGTGAAGTCGAGCAGCGGATTGGCCAGGATGCGCCGGCAGTCCGCCAGGAAGCCCAGCGCCCCGGCCTGGACCTGGGTGGAGCGCACGAAGGGCTCGTCCACACCGATCCAGACCGCCAGCCCGGACAGGAAGAGCACGACCGCGGTAACCACGAACGTGGCCCGGAACCCGACGAGGTCGGACAGGAGCCCGCCCACGAGCGGGCCGGTGGAGACGCCACACCAGAGGCCGAGCTGCAGGAGGCCCATGGCGTACCCGGTCCGCTCGCGCGGCGTGATGGCGGCCAGAAGCGCCGTGCTGGCCGTGATCACTCCGGTCACCAGCCCCTGGATGGCGCGCAGCACCACGAGCTCCTCGGCGCTTCGCACGAAGCCCATGAGCAGGATCACCAGGGCGCCGCCGCAGCCGGCCCGGACGATCATCGGCTTGCGGCCGTACCGGTCCGCCACCGCACCCCACACGGGCGAGGCCAGGGCCATGGTGAGCGCCTGGACGGAGTAGATGAGGCCGGACAGCGCCTCCAGGCTGAGGCGGCCGCTGGACTCCAGGCCGACCAGGTACAGGGGCAGGAACGGGAAGATGATGGAGAAGCCCATCGCCGAGGTGAACTGCGTGACGACGAGCAGCCAGAGCGTGCGATTCCAGGAGGGCATGCCGGCGATTATGCGGCCGGCAGCGGCGTCAGGAAAGGGGCGGAACGGCCGGAGGCGGAAAAGCGGTCAAAGGCTGGCGCGCTTACGGCGTCTTGCCCTCGAGCAGGTAGCGCACCTGGGACCGGACCTCCTTCACGCCCGGGACGCGCTTGGCGATGCCCGCCACGCCCTCCACGATGGCCGGCGACTGCGTGGTCCCCGTGATCGTCACGGCGCCGCCGTCGGCCACCACCTCCAGGTCGGCGCCCCGGGTCAGGGGATCGGTCGCCAGGGCGGCGCCCACCATGCCGCCCACCGCCAGATCGTCCACCGCCTTCAGCGAAGCGGGCGTGGGCCGGAACTCCTCGCGCTCGGTGAGCTGGATGACGGTCTTGCAGGCCGTCGCGAGGCTCATGCGGCTGAGGTTCAGGACCACGTCGTAGAGGCTGGGGTCGTTCCAGTCCACGTCGAACAGGAAGCGGGTCCACTGGCGGCGCGCCTTGTCCATCTTCTCGATGTACGCGATGGCGTCCTTGCGGGAAAAGCCGGGGTTCCGCTCGATGGCGGCGGCGATCCGGTAATCCATGTCCGCGATGACCCGGACGCGGATCACGTGGGTGACGTTCGGCAGCAGGAGATGGCCCAGGTAGCCGTGGTAGATCAGGTCGCCGTCCTTGGCGTACTTCGCCAGGGCCGCGCGCACGAAGACCAGGTGCTCCTTGCGCACGCCCGCCATGCGCTCCAGGAGCGGCGGCCGCTTTTCCATGGCCGCCGTCAGCTCGTTCTCGGGGATCTTGTAGCGCCAGGCCGCTTCCAGGATCACCTCGCGGCTGACGCAACGGTAGCCCGTGCGCGCCGCCACCGCCGTCGCCAACGCCTCGCCCCCGCTGAAGGTGCCCCGGGAAATGGCAATGATGGACATCGCATTCCTCCTTGGCAGAGCCCCGGAGAGATGACCGCAGCGGGGGCATCCTAGTATCGAACCCGGAGCGCAGGCAAGCGGATTCCCGGGCCCGCACCCCGGCCCTCCTCTTCACCTGCCCTCACGCCAGCATCCAGGTGCCGAGTCGCACCAGCGCCGCGCCCAGCCGCACGCGGAACGGCCTGCGTTGCCTCGGGGCTCGGCGGACCGCCCGGGCCTGGGCGGCGGCGCGCCTGGCCTCCTCGATCCGCTCCTGCGCCGCCAGCATGGCCGCGTCCTCCCACATGGTGCGCCTCCCCTCCTCCCGCGGGGAGGTCACGCGGCGGCGCGCCCGCCCCGCAGCGCGCGCGCCCGGGCGGCCCAGTCATGGGGCGTGGTGGCGTGGGCGTGGCGGTCTGCGGGCGAGACCACGATGTCGTACTGCCCTGCCCCGATGGAATCCAGCGTCTGGTGCGCCGTGGCCAGGACGCGCCCCAGCACGGGAAAGCGGGTCGCCGGGACGACCATCTCGATGCGCCAGGGGCGCCGCAGGCGCGGCACCACGACCGGCGCGATGATCGGGCCGACCGAGGCGTCCAGCGCATCGGTGAGGGCGATCTGGAGGCGGATCGCCTCCGCGCGCCGCCTGCGGACCCAGGCAATCGCCTCCGCCATGGCGATCGGCCACAATACCAGGAGCAGCGCCACGGCGAGCGCGAGCAGCTTGACGACGGTATCCATGGTGCCTCCCCTCCGGGGTTCCGGGTGTCACGTTCACCCGGTACGACACCGGAGGGGGGTCAGCGTGAAATGGGATGCAGGTCCGGGCGGCAGGTGGTGCAGGGCCGGTAGCCGGCCGCCTCGGCGTGCTCGCGCGCGCCGAAGTGGGTGAAGGCGGCCAGCGGGCGGGTGCTGAGCGAGGGGCACGTGGGGATGCAGTACTCCGTGTCGCCGGGATAGAGCCAGTACATGGCCTGCGGGCGGATGGCCGGCATGCCGGCCTGCGCCGCGGTCGGCACCCCTTCCAGCGAGAGGAGCCGCTCCTTCAGTCCGACCTTGTTGCCGGCGTAGCCGGTCAAGGCGCCCGAGGTCCCGATGACCCGATGGCAGGGAATGGCGATGGGCAGCGGGTTCCGGCGGAGGGCCTGGGCCACGGCCCGGGTGGCCGACGCCTTCCCGACGTCCTGCGCGAGCCGCGCGTACGACACCACGGCGCCGTACGGGATCTCGGCGGTCGCCTGGAGCACGGCGCGCTGGAAGGCGCTGCCCGCCAGGCGGAGGTCCAGGGGCCAGTCCAGCCGGCGGCGCCGGCCCTCCAGGTACTCCTGGAGCTGCCGGTAGGCGCTGTCCAGCTCTGCACCCCCCTCGACGACCTCGACGCCGGACTCGCGGAGCAGGCGCGAGGCCTGGACGCTGGCCTCCGGCCCCAGGTACTCGACCAGCGAGATGCCCAGCTCGGATCGCGCGATCAGGATGGGACCCAGGGGCGAGGGGAAGATGCGATAGGCCAGCAGGCGGCGGCGAAGATCCGCCAGGGTGCGCTCCAGCCGGGTGCGCGCCGCGGCCTGCTCCGCCTCGGGCAGCGGCGCGGCCCGCAGGGCCGACACCGTCTCCTCCAGGGCGCGGTATCCCTCCAGCTCGCGCCGGCAGGGCCCGCAGGCCGCCACGTGCTGCGCCACGCGCTCCGCCGCCCCGGGAGGGGCCTCCCCCAGGGCGGTCGCGACGAGATCGTCCCCGATCCGGGCACAGGATGTCGGCTTCCTGGTCATTGCAGCGGCTCTCCCGGGCCACGCCCCTGTCCGTCCAGGGCCTGACGGATCTTGCGCAGTGCCTGAAACACGTGGGCGCGGGCGCTCTCGGCCGAGCAGCCGAGGCTCTGCCCGATCGTCTCGTAGTCCAGCCCGTGCAGCTTGCGCTGCATGAAGGCCAGGCGCTGCTTCAGCGGGAGCCCCTGGACGATCGTCTCCACGAGCGCCCCCGTCTCGCGCGAGACCAGCTCGGCCTCGGGGCGGCCGTCCATGGTTTCTTGCCCGCCGACCCGGACCTCGCTGTAGGCACGCCGCCGCCGGCTCTCGGCGCGAAAGTAGTTCTTGGCGAGATTCGTGGCGATGGAGAAGAGCCAGGCCCGCACGTTCGCATCCTGCGGCAGCGTCGCGTAGGCGCGGTAGCCGCGCAGGAACGTCTCCTGGCAGAGATCCTCGGCGTCGCCCGCCGGGCCGACCGCCCGGCGGAGGTACCGGTAGATCTCGTCGTGATGCGCCGTGACGACGGCCTCGAACGCCTGGCTCATCACTCACTCAGACCCCGCGGCCCGCACAATGTGAAACGCCGCCGGCATTTTCGCTGCTTGTATGGTCCGTCGTCCAGGCCGCACGGACCGCAGCCGGCCTCCCCGCCCGTAGCAGGCGCGGCGGGTGGATCGACGGCGTCGCAGGCATGCGATCGTCCCGAATCGCCTGCTAATCCCCGTGCGTGTACACGCGGTGCGTGGAGGGCCGCTGGAGCAGGCGGTCGATCCTGAGCTGCATCTCCTTCCGCTTCCCGCTGGACGCCCAGTCCCGCCAGTCCTCGACCGTGCTCCACGTGCTGATGACGATGTAGTTGCACGGATCGTCCAGCGACCGCAGCGTCTCGCCCGAGATGTAGCCCTTGGCCTGCACCGCCAGGGCTCGTTGCTCCGTCAGCAATTCGTTCAGCTGCAGCTCGCACCCCGGAATGGTCTGACGCTCGATGATGACGCGAATGCTCATGGCCGTCCCCCCTCTGCACGTCAAGGCCCGTGCTCGCCTCGAGCCACGCCCTGCCAAGACTTTTACCACAAACCGGAGTGGATTTTAAGTGGCGCCGGCAGGCGCAGCTGGTCGCGGGGTGGAGGGCAGGGAGACTCGAGGCCCGCAGGCGGACAGCCGCTCCGGGGCGGCAGCTCCCCGGAGCGGCGCGTCTCCGCCCGCCTACTTCTTCAGCATGCCGCCCTTGGCCATGAGGTCCTTGGTCAGGGCCTCCTTCTCGC
>JBHGAX010000218.1:0-6877 GCA_041946635.1 Methylomirabilales bacterium (SeqCode)
CACCTGGCCCTGCTGCTCTTCCTGGCCGCCGTGCCGGCCTGCAAGGGGGACGGCCAGTCGGGCGCCGCGGAGAAGCCCGCGCCGCCGCCCGAGGTGCCGGTCCTGGCGGTGGCCCGGCAGGACCTCCCTGTGACCTTCGAGGCGGTCGGCGAGACCGCGGGGTCGCGGGACGTGGAGGTGCGCGCGCGTGTGGGCGGCATCCTCCTGCGGCGGCACTACGAGGAGGGCCAGTGGGTCAAGCAGGGGACGGTCCTGTTCACGATCGACCCCGCGCCCTACCGGGCCGCACTGAACAAGGCCCAGGGGGTCCTGGCCCAGGAAGAGGCGCAGCTCACCCAGGCCTCGCAGGACCTGGCGCGCTTCCGGTCGCTCCTGCAGGAGGGCGCCATCAGCCAGCAGGCCTACGACCAGGCCCGGGCCGCCGAGCAGGCGGCACAGGCGCGCGTGCAGTGGGCCCGCGCGGCGGTGACCGAGGCGCGGCTCAGCCTGGATTACACGACCGTGGAGGCCCCCATCTCGGGCGTCACGAGCCGGGCGGAGAAGTCCGAGGGCAGCCTGGTGGCGGCGGGCACCGACCTGCTCACGCGCATCGCCCAGGTGGAGCCCATCTACGTGAACTACAGCTACTCGGAGCAGGATCTCTTGCGGGCGCGCACCGAGATCGCCGAGAAGCGCCTGGTCCTGCCGCCGAACAACGAGTTCCAGGTGGAGCTGCGGCTGGCGGACGGCAGCATCTACCCGCACGTGGGCCGGCTGAACTTCAACGACCTGCGCGTGCGGCCCGGCACGGGGACCATCGAGGCGCGGGCCGTCTTTCCCAACCCCGACCGGCGGCTCCTGCCGGGCCAGTTTGCGCGGGTGCTGGTCAAGGGCGCGGTGCGGCCGAACGCCATCGTGGTACCCCAGGCCGCGGTGCTCACGGGGCAGCACGGCAAGTTCGTGTACGTCGTGCGCGAGGACGGCACGGTGGAGGCCCGGCCCATCCAGACCGGGGAATGGCGCGCGCAGGACTTCCTCGTGACCTCGGGCCTGCAGGCCGGCGACCGCGTGGTGGTGAGCGGGGTGAGCCGCCTGCAGCCCGGGATGCCGGTCAAGGCCGTCGCGGCCGCCCCTCCCGGCGCGCCCGCGGTGGCGGCGTCCGGCGCCTGCCCCTCCCCCACGCGCAGCACCTGCTGACGCCGCCCGGCCATGCTCTCCCGCTTCTTCATCGCCCGCCCCATCTTCGCCGCGGTCATCTCCATCGTCACCGTCCTCGCGGGGCTGGCCGCCATGTGGAGCCTGCCCATCGCCCAGTACCCCGACATCACCCCGCCCGTCGTGAGCGTCACCGCCACGTATCCCGGCGCCAGCGCGGAGGTGCTCCAGACCACGGTGGCCGCCCCCATCGAGGAGCAGATCAACGGCGTGGAGAACATGCTCTACATGAGCTCCACCAGCTCGGGCACCAGCGGGCAGGTGAGCATCACCGTCACCTTCGAGGTCGGCACGGACGTGGACGAGGCGGCCATCCAGGTGAACAACCGGGTGCGCCTGGCCGAGCCCCGCCTGCCCCAGGAGGTCCGGCGCCTGGGCGTGACCGTCCAGAAGCGGTCCAGCAGCTTCCTCCAGATCGTCGCGCTCCAGTCCCTGGAGGGCCGCCAGAGTCCCCTCTACGTCAGCAACTACGCCTCGCTCAACGTCGTGGACGCGCTGAAGCGCGTGCCCGGGGTGGGCGACGCGCAGATCTTCGGCGCGGAGGAGTACGCCATGCGCCTCTGGCTGGAGCCCGCCCGGATGGCGCAGCTCGGCGTGACGACCTCGGACATCGCGGCCGCCATCGAGGAACAGAACGCGCAGTTCGCCGCGGGGCGCATCGGGCAGGAGCCCATGCGGGAGCCCCAGGCCCTCACCTACACCGTGACCACCAAGGGCCGCCTGACCGAGCCGGAGGAGTTCGGCGAGATCATCGTGCGGGCGAACCCGGACGGCTCCATGCTCCGCCTGAAGGAGCTGGCGCGGATCGAGCTGGGCGCGCAGACCTACGACCGGATCGGCAAGCTGAACGGGCAGCCCGCCACCCTGATCGGGATCTTCCTGCAGCCCGGCGCCAACGCCCTGGCCACGGCGGAGGGCGTGCAGGCGGCGATGCGGGAGATGTCGCCGCGCTTCCCCGGCGGCATCACCTACTCCGTGCCCTACGACACGACGGTCTTCATCCAGGCCTCGATCCGCGAGGTGGTCGAGACGCTGGTCGAGGCCGTCGTCCTGGTGACCGCCGTCACGTTCCTGTTCCTGCAGACCTGGCGCGCCACCCTCATCCCCGTCCTGGCCGTGCCGGTCTCGATCGTCGGCACCTTCGCGGGCATGTACCTCCTGGGCTTCTCCATCAACACGCTCACGCTCTTCGGCATGGTGCTGGCCATCGGCATCGTGGTGGACGACGCCATCGTGGTCCTGGAGAACGTGGAGCGCATCCTCGCGGAGCGGCGCCTCACGCCGCGCCGGGCCGCCGTCGCCGCCATGCGGGAGGTGACCGCCCCCGTCATCGCCATCGTGCTGGTGCTGTGCGCGGTCTTCATCCCGGTGGCGTTCCTGGGCGGCATCGCGGGGGAGCTGTACCGGCAGTTCGCCGTGACCATCGCCGTCTCCGTGGTCATTTCCGGGGTGGTGGCGCTCACCCTCACCCCCGCGCTCTGCGCCCTGCTGCTCGCGCCCGGCCACCCCGCCTCCCGCGGGTTCTTCGGCTGGTTCAACCGCGGCTTCGAGCGGACCACCGCCGGCTACACGGGGGGCGCCCGCTGGCTGATCCGCCGGCGGCTGGTCGGCCTGGGGGCCTTCGGCGTCATCGTCCTGTCCGCGCTCCTGCTCTTCCGCCTGGTGCCGACCAGCTTCATCCCGCCCGAAGACCAGGGCTACTACATCGCCGCCGTGCTCATGCCCGACGGGACGGCCCTCCGCCGGACGGACGCGGTGACCGCCCAGGTGGTCGAGGCGGCCCGGGCCAACCCGGCCGTGCTCCACGTGGTCAGCGTCACCGGCCTGGACTTCCTGGGCGGGTTCGGCGCCAAGACCTCGGCCGCCACGCTCTTCGTCCGGCTGAAGCCCTGGGACGAGCGTCGGGCGCACGTCCAGGACGCCATCGCGGACCTCGTGGGCCGGGCGCGGGCCGCGGTCCCCGAGGGCGTGGTGCTGGCCTTCAACCCCCCGGCCATCCAGGGGCTGGGGACCACGGGGGGCTTCGAGCTGTACGTGCAGAGCCGCGGGGAGGCGGGCGGCGCGCGGCTGGCGGAGGTCACGCAGCAGCTGATCGCCGGGGCGGGCAAGACCGGCGCGGTGGCGGGCCTGTCCAGCACCTTCCGCCCCAGCGTGCCGCAGCTGCATGTCGAGCTGGACCGGGAGCGGGCCAAGGCCTACGGCGTGCCGATCACCAGCGTGTTCGACACGCTGCAGGCCCTCTTCGGCGCGCTCTACGTGAACGACTTCAACCTCTTCGGCCAGACCTACCGCGTGCAGCTGCAGGCCGAGTCGGAGTACCGCTCGAGGCCGGAGGACATCGGCAAGGTCTACGTGCGCTCGGGCCGCGGGCAGATGGTGCCGCTGCGCAGCCTGGTCCGCGTGCGGGAGATCACGGGGCCGGACGTCATCGAGCGCTACAACGGCTTCCCCGCGGCCCGGGTGAACGGGAGCGCGGCGCCCGGCGTCAGCTCGGGGCAGGCCATCGCCGCCATGGAGGCCGCGGCGCAACCGGCGCTGCCCGCGGACTTCAGCCTGGCCTGGACCGGCTCCGCCTTCCAGGAGCAGCGCAGCGGCAGCTCCTCGGCCCTGGCCTTCGCCGCCGCCCTGATCATGGTCTTCCTCATCCTGGCCGCGCAGTACGAGCGCTGGTCCCTGCCCATGGCCGTCGTGCTGGCCGTCCCCTTCGCCCTGTTCGGCGCCCTGCTCTTCGTCTGGCTGCGCGGCCTGAACAACGACATCTACTTCCAGATCGGCCTGGTCACGCTGATCGCGCTCGCGGCCCGGAACGCCATCCTGCTGGTGGAGTTCGCGGTGCTCCAGCGAGAGCGCGGCCTGAGCGCCGAGGACGCCGCCATCGCCGGGGCGCGCCTGCGCTTCCGGCCGATCGTCATGACCTCGGTCACGTTCGTGCTGGCCGCCGTGCCGCTCGCCTACAGCAGCGGCGCGGGCGCGGGCGCCCGGCAGTCCATCGGCACCGGCGTGATCGGCGGCATGCTGGCCGCCACCTTCATCGCCGTGCTGTTCATCCCCCTCTTCTACGTCCTCCTGGCCGGCCGCCGCGCCCCGCGGCGGGCGGCCGAGGAGGAGGCCGGGGCGCCGGCGCGCGAGGCGGCCGCCTGAGCGGGCCCAAGACAGCCCATCGGGCCGGGCGGGGGAGGACTGGTGCGCCTTGCTCAGTACATCACGGCGCCGGCGGAGACGTTCACGTCCTGGCCCGTCATCGCGGCGGCGTCCTCGGAGCAGAGGAACGCCACCACGCCCGCGACCTGGGCCGGGTCCACGAAGGTCTTGAGCGCGCTCAGCTCGGCGCGCTCGGCCATGACCTGCTCGCGCGTCTTCCCCGTGAATGTCATGATGCCGGCGTACACCTGGTCCTGCCGGGGGCCCGTCACGGCGCCCGGGCAGACGGCGTTGACGCGGATCTTCCAGCGCCCGACCTCCGCGGCCAGCGTGCGGGTCAGGCCGATCACCCCCATCTTGGAGGCCGCGTAGGGCGTGCGCTGGGACAGCGGGCGCTTCCCGGTGACCGAGGCGATGTTCACGATGCTGCCGCCGCCCTGCTGCTTCATCACCGGGACGACGTGCTTGCAGCAAAGGAACATGCCGTCCAGATTGACGGCCATGGTCGCCCGCCACTCGTCGAGCGTGATGTCCTCGACGTTCTTGACCGGCCCCATGATGCCCGAGTTGTTCACCAGGATGTCGATGCGGCCGGTCGGGGCGAGGGCCGCCTGGACGAGGGCCGCGACCTGCGCCTCGTCTGCGATGTCGGTCGACACGACCAGCGGCCGAGCACCGCCCCGTCCGGCGATCGCCTGCGCCGTGTTCTGCGCGCCCGCCACGTTGATATCGGCGAGGACCACGATGGCTCCCTCGCGTCCGAGCCGAAGCGCGATCTGTTCGCCGATCCCCTGCCCCGCCCCGGTCACGATCGCGACCTGCTTGTCGAGTCGCATGCTCATCCCCAGGGCGGTGCCGCTTCCAGGTCCGTCACCACGTCGATCAGGGCGGGCCGCCCGGCGGCGCACGCCCGCTCCAGCGCCTCGCGGATCCCGGCCGGCTTCTCGACCCGGATGCCGAGACACCCGAGGTCCTCGGCGACGCGGGCGTAATCGGTGCCCGGCCGGAAGACCCACATCTCCTTGGACCGCCCGCGCTGCGTCCCGCCGTAGGCGGCGTCGATGCCCCGCCGCACCTGCTGCAGCGCGCCGTTGTTGTTCACCACGATCACGGCGTTGATCCCGAAGCGGGCCGCCGTCTCCAGCTCCGCCAGGTGGTAGCACAGGCCGCCGTCGCCCGTGAAGCAGACCACCGTGCGCTCCGGCTGGGCGCACTTCGCGCCGAGCGTCGCGGGGAAGCCCCAGCCGAGCGTGCCCGCGCAGCGGAGGTATCGCTGCCCCGGCCGGCGCAGGCCCACCATGGTGCCCGTCCAGATGGCGGCGTGGCCGGTGTCCGACACCAGCAGCGCGTCCTCGGGCAGGAACTCGGACAGCTCCGCGCAGAGCCGCTCCGGGCGGACGGGTACGGCGTCGGACCGCAGCGCGGACGCCAGTCCCTCCCACCACGACCGCACGGCCTCTCGCGCGTGGGCGGCCCAGGCGAGCCGTGCGCGCGACGGCGAGCCCGTCGCCTGGTCGGCCATCGCGCGCAAGACCAGCCGCGCATCCCCGAGGAGGCCCACCGCGGCGGGGTAGTTCCGGCCCAGCTCCTCGCCGTTGATGTCCAGCTGGATGACGCGCGTCCCCGGCCGCGGCAGCTTCCAGTTGTTCGTGGTCAGCCCTCCGGCCCGGCTCCCCGCGAAGAAGACCAGGTCGGCCTCCGCCACGAGCTGGTTGGCGGCCCGCCGGCCGTACGTGCCGACGTTGCCCAGGCAGAGCGGGTGGTCGTCGGGGACGCTCTCCTTGCCGTTCATGGACACCGCCACCGGCACGGACAGCCGCTCCGCCAGGGCGACCAGCTCGCCTCCCGCGTTCGAGGCGGCGACGCCGCCTCCCGCCACGATCACCGGCCGCTCGGCCTGGGCGAGCAGCGCGAGCGCCCGCTCCACCGCGGCCGGGTCCGGCGGGATGCGGTAGGCGGGGTACCCGGCGTGCTGCGCTTCGATCAGGATCTCGGACGGCCCCTCGCCGGCCACCAGCTCGCCCAGGCGCCCGGGCAGCTCCAGGTGGACCGGCCCGGGCGTGCCGGTCGTGGCGGTCCGGAAGGCCTGCCGCAAGAGGTCGGGCAGTCGGTCCGGGCGCTCCACCATGGCGTTCATCTTGGTGACCGGGGCGAACATCGGGAAGTCCTCGACCACCTGGTAGAAGTAGCGGTACCGGGCGTCGGGCTGCGGCCCGCCGCTCACCGCGATCACCGGCGAGCCGGTCTGGTAAGCGTCGCGCAGCCCGGCCGCCAGGTTCCCGGCGCCCACGGCCTGGCCCATGCAGATGCCGGGCCGCCGGCCGGCCCGGGCGTAGCCGTCCGCCATGTAGGCCGCCGCCATCTCGTGGTGCGTGGTCACACGGGTGATGCCCAGGTCCTCCATGGCCGCCATCGCCTGGTTGAAGATGGCAGGCACGAGGAAGACGTGCGTGACGCCGTATCCCTGCAAGGTCTTCGCGAAGAACTCACCGGTGCTCATCGTGGCCATGCAATGCTCTCCCGAAACGAGGTGAACGTGGGT
>JBHGAX010000219.1:0-6849 GCA_041946635.1 Methylomirabilales bacterium (SeqCode)
GGCGAGAGACCGTTCTCCCCACGACCCACAGAACAGCCTCTCGCAAAGCACGCCAAGGATGCAAGAGAGCGCGGCGCGTGCGCGAGGACGACGCCGCAGGACGGGACCGCGCCGTTACGGAAGCGGCGTGGTCATGACCGCCTGGATTTCGGCCTGGCTCAGTGCGCGGTTGTAGACGCGCACCTCGTCCACCGTGCCCCTGAAGTACTGCGCGGCCGCGGCGTGACGACCCAGCTTCATCGTCGCGGACTCGGCGGCCGGGCTCCCCGACGGACTGGAGTTGCTGCTCACCAGGACGCCGTTCCGGTAGGCCCGCAACGTTTCGCCGTCATACGTGGCGGTGAGGTGGTACCAGGTGTTCGCCGCCAGGGGGCCGAAGGACGCCGCGTGCCACACCCCGTTGACCTGCACGGCCGCCGCGCCCCGGAACGCGGCGTTCTCGTGGTTCCAGTTGATCTGGAAGTTCTTCTCGCGATGGACCGGCCCGCTGGCCCGGCCCCAGGAGGGCGCGGCGGGACTTCGCACCCACACGGAGACGGTCCAGCGGGGCAGGTTGGCCGCGTAGCGGGTATCCACCAGGTCGTTCGCGCCGTCGAAGGCCAGTCCGTTCCCGTACCTCCCGGCCGTCGCCCACGCACCGCTGACGGTTCCGCTCCAGCCATTCCCCGACGCGTCGGGCACGGTGCCCCCGCTCGCCGCGTTCAAGCTGTAGGCTGCGACCAGCCCGTTGCTGCCGGTGAGACCGAACGTCGCGGTCGCGGTCCGCGCCTGGCCCATGCTCACCGTGCAGGTGCCCGTGCCGGTACACGCGCCGCTCCAGCCGGCGAAGACGCTCCCGGCCGCCGGGGCGGCGGTCAGCCTCACGGACGCCGACGTGGGATAGCTCTCGCTGCAGTCCGTCCCGCAGGTGATCCCCGCCGGGCTGCTCGTCACCGTTCCGCTGCCCGGGCCCCCCTTCGAGACGGTGAGGGCAGCCGTGGACGCCGGCGCCAGGTTGAACGTCGCGGTGACCGTCAGCCACTGGCTCATCGTCACCGTGCAGGCGCCCGTCCCCGCGCACGGCCCGCTCCAGCCGGCGAAGACGCTCCCGCCGGCAGGGACCGCGGTGAGGGTGACGGTCGTGTTGGCGGGGTAGCCTTCGGCGCAATCGGTTCCGCACGCGATTCCTGCCGGGCTGGAGGTCACCGTGCCGCCGCCCGTTCCGGCCTTGCTGACGGAAAGGAGAGCCGCCTGCAGCGTGAAATTCGCGCTCACGCTGCGCGCCTGGCTCATCGTCACGCTGCAGGTGCCGGAGCCGGAGCAGGCGCCGCCCCATCCGGTGAAGGTGGAGCCCCCGGCCGCGCTCGCCGTCAGGCTGACCACCGTGTTGCCGGGATAGGTCTCGGCGCAGTCCGCGCCGCAGGCGATCCCGGCGGGGCTGCTGGTCACCGTGCCGACCCCGGCCCCCGTCCTCGTCACGCTGAGCGTGGCCGTCTGCGCGGCCGCCACCCCGCTCGCCTCGGCGGAGCAGCCGCTCTCGTTGCCGGCGGTATCCAGGGCGGTCACCTGCATGTAGTACGCGCTGCCCTGCGTCAGCCCCGTGAGCTGGTAGTTCGTCGCCTTGCCGGCATCGATCCGGCTGCTGTTACACGGCGGCTCCGTTGCGTGCGTGGAGTAGTAGCCGTAGTAGACCCGGTATCCGGCGAGATCCTGCAGCGACGTCCCGTCCTCGTTGGTCGCCGGGGCCGACCAGGAGAGATTGAGCCCCGCAGCCCCCGCCGGCCCGGCGGCCACCAGCCACAGCCCGAGCGTCAGGAGCCAGACAAGGGCGAAGCCGAACAGACGTCCATCTCCGCGGGCACCAGAGCCGAGAGGCTTGCACACGATGAGTCCTTTCCTCGAACTGCATGAGTGCGATCCAGGAGAGGCAGATGATGGAAGTGCAGGCGATGATGCGACCGTCCTCGTGCCCGCGCCTCGGCCTGCGAGACGACAGGGCGGCGGACGAGAGCCCGAGCAGCGCGCAGAGCGCCATGGCGGTGAAAAGATGTGGAGCGTTCATGGGATGATGTGATGTATCGGTCTTGCGGCTTGAACGAATGAGCCGGGCGTCAAAGCCGAGGCGCGGCGGGTCGCGGGGCCGGGGCAGGGACGTGCCGATCGATGGCGGGTGCATCTTCGGGGTAAGGATCGAGAGCCTCCTGATCGCTGTGGCCCAACACGACTTGATGTGATGGCGAGCCCGAGCAAGAGCGAGGCCAGCAGGAGGGAGCCGGGCGGGACGGGGACGCGGGCGATGGGGGCAAGAGCGGCGGGGGCGACCGGAGGCCGGCCAGTTTGTCAGACACGGTAGAAATTGCCGCCCCGTACTTGAAATAAATGCGCGGAAGATGCCGCAGGCGTGCCGCAGGTGGCACAGGCGCGAGGACAGAAAGGCTTCGGGACGCTGGGGCGCGGTCCGCCCTCGGGCGGGCCGGGTTTCGGTGCGCCCGCCGGATCCGGTCAGGCGAGGTAGCGGTAGAGGACGCCTCCCGCCATCTCGGTCACGCGATCGGGCACGGCCGGATCCGTGAAGAGCTGCGTGAGCTCATGGAGGAACGCGTGGTCGCCCCCGGGGCCGGCCGCCGTGTGGGAGAGGCGCAGGAAGCGGATGGCCCCCTCCTCCGTGGCGAACTTCCGCTTGTACCGGATGAGCCCCTCCTGCTCCCAATCGCTCAGGCCCAGGTCGAGGTACGTCAGCCCCTCGGCCTTCGCATAGCGAATCCCCTCCCACATCACCAGGTCGTTCGGTCGGTCGCCCAGATGCGCCGGATCCGACGCCGCGAACTTGTAGAAGAGACGGTCCTTCCACTTCAGGAACACCGCGCCGGCGATGATCTCGTCGGCCTTCGTGGCCACCAGGAGGCGACCCTTCTGCGGCACGAGGAAACGCTGCCACACGCTCTCGAACATGGTGTAGGGCTGTGCCAGCAGGCGGTACTTGAACTTGCGCACCCCGAGGTGCAAGTCGTAGAAGGCCCGGAGCGTCTTCTCGTCCTCCGCCGGGCGGACCTGCACCCCCGCGTGCTGCGCCTTCCGGATCGCCCGCCTCGCGGACGGCTCGCAGCGGTTCCAGACGGCATCGACGTCGTCCTGGAGATCCACGCCGTGCCACCGGGCCTGCCGAATGGTGGTGAGCCGCGCATCCTGCACCGGCAGCGGGTTCCGCAGGCAGCGCATGAAGAGGGGCTGTCCCGCCGAGAGCATCTGGCCCAGCAGCGCCTCCCACTCGCCACGGTCCTCGACCAGGGGATCGCAGTAGTCGCAGAAGGGCAAGGCCACGAGGCGCGCGCCGCGGAAGTCCTGGATGGGGCAGAAGGGGACTCCGGATCGGGGCTCCCCCGCCTCGTCCAGCGCCACCAGGGCTCGCACGTCGAAGGCATACGTATCCGCGAGTACCCCCATCCACTCCGGCGAGTGGAAGACGGTGCTGGGATGCCGGGCGATGAGGCGGTGCCAGGCGCGGTCGGTCCGAGGGTCGACAAGCTGGATTTCCACGTTGTCCTCTCTGCTGTCGGCGCCGGGTTCGCGGAGCCGTCAGAGCGCGCCCCGGCGCACCGCGAGGGCGAAGAGCAGCGGAACCTCCAGGAGCCCGGGGAGCGGATCGTCCGCAGCGAACATCGCGGATTCGATCGGGCCCCGCAGCGACCGGAAGTAGGCACGGGGCGACAGCCGCCCCTGGTAGAGGTCGAGGGCCGCCGCCGGGATATCGGTGACCGTGCGGACCCACCGCAGGCCCGGGGGGCCCCGCCGCGCGGGGACCGGGAGCCCGTGGACCAGCTGCCAGTGGAGGTAGGCGAAATCGAGGCCCTGGGCCTGTCCCAGGGTGTGCCAGCCCCAGACCCGGGGGTTGATGTCGAGGAGCTTGAACGCTCCGTCCCGGGGGTCGCGCTTGAACTCCACCTCCACGAGCCCCGTGACCGCCATGCGCTTGAGGATGGTGCGCCCCAGCTCCTCGACTTCCGGCTGTTCCACGCTCTCCACGTAGGAGCTCGAGCGGCCGATGGTCGGGGGATACTGCCGGGTGCGGCGCGCAGCCACGGACACCACCGGCTCTCCGTCCCGGCACAGCGCGGCGAAGGAGAATTGGGCCTCCCCGCCGCCCGGGATCATCTCCTGGACCATGATCAGCTCCGCCGCCAGGAGCGAGCGGGCCGTCTCGTAGCCTGCGAGCAGGGCGGGCCGGTCCCCGACGATCCAGGCCTTCTGGTGGACCAGCCGACTGGCCCCCTGCCGGATGGCCGGCTTCAAGAGCGCGGGAAACGCGCACGGCATCTCCGCCACCTCCTCGGGGGTCCTCGGGTAGTCCGTGCGCGGGCAGGGGACGCCCGCCTCCGCGGCGAGCCGGTACGTCAGCCGCTTGTCGTGCGCCCACCGCAGCACGTCCCAGGGCGGACTGGTGACCAGGAATCGCTCGGCGAGGGCGGCGTAGTGGTCCGCGATGAAGGCCAGGGCCTCGTCGCCGGTGGGGACGAGGGCCCACCCGGCGAGGTCGTGCGTCCGGTGCAGCGCCAGCAGGTGGGCCAGCCGGTCGGCGGGCCCGCCGAGCGGCGCGGTGACGCGCCGCCTCGCGTATCGCGAGAAGGCGGCGATGCGGTGATGGTCCACGACCACCCACACCGGAATGCCCCGTCGGCCCAGGCTGCGCACGACGCCCAGGCCGCGATAGTCGCCCCCCAGGACGAGCGCCCCGCGGCCGCGAGGCTCCGCCATTCCGTCCTCACCTCCTCTCCGCGCCCGCGACGT
Source organism: Methylomirabilales bacterium (SeqCode) (assembly GCA_041946635.1). Taxonomy (GTDB): domain Bacteria; phylum Methylomirabilota; class Methylomirabilia; order Methylomirabilales; family 2-02-FULL-66-22; genus 2-02-FULL-66-22. The sequence goes on from JBHGAX010000219.1 coordinate 4,765, forward strand.
GCCGGGTGAGCGCCCGGGCGGCGTACCCGGTGCCGGACACGAACCGCATGAGCGGGCCAAAGCTGTGTGCGGCGGGCGCCCCGAGGAAGTAGAGGCCGGCCTCCGACGACCGGAGCCCCGGGCCGAGAACCGGGTACCCGTTCACCCGCGCGAGCCGGGCCACGATGGCGGGGGCGAGCACGGGCAGCTGTGCCACGTCGACGCGGTACCCGGTGCCCAGCAGCACGTGATGCACGTCGCGCACGGTCCCGTCGCTCAGCGCCAATCGGATCCTGCCGCCGCCGGGCGCGGCGTGGGTCACCGCGCGGCCGGTGGTGAACCGGACGCCCGCCATGCGCGGGCGCAGCCAGCCCGCGGCGGCCGGCCGGATGGACCGGTAGGCGATCCGCTCCTGCAGCGGGGGTGGCAGCCGCCGGAACAAGTCGGGGCGGGCGACGATCTGGTTCAGCCCCGGCGGCCCCACGTCGGTCGGCGGGTAGAACAGGTGCCGGATGACCGGGTGCCGGCGCCGGAGCCAGTCGCCGCGTCCGAGCCACCGCACGAGGGGCGCGCGCACGACGAGCTCGACCTCCGCACCGCGCTCGGCGAGGAGCGCCGCGGACTCCAGCGCACTCTGGCCGCCCCCCACGACCACCACCCGCCGACCGGCGAAGCCGCGCAGGCTGGTGTGGGCGGAGGTGTGCGAGACGAGGTGGGCCGGCAGGCCGGCGAAGACCGCTGGCACGACGGCGAAGCCCTGAATGCCGGTGGCGACGACCACCCGCGCCGCCCGCAGCCGCTCGCCGTCTTCGAGCTTCAGGCCGAAGCCGCCGTCCGTCCGGGAGATCTGCTGCACCTGCCGAGGATCGATGTCCGGGACCGCCCGCCGCTGGTACCAGCGCGCGTAGTCCAGGAAGTCGGCGAGCGGGAGCGGGCTGGAGCAGGGGGCGCCCCGCTGGGCGGCAAAGGCGCCCAGGGTCAGGGTGCCGTGCGGGTCGGCGATCTGCGAGGCCTCCAGCGCGGAGCGGAGCAGCATCCCCTCCGGCATGTGGCGCTCCCAGAACTCCATGGGCCGGCCGAAGGCGTGCACCCTGAATCCGGCCGCCCGGAGGTGCGCGACCGCGGCCAGGCCGTACGGGCCGGCCCCCACGACCGCGACGTCGGAATCTGCCTCCATCTGCGCTCCTCCGGTGCGAACCCCGTTTCAGGGATCGTGGATGTCGGTGGTCGCGATGCGGGTCGCCGGACCGGGGAGCCGCGTCGGAGTGCCCAGCACGTCGGCGAGGATCACCGCCGGGGTCTTCAGGAGGATCCACAGGTCGAGTCCGAGGGAGTGTCGTTCCGCGTAGGCGAGATCGAGCTGGAGCATCCGGCGGAACGTCGTGCGATTCTTGCCGCTGACCTGCCAGAGCCCCGTCATGCCGGGGAGCACATCGAGCCGCCGGCGATGCCAGGGCTGGTAGTGTCTGACCGCGTACACCGGCTCCGGGCGCGGGCCGACCAGGCTCATCTCGCCCCGCAACACGTTGAACAGCTGCGGCAGCTCATCCAGGGACGCCTTCCGCAGGAGCCGCCCGAGCGGAATGTACTCCGAGCTGTAGTCGGCTTTCGCCAGCAGCCCGTTCGTGGCGATCTCCTGGCTCACGGCGCGCTCGTGGGCCCGGGTGTCCGCGCCTAGCCGCATCGTCCGGAACTTCCACATCGTGAACTCGACGCCGCCGCGCCCCACGCGCCGCTGCCCGAAGAAGACCGGCCCCGGCGAGACCGCCGCGATCGCCGCGGCAATGACGAGGAGCAGCGGCGCCAGCGCCACGAGGCCGGCGGCGGCTCCCAGCACGTCCAGGCCGCGCTTCCAGACCGGGACCCGCCGGGCGAAGATCGGCTCGGCGGGCAGGCACGCGATTCTCGCCATCTCCCCTACCCCTCGTCCCCCGGGGCCGGGGGAGGGGCGGCCGTGTACGGGAAGATCTGGCAGTCGAGCTCGGCGCGCAGGGCCTCCGTGCCGTCGCTCCGCGGGGAGCGCTCGTGCAGCAGCCGCTCCAGCGCTTCGATCAACCGCAGGGCGCCTTGGGGCGAGGTGCTGGGCAGGATGAGCCCGAGCTCCTC
>JBHGAX010000022.1:0-21122 GCA_041946635.1 Methylomirabilales bacterium (SeqCode)
GCGCGAGCGCCTCCAGGAGCGCCGCCGCGCCGGGGAGGGCGCCTGCGGAGTGGACCAGCACGCCGTAGGCGTCCAGGAGCAGGACCTCGTAGCGGTCCAGGACGTCCCGGATGCGGACCTCGGGGATGCGCGGCTGCACCGTCTGCTCCTCTCGTGCGGCGCTCATTCCTACCACACTAACCGGCATTATTCATGACCGAACTCCATTCGTGAAGAGCGTGCCCGCGCGCGGGGCCGCGCAGATCGCGGGGCTGCGGGGAAGTTTGTCCTTGACACCCTACAGGCCATGAAACATGCTCGAGCACACTCGTCAATTCGCACACGGGCGTCCGCGCGCGCGGCGCTCGCGGCCCTCCGCGGGAATCCGCAGCTCTCGTGCACCTCAGCCAGAAAGGAGTGCCACGATGACCCGACGCACGGTGGTGATCGCTCTCCTGGCCGTCGTCGCACTGGCCGCGTGGAGCGGCACGGCCGCCGCGCAGACCATCAAGGCCGTGATGCACGCAGAGGTGAAGCACCTGGATCCGCACTGGACCACCGCGGACATCACCCAGGTGCACGGCTACATGGTCTACGACACGCTCTTCGCCCTCGACGCGAAGGGCCAGCCCCAGCCCCAGATGGTCGACACCTTCCGGCTCTCCGGGGACAAGCTCACCTACACCTTCACGCTGCGGGACGGGCTGAAGTGGCACGACGGCAAGCCGGTCCGCGCCGCGGACGCGGTGGCCTCCATCAAGCGCTGGGCCGTGAAGGACGCGGCCGGGCAGAAGCTCATGGCCCGCACGGCCTCGCTCGAAGCGGTCAACGACAAGACCTTCACCCTGAAGCTGAAGGAGCCCTACGGCCTGACCATCCGGGCGCTGGCCAAGGAGTACAGCTACGTGCCGTTCATCCTGCCCGAGCAGCACGCCAGGCAGGATCCCACCAAGGCCTTCGAGGGCGAGCCGATCGGCTCCGGCCCGTTCATGTTCTCGGCCAGGGAGTGGGTGCCGGGCGCGCGGACCGTGTACCTGAAGTTCAAGGACTACGTGCCCCGCAAGGAGCCGGCCAGCTACTACGCGGGCGGGAAGAAGGTGAACGTGGACCGGGTGGAGTTCGTGGTCATCCCGGACCAGTCCACGGCGGTGGCCGCCCTGGAGAAGGGCGAGGTGGACTACCTGCAGCGGCCCCACGTGGACCAGTGGCCGCTGCTCCGGAAGAGCGCGGACATCGCGATGTACCGGGCCGACGTCTCGCAGATGCAGATCCATCCCAACCACCTGAACCCGCCCTTCGACAACGTGAAGGCCCGGCAGGCCCTCATGGTGATGGCCAACCAGCAGGACTACCTGCGGGCCATCGCCGGCGACCAGACGAACTGGCGGACCTGCTACTCCTACCTGGGCTGCGGCGGCTGGCTGGAGACGGATGCCGGCGCGGACCTCCTGAAGAAGCCGGACCTGGAGCGCGCCAAGCAGCTCCTGACCGAGGCCGGGTACAAGGGCGAGAAGATCGTGGTGATGGCCCCCAGCGACTTCCCCACCATCAACGCCGCCTCCCTGACCACCGCGGCGCTCCTGCGCAAGCTGGGCGTGAACGTGGACCTGCAGGCCATGGACTGGGGCACCCTCACCTCGCGGCGCCCGATCAAGGACCCGCCCTCCAAGAACCCGGCCGGCTGGCACATCTTCCACACGACCTCGGGCTACGCCGGGCTGAAGGACCCCTGGGGGCACGCCAACATCTCCACGGCCTGCGAGAAGGCGTGGTTCGGCTGGCCCTGCTCGCAGCGCGCCACCAAGGCGCTGGAGGAGCTGGGGAACCTCGCCCAGGGAACGGACGCCTTCAAGAAGACCCTCACCGAGTACCACGCGGCCCTGATGGAGAACATCCCCTACGTGCCGCTGGGCGAGTTCTTCCAGCACGCGGCCTACCGCAAGGACCGCCTGAGCGGGGTGGTCGAGACGCCGCACGCCGTGTTCTGGAACGTCACGAAGAAGTAGCGAACCGCCGGCCGGGCGGCACCTGCGGCCGCCCGGCCGGCCCGCGCCCCTCCCGGGATCTCTCCCATGCTCGCCTATGTCCTGCGGCGCATCCTCGCCACCCTGCCCGTCATGGGCGTGGTCGTCGTGTTCGTGTTCCTGCTGGTACGGATCGCCCCGGGCGACCCGGCCGCCATCATCGCGGGCGACTACGCCACGCCCGAGAGCATCCAGAAGATCCGCGTGGGCCTCGGCCTGGACAAGCCCATCCACGTCCAGTTCGCCATTTACGTCGGCAACCTCCTGCGGGGCGACCTGGGCCGCTCGCTCCACTCGCGACTGCCGGTGAGCCAGCTCATCGCCCAGCGCGTCGAGCCGACCGCGGCCCTCGCGCTCAGCACGCTCGGCTTCGCGGTGCTCCTGGCGGTGCCCCTGGGGGTGCTGGCCGCATGGAAGGCCGGCTCCCTGATCGACCGGGCCGTCATGGTCTTCGCCGTGGGCGGGTTCTCCATCCCGATCTTCTGGCTGGGATTCCTGCTCATCTACCTCTTCTCCGTGCGCCTGGACCTCCTGCCGGTGCAAGGCTACGTCAGCTTCCGGGAGGGCGTCGTGCCCTTCATCCGGCACCTCGTGCTGCCCACGCTCGCGCTCGGCATGGTCTACATGGCGCTCCTGGCGCGGATCACGCGGGCCAGCCTGCTGGACGTCCTGCACTCCGACTACATCCGTACCGCCAAGGCCAAGGGTGCGCGCGCGACCACCGTGCTGTTCGTCCACGCGCTGAAGAACGCCGCCGTGCCCGTGGTTACCACCATCGGGGTCGGCTTCGCCCTGCTCATCGGCGGCGTGGTGATCACGGAGAGCGTCTTCGCCCTGCCCGGCCTGGGCCGCCTCACCGTGGACGCGGTCCTGCAGCGGGACTACTCCATCATCCAGGGCGTGACCCTCATCTTCTCGCTGGTCTACGCGCTGGTGAACCTGCTGGTGGACCTCTCCTACACGCTGCTGGACCCGCGGATCCGGTACTGAAGCCGCCCTCGCCTCCCTCGGGCAAAGGCGGGATTGGCAGAACGGGAACTCATGGGATAGCGCGATGGCGAAGCAGCGCGAGTGGCGAAGAGCGGCCTGGCGACTGGTGCGGCGGAATCCCACCATGGTGGCCGGGCTCCTGCTGCTCCTGGGCATGGTGACCCTGGCGGTGTTCGCGCCCTACCTCGGCACCGTGAACCCCGTGGACATGAATCCCGTGGAGCGGCTGCGCGCGCCGGCGCCGGCCCACTGGTTCGGCACCGACATGTACGGCCGGGACTCCTTCAGCCGGGTGGTCTACGGCAGCCGGGTCTCGCTGCTCGTCGGGCTGGTCGTCGCCCTGCTGACCTCGGCCATCGGGCTCGCCATCGGCCTGGTCAGCGGCTTCATCCGCCGCCTGGACGACGTGATCATGCGGGTGATGGACGGCATCATGGCCCTGCCCGACCTCCTGCTCGCGATCTCCTTCGTGGCGCTCACCAAGGCGAGCGTGCGGAACGTCATCATCGCGCTGGTGATTCCCCAGACGCCGCGCGTGGTGCGGCTGGTGCGGGGCATCGTCCTCACCCTCCGCGAGCAGCCCTTCATCGAGGCGGCCACCGCCATCGGCGCCCGCCTGCCGCGGCTCATGGTCCGGCACCTGCTCCCCAACACGCTGGCCCCGCTCCTGGTCCAGGGCACCTACGTCATGGCCTCCGCGGTGCTCATCGAGGCGGGGCTCAGCTTCCTGGGGGCCGGCACGCCGCCCGAGATCCCGAGCTGGGGCAACATCATGGCCGAGGCGCGCTCCTACGTGCGGGTGGCCTTCTGGCTCCTGCTCTTCCCCGGCATGTTCCTGGCCGCCACGGTGCTGTCCATCAACCTGGTGGGCGACGGCCTGCGCGACATGCTCGACCCGCGCATCGCGCGGCGCATGCGATGAGAGGACTACTTGAACCGCAGAGGCGCGGAGGGCGCTGAGGTTCTTTGGTCCTGACCATCCAGAAGCTCTGCGGCCCTCTGCGGCCTCTGTGCCTCTGCGGTTCACGCTCTGAAACCCCTTCAGCGCAGCAATTGGCCCGGCAGGACCAGGGAGAGCGAGATGGATCCGCGCTACATCGTGAAGGATGCAGAGGCACTCGACACGCCGGCGCTCCTCCTCTACGAGGAGCAGATCAAACACAACATCGCGCAGATGGCCAAGCTGGTGGGCGGGGTGGGGCGGCTGCGGCCGCACGTGAAGACCCACAAGTGCCGCGAGGTCCTGGCCCTGCAGCGCGCGGCGGGCATCGACCGCTTCAAGTGCGCCACCATCAAGGAGGCGGAGATGGTGGCGGAGGGCGGCGCCGCCGAGCTGCTCCTCGCCTACCCCATCACCGGGCCGCTGGCCCGGCGGGCCGCCGGGCTGAAGAAGCGCTACCCGCGGCTCCGGCTCGACGTCCTGGCCGACAACCCGCTCCACGTCCGGACGCTCGCCGCGGCCTGTCGCGCCGAGGGCGTGGAGCTCGGGGTGCTGGTCGACGTGAACCCCGGACTGGACCGGACCGGCACGGCGGGCGGCGAGGTGGAGAAGCTGGCGCGCATGCTCGGCGACACGCCGGGCCTGCGCTTCGCCGGCCTGCACACCTACGGGAGCCGCCCCGCGCAGGGCAGCTACGAGGAGCGCCGCCCCGTCTTCCGGGAGGCCATCCAGACGGCCGTGGACGCCCGCCGGGCGCTGGAGCGCACGGGGATCCGCGTGCCGCGGCTGGTGGCGGGCGGCTCCATCGACTGCTTCACCGCGGCCGAGATGGACGGCGTGGACGAGCTGTCGCCCGGCACGTTCGTGTTCTGGGACAAGGGCTACGAGGACATCTTCCCGGGCCACTTCCGCTACGCCGCCCTGGTGCTCGGCCGCGTGATGAGCCGCCCCACCTCCACCGTGTTCGCGGTGGACGCGGGGTACAAGTCCGTCTCGGCCGACCCGCCCATTCCGCACTGCCAGGTCCTCTCGGTGCCGGACTCCACGGTGATCGGCCGCTGGGAGGAGCACCTGCAGGTGCGCCTGGCGGAGCCCTCGCCCACGCCGGAGGTCGGCGCGCTGGTCTACATCGCGCCCGTGCACGTCTGCTCCAGCATCAACCTGTGGGACGAGGCCTGGGTCGTGAACGGCCGGGGCGAGGTGACGGGGCGGTGGGCCATCGCCGCCCGGGGGCACTGACCCAGCGTCATCTCACCACGAAGCGCACGAAGAGCACGAAGGGAGCCGGCAAGCCAAATGGGGCCGGATCGCTTGACGCGTCAAGGCCGGACGGGCTATAAGGCCGGGACGGAAGAAAGCGCATCGTCCAAACTGGTGCGAGGGGAGGGACGGAGGGTCGCATGCGAGTCGTCGCCTTCAACGGGAGCCCGCGGGCCTTCGGGAACACGGCCGCGCTGCTGAAGACCGCGCTGGAGGAGCTGGAGCGGGAGGGCATCCACACCGAGGTCGTGCACATCCCCGGCCCGCTCCACGGCTGTCAGGGCTGCCGGCTGTGCGCCGAGCGCAAGGACGGCCGCTGCGCGGCCGAGGGCGACGAGCTGAACCGCTACCTGGACCTGATGGTGCAGGCCGACGGGATCCTCCTCGGATCCCCCACCTACTTCGCGGACGTCACCGCCAACATGAAGGCGCTGATCGAGCGGAGCGGGATGGTGGCGCGGGTGAACGGGGACCTGCTGCGGCGGAAGGTGGGCGCCGGCGTGGTGGCCGTCCGGCGGGCGGGCGCCATGCACGCCTTCGACAGCCTGCTCCACTTCTTCACCATCAGCCAGATGATCGTGGTCGGCTCGAGCTACTGGAATATCGGGATCGGGCGCGAGCCGGGGGCGGTGCTCCGCGACGAGGAGGGGCTGGACACGCTGCGGACGCTGGGGCGGAACATGGCCTGGCTGCTGCAGAAGATCAACAGAACTTGAACCGCCAATCGCCAAGGGCGCCAAGATTTGAAGGGCCGCCCCCTTTAGCAGGGCAGCCAGGACCAGCTGACGCACGTGCTCCTGAAGGCGCGCACGGCGCCTGCTTCCGCAGCGCCCCGCCAGGCGGCCCAGCACGATTGCGGGATGCGGCGCGTTGGCGGGATTCGGGGCGGCACAGGCTTCAGCGGACGCCGTAGATGAGCCGAGGCAGCCAGAGGCTCAGTCCCGGTACGTACGTGATGATGAGGAGCGGGATGAGGCTCACCCACACGAAGGGCAGGATCTCCGGGATGAGCCGCGTCATCGTCCACTCCTCGTCCACCGTCCCCGCGACGAAGAGGTTCAGGCCGAACGGGGGCGTGAACATGCCGATGGCGGTATTCACGACCATGATGATCCCGAGGTGCAGGGAGTCCACCCCGATCTTCGTCGCGACGGGCAGGAGCAGCGGGGCGAGGATCAGGATGATGGACGCCCCGTCGATCAGCATCCCGGCAATGAGGAGCGCCACGTTGATGAGGATCAGGACCGCGAACTGGCTGGCGCCCATCCGGAGGATGCTCTCCGTGAGCACCACGGTCACCCGCTCGCTGGTAAGGATGTAGGCGAACACGGAGGCGCCGGCCAGGAGGATCATCACCTGCGCCGTGCTCCCCGCGGACTGGATGGTCACCGCCCAGAACTCGGACCAGGAGATCTCGCGGTAGATCAGGAGCGCCACCACGATGGCGTAGACGGCGGCCACCGCGGCCGCCTCGGTCGGGGTGAACACGCCGCCATAGATGCCCCCGATGATCAGGATCGGCATCCCCAGGCCCCACTTGGCGTCGGCCAGCGTCGCCCGGATCTCGGCCCCCGAGGGCCGGGGCAGCGGCGGGATCTTGCGCCGCCGGGCGTAGACGTAGCTGTGCACCATGAAGCCCAGGCCGTAGACGGCGCCGGCCCCGAAGCCGGAGACGAACAGCGCGCCCACCGAGGCGCCGGTCACCGCGCCGTACACGATCATGGTGATGCTCGGCGGGATGATGAGCGCGATGGAGCCCGAGGCCACGATGAGGCCGATGGAGAAGCCCCGGCCGTACCCGGCCTTGACCAGCGCGGGGTACAGCAGGCCGCCCATGGCCACCACCGTGGCCGGGCTGGAGCCGGAGATGGCGCCGAAGAACATGCAGGCGACCACCGTGGCCATGGCGAGGCCGCCCGGCAGGGGACCCACCAGCACGTTGGCCACCGCGATGATGCGCCGGGACATGCCTCCGGCACTCATGACGTTGGCCGCCAGGATGAAGAACGGGATCGCCATCAGGGCGAACTTGTCCAGCCCGGCGAAGAGCCGCTGCACGATGGTCTGCAGGGGAATCGCCGAGTGGAGCGCGAAGGCGGCCAGCGTGGAGAGCGACAGGACCACGAAGATGGGCGCGGCCAGCGCGAGCAGGATGGTGAAGAGCAGGAAGAGGGTGCCGACCACGGCTCAGGCCTCCAGGTGCGCGCGCTGCTTGAACGGATCCACGCCCAGGAAGTAGACGAGGCTGGTGAGGAAGAAGCGGACCGTCATGAGGCCGCAACCGACCGGGATGGCGGCGAAGGGCAGCGCCATGGGGATCTCGGCGGCCGGCGAGAGCTGCCCGTACTGCCAGATGGAGGCGGTGAGGACCACCCCGTAGTAGGTCGTCAGCAGCGTGAAGCCGGCGGCCAGCGCGCTGGCGACCCCCATGACGAACAGCCTGGCGCGCGGCGGGAGGTACACCACCAGGATGTCCATGGAGATGTGCGCCCCCCGCCGCGCCGCGATGCTGCCCCCCAGGAAGACGAGCCAGACGATGGAGTAGCGGACCACCTCCTCCGTCCACGGGAAAGCGTAGTTCGCCAGGTAGCGCAGCACCACGCCCTGGAAGAGGATGAAGGTCGCGCCCAGCAGGATGGCACCCACCGCCACGTCCTCCAGCCGCGCGACCAGGGCAGTCAGCCGGTCCAGCATCGGGCCCGTCCCCCTACTTCCGGAGCTTCTCGACGTGGTCGTACGCCTGCTTCAGCAGGTCCTCGCCGATGGTCTTGGCGAACTGCTGGTGCACGGGCCGGAAGGCCTTCTCCAGGCCGGCGCGCTCCTGCGGCGAGAACTCGATCACCTGGCTGCCGCCCTTCTTGATCCGCTCGATGTAGCCGCCCTCGCGGCGCGCCGTCTCCTGCCGCTCGAAGGGCGCCAGCTCCCGCGCCGTGTCCCGCAGGGTCTTCTGGATGTCCGCCGGCAGGCCGTCCCACACCTTCTTGCTGAAGAGGAAGGCGTAGCCCAGGAAGCCGTGGTTCGACAGCATGGTGTACTTCTGGACCTCGTAGAACTTCATGTTGACGATGGAGACGAGCGGGTTCTCCTGGGCGTCCACCACGCCCTGCTGCAGCGCGTTGTACGTCTCCGCGAAGTCGATCGGCACCGGGTTGGCCTTCACCTGCTTGTACTGCGCGATGAGGATCGGGCTCTCCATCACGCGGACCTTCAGGCCGGCGAAGTCCTCGGGCTTCCGGAGCGGCTTGTTGGCGGTCATCTGCTTGAAGCCGCTCTCCCAGAACGACACGCCCTTCAGCCCCTTGCTCTCCAGCAGCCCCAGCAGCCGGTCGCCCACCGGGCCGTCCAGCACCTGGTAGCAGATCCCCTTGGTGGGGAAGAGGAACGGCAGGTCGGCGAGCTGGAGCTGCGCCGCGAAGCCGCCGATCTTCGCCGTGGGCGGGAGCACGATCTCCAGCGTGCCCATCTGCGCCTGCTGCACCATCTCGGGGTCGGTGCCCAGCTGCTGGGCCGGGAAGACCTTCACCTCCACCCGCCCCTGGGTCCGCTCCTTGACCAGCTCCGCGTACTTCAGCGCGGCCACGTGCTGGGCGCTGTCCTCCGGCATGTCGTGGCCGAACTTCATGCTGTACTGCGCCGCGCGCGCGGCCGAGGGGACCAGCAGCGCGAGCGCCAGGGCCAAGACCACCATCCGACGCATCATGAGGGGCCTCCTGTGCTGAGAGGTGACGAGCGCGGGCGTGCGAGCGAGGAAGCATCGCCGGGGCAGCCCGGTGTGTCAAGGCGGCGCGGGCAAAGGTCGGGGAAGAGGATCGTTTGGCGAACGGACTGCGAGCAGCTGCGGGCCGGCGCGCGGGCGACCCGAGGCGCCTCACGCGGACCCGGCGGCGCGCCGCCAGGGTTCGCGCACCTCGTGCTCGTGCTCCACGCTCACCCGCCCGCGCTTCACCACGAGCCGCGGCGGCCCCGGCGCCGCGAGGACGGCCTCCAGCCGCTCGGCGTCCCAGAGCACGAGGTCGGCCCGGGCGCCGGGCCGCAACCCGTAGTCGGGGAGGCGCAGGATCCGCGCGGGCTGGTCCGTCAGCATGCCGAGCGCCTGGCGCATCTCCTGCGGCGTGCCCATGTGCGCCGCCACCGCGAGGAGGTAGCCCATGAGCGGGAGGCTCCCGTTGCCCACGGGCGTGAAGGCGTTCTGCACGTTGTTGCTGGAGGCGGCCACAGGCACGCCGGCGGCCAGCAGGCGCTTCACCGGCGCGAGGCCCCGGCGCACGTTGCGGGCGTCCTTCCGCCCCATGAGGTAGAGGTCCGTGGCGGGCAGCACGATGACGCCCACGCCCGCCTCGCGCAGGGCCGAGGCCAGCGTGTCCTGCTCGGCGGGCGGCAGGGCGCCCAGCTCCGTGGCGTGCCCCACCGCCACGCGACCCTGCCAGCCGGCCGCCTGCGCGCGCTCCGCCACCGCCCGCACGTGCAGGTGCTCGGGGTCGTCGAAGAAGTCCACGTGGAAATCGGCATCCACGTCGAACTCCCTGGCCAGGCGAAAGATGGCCTCGATCTGCCCGAGGGGATCCGTGTCCGTGTAGGGGCAGCCGCCCACGAGGTCGGCACCCTGCCGCAACGCCCGGGCCAGCAGCTGCTCCTCGCCGGGAAGGTTCAGCACACCCTCCTGGGCGAAGGCGCAGATCTGGAGATCCAGGGCGGCCGCGTACTCGGCCTTGAGCGGCAGGATCGCCTCCAGGCCCATCAGCCCGACGGTCGGGTCCACCTCGACGTGGCCCCGGATCGCCGTGGTGCCCGCGCGCAGGGCCATGTCCAGGACGGCCCGCGCCCGCTGCCGGATGTCGTCCCGGGTGAAGCCGCGCTTCGCCTCCGCGGTGAGGCGGATGGCCTCCGCCAGCGTGCCCTCCACGCTCGGCGTGCGCTCGGAGAGGAGCGCCTTGTCGAGGTGGAGGTGCGCCTCCACCAGGCCCGGGGTCAGGACGCGGCCGCCGCAGGCGATCGTCCGCGTCGCGGCGCGCTCCGCCAGCGCCCCGATGGCCGCGACGCGGCCCCCGCGGCACCCCACGTCTGCCAGACTCCCGTCCGGCAGCCGGCAGCCCGTGAGCACGAGATCGAACGCGTCGGAATGCATGAGAGGGCCGCACCAAGAGGCGCCGAGGCCACACAGAATCGCTTGGGGTTTCCCCGAGGACAGACCCTCCGGCTCTGCGCCCCCAGCGCCTCTGCGGTTCAGGCTGTTCCCCGGGCGGCGAAGGCTTCCAGGGCCTGTTCGAAGCAGGCGAGCGGGGCGCGCGCGACGCCGGCGCCGATCTGGCCCGTCCCGGGGATCTTGCCCGCGATCCCGGTGTTGATGAGGGGCGTGATCCCGGTCTCCACCACCTTGCGGATGTCGATGCCCACCGGCGTCCCGCGCTCGTCCAGCGCCGGGATGCGGAAGTGCGGGTGCTCGCCCAGGCAGATCTCGGCCATCTCCTCGGTGGCCCGGATGGCGTCCTTGGCGCCGCCGGCGCCCACGAAGCGCACCACCGAGGGCGAGCCGGCCATGGCGAAGCCGCCCAGCCCGATGGTCTCCACGACGGCCGAGTCGCCGATGTCCGGGTTGGCGTCCTGCGGTCCGTAGCCCGGGAAGTAGAGCCCCCTGGGCATCTCCACGGGCGCGGTGAACCAGCGCTCGCCCAGGCCGGCCACCCGGATGCCGAAGTCCGTGCCGTTCCGCGCCATGGCCACCACCAGCGTGGAGTCCGGCTGGCCCAGGCACGGGTCGGTCATGGCCTTCCCCGCCGCCATGACCACGTTCAGGAAGAACTGGTCGTTCGCCGCGACGAACTCCGCCACGCGGGCGATCGCGTCCGGGCTCGCCTTCACGCGGGCCAGCGGGCCCATGAGCTTCTTCGCGAGGAGCGCCGAGGCGGCCACGTTGCGCTGGTGCATCTCGTCGCCCATGCGCAGGGCCTGGGCCATGATGGCCCGCAGGTCGATGCCGCCCGTCTCGCGGATGGCGGCGCCCAGGATGGGCCCGGCCTCCTGCTGCAGCCAGCGGAGGCGCTCGATCACGCTCGCGTCGTTGGCCCCGAAGCGGAGCACCTTGCCCAGCCCCTCGTTGATGGTGACGTGCGCCCGGTTCCTGTGCACGCGGTTCTCCACCACGAACACGGGCATGCAGGGCGTGATCAGGCCGGTCATGGGGCCCACCGCCCCGCGCGCGTGGCAGGGCCCGATGGAGACCTCGCCCTGCACGACCAGCGCGCGGGCCCGGTCGTCATCCGGCGCCCAGCCCTCGTAGCGGATGGCGCAGAGGATGGCCGCCTGCATGGTGGCGCAGGCCCGGCCCCAGGCGAGCGGCGGCCCCGCGTGGAGCACGCTCCGCCCGGCGAGGCCGATGGCCTCGGCCGCCGGCCTGCAATCCACCAGCATGGGCTGGCCCTCCACCAGCCGTTCCAGCACGGTCGCGTTCGCGGTCTTGATGCTCATCGCTCCTCCTCGAGAAAAGACACGCATCGCCAAGACGCCAAGAGCGCCAAGAGTTGATGGGGGCCGCCCCCTTCACGGGGGCGGGGATCCAGATGCGAAGCGGGGAACCCCCGGCGTCCGGCCGGGGCACACCGCGACGCCCGCATCACGTCCGGAAGCGGTGGCGTCGCTGCGGCGCCGGTGGGGCCGCCTCGCCGAGCGCCTCCAGGGCGAGCTGCACGCCGCGAAGCGTATCCGCGCCCGACGTCCCGCCCACCTCGAACAGCTCCTGGGCCGTGGCCGCCGCATCCCCCGCCGCCCCGGAGCACAGCCGGACCAGCACCTCCGCGAACCGGCCGTCCAGCGCGGAGCGCAGGAACTCGCGGGCCACGAGCGTCGTGCCGGCGGCCGCCTCCGCGATGCCGGCGCGGATCGCCGGCGCCTGGGCCAGCGCCGGGGCGAAGGCGTGCAGCACGGCCAGGACGCCGACCAGGCAGTCGTCGCCGGCCGGCGTGAGCCCCTCGCCCAGCCCCACCAGGCCGCGTGCCCCGTCCAGCAGCCGCGCCGCGTCCCGCGTCCGGATCCCATCGCGCAGGCGCCGCAGCTCCTCCTCGGCGGCCGGCGAGGCCAGGCCGGGCGCCGTGGGCGGCGGCGAGACCCCGGCGAGCGCCCAGGCGAGCGCCTGCGGGCCGCTCCCTGCCGGCTGGAGCCGCAGGTCGCGCGTCTCGGCCGCCGCGACGTCGACCACCATCCCGCCGAGCGACATCCGCGACCCCGCGCGCTCCACCGGCTGGTGCGGGGACACCCCGCTCTCCGCCGGCCAGGCCTCCAGGGCGAGCGCGAAGGGGGCCCGCAGCCTCCCCGGCCCGTGGAGCGTCACCAGGCGGCCGTCGTGCCAGAGCAGGTTCACGGCGCGCGCGAAGGTCGAGTGCACCCGCCCGGCCGCCGCCGGCGCGGCCAGCACGCGGCCCCGGGTCTCGGGGTCCAGCGCGGCGGCGCGCAGCCGGACGGCGCCCGTCATGCGGACGCCGGACGCCGGCCCGCGCGCCCCAGGTAGGCCTGCACCACGGCCGGGTTCTCCCGGATCTCGACGGCCGGCCCGGCCAGCGTGATCCGCCCGCGCTCCAGCACGTAGGCCCGATCCGCGAGGGCCAGCGCCTGGACCGCCATCTGCTCCACCAGGAGCAGCGTGAGCCCGCGCTGCCGGAGGCCCGCGATGGCGTCGAAGATCTGCCGCACCAGGATGGGGGACAGCCCCAGCGAGGGCTCGTCCAGCAGGAGGACACGGGGCCGCGCCATGAGGCCGCGGGCCAGCGCCAGCATCTGCTGCTGGCCGCCCGAGAGGCCGCCGGCGGGGGCCTCCAGCCGGTCGGCCAGCGCCGGAAAGAGCGCCAGCGCTGCCTGCAGGTCGGCCGCGGTGGCCGCGGCGTCGCGGGCGTCGCGGCGGGCCAGGGCGCCCAGCAGCAGGTTGTCCCGCACGCTCTGGTCGCCGAAGATGCCCCGCCCCTCGGGCACCAGGACCATGCCGCGCCGCGCCACCCGGTACGCGGGCCGGCCGGCCAGGTCCTCGCCGTCCAGGGCGATCCGGCCCCGCCAGGGGCGCACCAGCCCGGCCAGCGTCTTGAGGAGCGTGGTCTTGCCCGCCCCGTTCGCCCCCACGATCACCGCGATCTCGCCGGCCCGCACGCGGAGCGTCAGATCGTGGAGCACCGGCACGGCGCCGTAGCCCGCCGTCAGGCCGCTCACCTCCAGGCCGCTCATGCCGCCCCCAGGTAGGCCTCGATGACGGCCCGGTCCTGCCGCACCTCGGCGGGCGCGCCGCTCGCGATGACCCGGCCGTAGTCCAGGACGGCCACGCGGTCGGACACCGACATCACGAGGTCCATGTGGTGCTCCACCAGGAGGATCGCCGGGCCGCCGCCTTTCCGCAGCGCGTCCAGCTCCCGGTCCAGCGCGTCGATCTCCGCCGGCGCGAGGCCGGCCGCCGGCTCGTCCAGGAGCAGGAGGCGCGGGCGCGTGGCCAGCGCGCGGACGATCTCCAGCCGCCGCCGGAGCCCCGCGGGCAGTGCCTCGGCCGGCCGGTCGGCCCACTCGCCGAGCCCCGCGGCCGCCAGCCGGCTCCGCGACTCCTGCGCCAGCGCCTCCTCGCGCCGCCGGGCGCCCGGCGTGGCGAGCAGCGCGGGCGGCAGGCCGCCCAGCCGCGGTCCGCGGAGGCCGATGGCCACGTTCTCCCAGGCGGTGAGGCCGCCGAAGAGCTGGGCCGTCTGGAACGTCCGCGCCACGCCGAGCCGCGCGATGGCGTGCGGAGGCCGGCCGGTGATGTCCCGCCCGTCCAGCCGCACGCGGCCCCGGTCGGGCCGGTAGTAGCCGGACAGGACGTTCAGGAACGTGGTCTTCCCGGCCCCGTTGGGCCCGATCACGGCCGTGATGCCGGCGGCGGGCACGGCCAGCCTCACGTCCTGCAAGGCGGCCACGCCCCCGAAGGCGATGGTCAGGTCCTGGACGGCGAGGAGCGGCTCGCCGGCCGCGCCGCTGCCCGGCGGCCGCGCGGCCGGGACGGCCGCCGCGCCCGCCTTGGCCGCACCGGCGGCGGGAGGCGGCGCGCCGCGGCGCAGGGCCCCCACCACCCCGCCGGGGAGCCAGTAGATGGAGACGAGCAGGAGCGCGCCGTAGAGGATCAGGCGGTAGTCGGCCAGGCCCGTGAGCAGCTCGGGCAGGAGGGTGAGCACCAGGCTCCCCACCGCGGGGCCGGCCACGCGGCCCTCGCCGCCGAAGAGCAGCGCCAGCAGGAAGAGGATGGAGGTCTGGAGCGTGAAGCTGTCGGGGGAGACGTAGCCGTTCAGGAAGGTGAAGAGGCCGCCGCCCAGGCCGGCGAACGCCGCCGAGAGGGTGAACGCCGCGATGCGCAGGGCGTAGGCCGAGAGGCCGAGCGACTCCGCGGCCACGTCGCTCCCCCGCACGGCCAGGAAGGCGCGGCCCCAGGCCGAGCGCCGCAGGTTCGCGGTGAGCCAGAGGGCCAGCCCGGCGGCCGCCAGGATGATCCAGTAGTGCTGCGCCAGGCCGGGCTTGGGGATGTTGAAGACCCCGCCCGGGCCGCCCGTCACCGAGACCCACTCCACCAGGACGCCTTCCACGATCAGGCCGAAGGCGATGGTGACCATGGCCAGGTACGGGCCGGTCACCCGGAGCGCGGCCCCCGCCACGCCGGCGCCCACGAGCGCGGCCAGGAGGATGCCGGCGGCAGCGGCCGGCCAGGCGCTCCAGCCGGCCCTGGTGGTGAGGAGCGCGGGCACGTAGGCCCCGATGGCGTAGAAGCCCGCGTGGCCCAGCGATATCTGGCCCGTGAGGCCCACCAGCACGTTCAGCCCGGCCGTGACCACGGTGAGGAGCGCCGCGCTGGCCGCGACGTGCAGGTAGTAGGTGTTGGCCGTGAGGAGCGGCAGCGCCGCCGCGACCACGAGGAGCAGGCCCCAGCCCAGCCGGACCATCAGATGCGCCTCGTGGGCCGCGCGCCCAGGAGGCCCCAGGGGCGGACGATCAGGACCAGGATCACCAGCGCGAAGCCGACGATCTCGCGGGCCCCGGTGGAGAGGTAGCCGGCCACCATGGCCTCGACCAGGCCGTAGCCGAGGCCCGCCAGCAGGATGCCCGGCGCCGAGCCCAGGCCGCCGATGATGGCCACGGCGAAGGCCTTCAGCCCGATGATGGTCCCCATGGTGGCCGCGACGTTGAGGACCGGCGCCAGCAGGATCCCCGCCACGCCGGCCAGGAGCGCGGAGAGCGCGTAGGCCGACATGACGGCCCGCGGGATGTGGATGCCCATGAGGCCCGCCGCCTCGGCGTTCCAGGCCACGGCCTTGAGCTGCTTGCCGTAGGGCGTCCGGTGGTAGAAGAGCTGCACCGCGCCCACGAGCAGGAGGCCCACGGCGGGGATGAGCAGCTCCTGCGGGTAGAAGCCCGCGCCGCCGACCAGGATGGGCCGCGCCGTGAGGGCCGAGGGGAAGGCGCGCGCGTCCTTGCCGAAGAAGAGCATGGCCACGTTCTCGGCGATGATCCCGAACGCGATGGTGGAGAGGAGCCAGGCGGGCGAGGCGGCGCGGAAGAACGGCCGGACGGCCAGCCGCTCGACCAGGATGCCGAAGGCCGCCAGGGCGAGCAGCGTGCCCAGCACGGTGGGGAGCATGGGCCAGCCCAGGCCCACGCGGAGGCCGAAGGCCACCACCGCCCCCGCCATGACGGCGTGGCCCTGCGCGAAGTTCATGGTGCGGCTGGTGACCCAGGTGATGTGGTAGCCCAGGGCCACCAGCCCGTACATGCTTCCCAGGGCAATCCCGCTGACGACGAGCTGGACGATCACCCTACTGGTTCGCCACGGGCACGATCTTGCCGCCCTTCCAGACCACCATGATGTAGTCCTCGTCCGTCAGGGCGTCGTGCTGCGCGGGCGTGAACGGCCGCCGGTACGTCTTGATGAGCCCGCGGTACTCGGCCTTCAGGTTCTCCAGCGCGTCCCGGATCTTCGGCCCCTCCGCCGCGCCCGCCTGCTCGATGGCCAGCGCCACGAGGTGCAGCCCGTCGTAGGCGTTCGCGGTTCCCACGGGCGCGATCACGTCCTCGGGGCCCTTCACGCCGTACTTGTCCTTGAGCGCCGTGAGCACCGCCGTGCCGCGCTCGCTCTGCTTGCCGAAGAAGGAGTAGGTCTGCAGGAAGGCCACGCCGTCGGACAGCTCCCCCGTCAGCTCGGCGAAGCGGCCGCCCGAGATGCCCCAGTGCGCCACCATGGGGATCTCCCAGCCGATCTTGGCCCGCGACTTCACCACCTGGGCCCCCTCCGGCGCGTTGGCCACCATGATGATGTGGTCCGCCCCGGCGTTCTTCAGCCGGAGGAGCTGCGGGCTCATGTCCGGGTCGTTCCAGTTGAACTTCTCGATGCCGACGGGCTGGATCTTGCGCTGGCCCAGCCACTTGGTGAGCCCCACCTCGTTCGACTGCCCCCAGGCGGTGTTCTCGAGGAGCAGGCCGGGCTTGCTCTTCTTCAGCACGTCGGCCGCGTAGCGCACCAGGAACTTGTCCGCGTAGTCGTCGTTGGCGGAGACGCGGAAGACGAAGTTCGGGGTGCGGCCGTTCCGCGCGATCTCGGTGCCGGCCGCCCAGGCGCCCATGTAGGGGGTGCGGAGCTCGTGCCAGACGGGGACCTGCGCCAGGGCCACCGTGGTGTGCAGGCCGCCGAAGACGGTCACGGCCTTCTCGCGCTCCACCAGCTCGCGCGCGATGGTGACGCCCTTGGCGGGATTGCCCTCGTCGTCGCGGATGGCCAGCTCCAGCTTGCGGCCGCCCAGGACTCCGCCCTTGGCGTTCACCTCGTCCATGGCGATCTGCAGGCCGCGCTTGATGGCCTCGCCGGACGCGGCCGAGCCCCCCGACACGGCGGCGGCCAGGCCGATCTTCACGGGCGCCTTGGACTGGGCGGCGGCCGGCAGCGGGGCGGCCAGCGCCAGGATCAGGGCGAGGACGAGCAACGTCGTGCGTCGCATGGGAGCCTCCTTGGCGGGCCGGAGCCCGCGGAGCACGTCGAATCCGGGTGCGAAGCGGTCGAGACGACGCCGCCGGGAGGCGCGGAAGGCCGGGTGGTTGGTCGAGGCGTGCCGCCCGAGCAGGACGGGCCGGCGCCCCGCCGGCCCCGCCCTGCGGGCGGCGGAGCGGACCGGGCAGCCGGGTGGAGCTCTCCGTCAGAAAACTACTATCACACTTCCCGGAAAATCAGAAGGCCCCGGCGAGGCCGTCGCCCCGTGGATCGGCGGCGCCCTCCAGCAGGCCGGAGGGGTGCCGCACGATGGCGCCGGCGTGGCCCATGAGGTCGGTGAAGGGCGCGACCACCTCCACGTCGTGGCCTGCGTGGCGGAGCGCCTCGACGACCTGCGGGTCGAAGCGGCCCTCCAGCTTCAGGTTCGTGCTGGAGGCGCCCCAGGTGCGGCCGAGCAGCCAGCGCGGCGCGGTGACGGCCTGCTGCAGCTCCTGCCCGAAGAGGACGTGCCGGGCGAAGACCGCGGCCTGTGTCTGGGGCTGCCCCTCCCCGCCCATCGTGCCGTACACCATGACCCTGCCGTCGTCCAGGCGCGCCATGGCCGGGTTCAGCGTGTGGAAGGGGCGCCGGCCGGGCCGCAGCACGTTGAGGGCGGCCTCGGACAGGGAGAAGCTCACGCCCCGGTTCTGCCACAGGACGCCCGTGTCCAGGACCACGCCCGAGCCGAACTCCCAGTAGATGCTCTGGATCAGGCTGGCGGCACGGCCGGCCCCATCCACCACGCCGAGCCACACGGTGTCCCCGGCCTGCGCGGGCTGCGGCCAGGGGAGCGCGGCCTCCGGCCGGATGCGCCCGGCCATCCCGGCGAGCGCCGCCCCGGTCAGGAAGGCCGCGGGATCCTCCCGGGCGTAGGCCGGATCGGTGACCACGCGGTCGCGCACGAGGAAGGCCTGCTTGGTGGATTCCACCAGCCCGTGCAGGAAGGGGAAGCCCTCGGCCTCGCTGCAGCCCAGGCGGTCGAACACGCCCAGGATGATGAGCGAGGCCAGGCCCTGCGTGGGCGGCGGCACGTTGAACACGGCGCCGCAGCGCAGCCGCACGGAGAGCGGCGTCGCCTCGATCGCGCGATGCGCCTGCAGGTCCGCGGCCGTGACCGGGCTGCCCAGGCGCGCGAGCGCGGCCGCGTTGGCCGCGCCGATCTCGCCGCGGTAGAAGTCGTCCAGCCCGGCCCGGGCCAGGCGCTCCAGCGTGTCGGCGAGCCGCGGCTGCGCGAAGAGCGCGCCCACCGCCGGCGGCTGGCCGTCCGCCAGGAAGTGGCCCGCGTAGCCCGGCACCTCCTTCAGCTCGGGCAGCTTGGCCAGGGTGTTCCTGTGCTGGCTCACCGTCACCGGGGCGCCCTGCCGCGCGTAGTGGACGGCGTCGGCCAGCAGGCGCGTGAGCGGGAGCGTGCCGCCCCAGCGCCGCGCCACCTGGAGCGCGGCCTCCCAGCCGGAGATCGCCCCGGCCACCGTGTTCGCGGCCAGCGGCCCGCGCGGCGGGATGGCCTCGTGGCCCAGGCCGCGGTACATCTCGGGCGTGGCCCTGGCCCCGGCGCCGCCGCAGGCCATGATGGCCAGCGGGTCGCGGCCCGGCTCCGCCAGGAGCCAGAAGTTGTCGCCGCCGATGCTGTTCATGTGCGGGTAGACGACGGCGACCGCGGCGGCGGCGGCGATCATGGCCTCGGCCGCGTTGCCCCCCTCGCGGAGGACGGCCAGGCCGGCCTGGGCGGCCAGGTGGTGCGGCGCCACCACCATGCCGCGCGTGGCCCTCGAGGTGCTGAGCATGCGGAGTCCCTTCCGGGTAGAGGTGGGCCTGCGGAATTGCCGGCGACCGGTGAGGATCGCCGGAAGGCCCAGTCCTGTCAAGCCGCCGCCCGGAATGGTCCGGGCGGCGGGATGAGTCGCGGCGAGTGCCGAGTGCCTGGTGCCGAGTGCCGAGGGGGAGCTTCGCGACGAAACCGCAGCGACGCGTGACGAGCTGTTGAGCCGCTCCGAGCCGGAACCTTGAGAAAGGGGGGCGAGGGGGATTCGCCTTTCAGCGGAGTCGGGCGTAGTACTCCACGCGCCGCTCGAGCAGCGCGACCGCCTCGGAGACCAGGAAGGCGAAGAGGAAGACCAGCACCACCAGGGCCCAGAACTCCTCCATGAGGAAGTGCTTGGAGTAGAGCTCGAACAGCTCGCCCACGCCGATGATGGCCACCAGGAGCTGGCCGATGACCACGCCCTTCACGCCGCGGATGGCCGCTAGGCGCACGCCGCTCAGGATCTCGGGCAGCGCGCTCCAGACCAGGATCTTCGTGTAGAGCTGCAGGGGCCGCGCGCCGAAGGCCTTGGCCATCTCCACCAGGGAGCGGTCCGCCCGGCGCACACCCACCTCGGTGTCCAGGACCAGCACGAAGACGGCGAAGAGGAACACCGTGACCACCACGGTGCGCTCCCCGATGCCCACCATGCCCATGAGCAGCGGGACCAGGGCGGAGATGGGCGCGCTGACGAAGACCTGCACCCAGGGCCCCAGGAGGAGGCGCAGCGTCCGCAGGCGCGCCATGAGAAAGCCCAGGGGCAGCCCGACGAGGAGCGCCAGGCCCATGCCCGCCGCGAACGAGCGGAGGGAGATGGCCGCCGCCGCGCGGAACTTCTCGCTGGGCACCAGCGCGGCCGCCGCCAGGAGGACCGTGGAGAGCGGCGGGAGGTAGGGCGACAGGCGCGCCCGCCCCAGCAGCTCCCAGACCAGGCACCAGAGCAGGAGCGACGCAGCCAGCGGCACGCGGCGACCGAAGAGGATCACGAGGGACTCTCAGCCACAAGAGGCACAAGAATCACAAAGGAACCCGATCCATGAGGGTGGCGCCCCTTGGCGCTCTTGGCGCCTTGGCGGTGCGGCCCGTTCTAGACGTACCTCTTCAGCACCTGCCAGATGTCGTCCACCACATCCAGGTAGCCCTTGTCGCGGCGGATCTCGTCGGGGCTCCGGGCGCCGCGCTCGATGGCCGGGCGGATGGTGCGCGAGACCGTGCCGGGCCGCGGCGAGAGGAGCACGATCTGGTCGGAGAGGTAGGCGGCCTCCTCGATGCTGTGCGTGACGAAGAGCACGGTCTTCCGCCGGTCCCGCAGCAGGTCGAGCAGGTCCTCCTGGAACTTCCGCCGCGTCTGCTCGTCCACCGAGGAGAACGGCTCGTCCATGAGGATGATCTCGGCGTCCACCGCCAGCGCGCGGGCCAGCCCCACGCGCTGGCGCATGCCCCCGGACAGCTCGTGCGGGTAGGCCGCCTCGAAGCCGGCCAGGCCCACCTCGGCGATCCGGGCGCGGGCCGCCGCCTCGCGCTCCGCCCGCGGCACCCCGCGCAGCTCCAGCCCGAAGGCCACGTTCCGCAGGACCGTGGCCCAGGGCATGAGCGCGAAGTCCTGGAACACGAAGGCCCGCTCCGGCCCGGGCCCCTCCACCACGCGGCCCTGCACGCGCACCTGGCCCGCGCTCGGCGGGATGAGGCCGCCGATCACCTTGAGCAGGGTCGTCTTGCCGCAGCCGCTCGGCCCGAGCAGGGTGGTGAGCTGCCCGGCGGGCACCGCCAGGTTCACGTCGCGGAGCGCCTCCACGCCGCCCTCGTAGCGCTTCCCGAGGCCGACGACTTCCACGATGGGGCCGGATGCGGCGCTCATGCGCCCCACCGCTCGGCCGGGAAGAGCCGCTGCTCCAGCCGCTCCAGGCCGTGCAGCGAGATCGCCGCCAGCGCGATGACCGAGGCGATGGCGGCGCACATCTTGGGGTAGTCGGCGACCGAGCTGTGATACGTGATGAGGTCGCCGATGCCGGTGGGTGTGATGAGCAGCTCCGCCAGCACGATGCCGATGAACCCCATGGCCAGGCCCAGCCGCAGGCTGGTGAAGATCACGGCGGCCGCGTGCGGCAGGACGATCTTCAG
>JBHGAX010000220.1:0-6800 GCA_041946635.1 Methylomirabilales bacterium (SeqCode)
ATCCGCTCAGCGCCTACCGCCGCCGGCGGGACTTCGCGCGGACGCCGGAGCCGGCGGGCGCGAGGCCGCGCCCGCGGCGCCGGCCGGCCCTCACCTTCGTCGTGCACAAGCACCGGGCCTCGCGCCTGCACTACGACTTCCGGCTGGAGCAGGACGGCGTGCTCCGCTCCTGGGCCGTGCCCAAGGGGCCCTCCCTGGACCCCGCCGTGAAGCGCCTGGCCGTGCAGGTGGAGGACCATCCGTTGGAGTACGGCGGCTTCGAGGGCGTGATCCCGGAGGGCGATTACGGCGGCGGCACGGTCATGCTCTGGGACCGCGGCACCTACGTGCCCGACGGCCCGGACCCGGCGCGGCAGCTGCGGCAGGGGTCCCTGACCTTCCGGCTGCGGGGCAAGAAGCTCAAGGGCGGCTGGCGCCTGGTGCGCACCCGTCCCGGCGCGGACGGGCGCCCGCAGTGGCTGCTGATGAAGCGGAAGGACGAGGCGGCCACGGGCGAGGACATCACGCGCACCCGGCCCCGCTCGGTCGTGTCGCGGCGGCTCCTGGCGGAGATCGCCTTCGACGAGGGGGGCGACGTGGAGCGGGCCGCGACCGGCGACCCGCCGGAGGAGATCGCGATGCTCCTGGCGCGCCGCGTCCGCCGCGTGCGCCCGGCGCGCCGGCCGCGCGTCTGGACTTCGGACCGCGACCCATGACGCCGCGCATCCCCTTTCGCGTGCAGCCCATGCTCGCCACCCTGGTGGAGGGGCCGTTCCACCGGGACGGCTGGTGCTACGAGGAGAAGTACGACGGCTACCGCATCCTGGCGTACAAGGAGGGCCGGGAGGTGACGCTGATCTCGCGCAACGCGCGCGACCGCACCGCGGACTTTCCCGGCGTGGCGGCGGCCCTGGCGGCGGCGCCGGCCATCACCTGCTGCCTGGACGGCGAGGTGGTGGCCTTCGACCCGCGGCTGGTCTCCCGCTTTCAGCTCCTCCAGCAGGGCGGCGGCCCCCTGGTCTACGCGGTCTTCGACTGCCTGTACCTGGCCGGCCGGGACCTGCGCCGGGCACCGCTCCACGCGCGGCGCGAGGCGCTGGAGGGGCTGGCGGCCGAGGTGCCGGGCCTGCTGCTCTCGCGCCGGCTGGGGCCGGACGGCCTGGCGGCCTACCGCCTGGCCGCGCGGAAGGGCTTCGAGGGGCTGGTGGCCAAGGACAGCCAGTCGCCCTACGTGGAGGGCCGCTCGCGCTGCTGGCTCAAGGTCAAGATCCAGCGGCAGGAGGAGTTCGTCATCGGCGGCTACACCGCGCCGGCCGGCGCCCGCGCCCACTTCGGCGCGCTGCTCCTGGGGGCCTACCAGGACCGCAGCCTCCGCTACGTGGGGAAGGTCGGGACCGGCTTCACGGGCCGCACGCTGGCGGCGCTGTGGCGGGCCTTCCAGCCGCTCATCCGGCCGCAGCCGGCCTTCCGGAACCCGCCGCGCGAGCGCGGCGTGACCTGGCTCGCCCCGCGCCTGGTGGCCCAGGTGGCCTTCCACGAGTGGACGGCCGACGGCCGGCTCCGGCAGCCGGCCTTCCTCGGCCTGCGCGAGGACAAGCGGCCGGAGGAGTGCCGGCTGCCGGCGGATGCGGCATGAAGCACGGGGCGCCGGTGCGGGTGGACGGCGTGATGGTGACGAACCCCGACAAGCTGTTCTGGCCGGAGGAGGGCTACACCAAGCTGGACCTGGTCCGCTTCTACGACGCCGTCTACCCCTGGCTGGGCCCCTTCCTGCGCGGCCGGCTCCTGTCCATGGAGCGCTGCCCGGACGGCATGCGGGGGACCTGCTTCTACCAGAAGGAGCGGCCCCGGGTGCTGCCGCCCGGGACCCCGACCCGGCGCATCGCGCACGAGGCCCACCCCATCACCTACGTGGTGGGCGGGCGGAAGGCCACCGTGCTGTTCCTGGCGAACTACGGGAACCTGCCGCTGCACGTCTGGGGCAGCCGGGCAGCGTCGCCGCGCCAGCCCGACTGGCTGTGCTTCGACCTGGACCCGGCGGGCGAGCGGTTCGCGGACGCCGTGCGGGCCGCGCTACGCCTGAAGGCCGCGCTGGACGCCCTGGCCCTCCGCGCCTTCCCCAAGACCTCGGGCGGCAAGGGGCTGCACGTGCTGGTGCCCCTCCGCGTGGAGCCCGACGCCGACGAGGTGCTGGCCTTCGCCGTGCGGCTGGCCGGGCACCTGGCCGCCGCGTACCCGGAGGAGCTCACCACGGAGGCACGGGTGGCGCGGCGGGGCGGCCGGGTGTACGTGGACGCGTTCCGCAACGCGTTCGCGCAGACGGTGGTGGCCCCCTACTCGGTGCGGCGCCGGCCGGGGGCCACGGTGTCCACGCCCCTCGACTGGGACGAGGTCCGGCCCGCGCTGGACCCGGCCGGCTTCACCATCCGCACCGTCCCCGGGCGGCTGCGGCAGCGCGACCCCTGGGCGGGCTTCTTCCGGCACCGGCAGTCCCTGCGGCCCGCGCTGCGCGCCCTGGAGCACCTGTAACCTGGCAATCGTGAACGAAAGGCATTGCACCACGAAGGGCACGAAGGACACGAAGGGGTGAGGGTGAACAGCGCCCGAGGGCGCCAGCGACCGGGGTGGGTCCTGCCTGGAACCCTTCGTGCGCTTCGTGATCTTCGTGGTGGGAGGTCCTCGGAGGGACGCATGCGCCGCCGCATTCTCACCCTCGTCGCAGCGGCGATCCTCCTGGTCGTCCTGGTGATCGTCCTGCTGCCCACGCTCCTCAGCGAGCCGCTCCGTCGCATGATGGAGCGCAACGCCAACAGCCGGCTGGACGGCTACACCCTGCAGATCGGGAAGCTGCGCATCCATCCGCTCAGCTTCTCCCTGGACCTGCTCGACACGGTGATCGTCCAGGCCAGCCGGCCCGACCCGCCCATGGCCCGGATCCCGCTGTTCACCGCCACGGTCCACTGGCGCGCCCTGCTGCACCGGCGCCTGGTGGCCGACATCCTGTTCGATGGCCCGCAGCTCCACATCACCCTGCCCCAGGCCCGCGAGGAGGCGCGTGACCGCGTGGGCGTCCACGAGCGCGGCTGGCAGGAGGCCCTGCTGGAGATCTACCCGCTCAAGGTCAACCTGCTGCGCATCCGGAACGGCGAGGTGGTGTACGTGGACCGGGGCCCCTTCAAGCCGCTGGAGCTGTCCCGGGTGAACTTCCGCGCGGACAACATCCGGAACGTCTGGTCCCCGGACCGCGTCTACCCCTCCGAGCTGCACCTGGACGCGGTCGTCTTCGGGCAGGGGCGCCTCACGGTGGACGGGGCGGCGAACTTCCTGGCCGTGCCCCACCCGGGCGTCAAGGGCGCCATCGCCCTGGACCGGCTGCGCCTGGATTACTTCCGTCCCCTGCTGGAGAAGGTGCACCTGACGGCGGACTCGGGCGTGCTCTCCGCCGAGGGGGAGGTGGAGTACGCGCCCGCACTCCAGTCGGTGCGCCTGTCCCGGGTCGTGCTGGAGCGGGCCAACCTGCAGTACGTGCAGGGCGCCACGACGGCCGGCCGGGAGAAGCAGCTCCGCCAGAAGGTGACCACGGAGGCCAAGCAGGCCGCGAACGAGCCGGGGATTCGCTACCGCATCGACGAGCTGCTGGTCCGGGACAGCAAGCTTGGCTTCCTGAACGAACGGACGCGGCCCCCCTACCTGGTCTTCGTGGACGACACCGAGATCCGGCTCACCAACCTGAGCAGCCAGGGGGCCGAGGGCCCGGCCCGGCTCACGCTCCGCGGCGAGTTCATGGGCACCGGGGACACCACGGTGAGCGCCCGGTTCCGCCCCGAGGCCAAGACGCTGGACCTGGCCGTGGACCTGAAGATCGAGGGCACCGAGCTGCCGGCCATGAACAACCTCCTGCGGGCCCACGGGAAATTCGACGTGCGGGCCGGGCGGTTCTCGCTCTTCTCGGAGGTCCGGGTGCAGGACGGGCGGATCCGGGGCTACGTGAAGCCGCTCTTCCAGGACATGGACGTCTACGACAGGGGGCAGGACCGCCACAAGCCGCTGCTGAAGCGGGCGTACGAGCGGGTGGTGGGCGGGATCTCCGAGATCCTGGAGAACCGCGTGCGGGACGAGGTGGCCACCGTGGCGGACCTGTCGGGGCGGGTGGAGAACCCCAACGCGTCCGCCCTCCAGGTGGTGGTGCGCCTGGTCCAGAACGCCTTCTTCCAGGCCATCCTCCCCGGCTTCGAGCGGGCGGCCTGAGCCCTCCCGTCGGCGAAAACTTCCCGCCGCCGGCTGTAAGTCTTACCCGCCCATCCCCGGAGGCGCTCGCGGATCTTGCCTCCAGGCGCGCAAGTGCGCGCCAGGCCGGGCGGGAGCGGGACAGCGCGGGCCGCGGAGGGCGGCACTGGACTTGCTCCTTCCCGAGGCACACGGGAGCGGCTCCGCGCGCGCCGGCGGGTTGCCGGCGCGTGCAGCTCCGAGCGCCCGTACAGTTCGCGGGCACAGACACTCGAGGGGAGACACCGAGTGGAAGGAGGGTGAATGACTATGCGAAAGCTCGCAACTGCCTGCGCCGTGGCGTCGCTCTTCGTCGCGTCCGCGGCGCTGGAGGCGGTCGCGCAGCAGCAGGGTGAGCGCAGCCAGCAGATGGAGCGCAGCCAGTCGCGCGACGCCGATCGGGGGGCGAAGCGCGACGAGGGCGACAAGCCCTTCAGCAAGGGCCTCAAGCCGGGCACGGTGAAGGCCAGCGACCTGATCGGCAAGAACGTCGAGGGCCGGAACGGCGACAACTTCGGCGAGATCAAGGACCTGCTCATCGACCGCGACGCCCAGCGCGTGGCCTACGCGGTCTTCGACCCGGACGACGCGCTGTTCGCGGACCGGGCCGCGCGCACCGAGCGCGCGCCGGGCGCGCCGGGGCCCGGGGCGCCCGGGGCGCCCGGGGCGCCGCCCGCCGGCCAGGGGCCGGCCGCGCGGACCGACGAGTACCGCGACCGGTACCTGTTCGTGCCGCTCAGCGTCTTCTCCGTGTCCGGGAACAAGCTGGTGATGGCCGCGGACCGCGACAAGATCCGCCAGGCCCCCAGCTTCGCCAAGGACAAGTGGCCCAAAATGGGCGACACGGGGTGGCGCGAAGAGGTGGACAAGTTCTACGCCTCGGCGCCGGCCCCGGGCGGTCAGGCGGGCACCCAGGCCGGCAAGGACAGGCTGGTGCGGGCCAGCGAGTTCCTGAAGAAGGACGTCCGGAACCCACAGAACGAGAGGCTGGGCGACGTCCAGGACATCGTGATCGAGATGAACTCCGGGCGCGTGCTCTACGCGGTGATGGCGGCCGGCGGGTTCCTGGGGATCGGGGAGAAGCTCTTCGCCATCCCGGTGTCCGCGTTCAACCTGGCCACGGACGGCAAGGAGCTGGTCCTGGCGGCGGACAAGGAGCGGCTGAAGAACGCCGAGGGCTTCGACAAGAACCAGTGGCCCGCCACCGCCAGCCGCGGCTGGAGCGAGCGGGGCCGGTCGGGCCAGCAGTCGCCGCAGGGACAGCGGCCGCAGCGGCAGCCGCAGGGCCAGGGCCAGCCGGGCCGTAGCTCCTAGCGGCTCGTGCGCCGGGCCGCTCGTCGGCCCGGCGCACGCGCGGGCGGGCACCGACGGAGCGAGGAGGAGCCATGTACAGAGAGGACGAGATGGGGGAGTACTCCGAGGGCGGCACCGGCCTCATGCTGTTTCTCCTCGGGGCGGCGGTGGGCGCGGGCCTCGCGCTCCTGTTTGCCCCCGAGCAGGGCAGCCGGACCCGCGAGCGCCTCCGCGGCATGGCCGCCGACGCGGCCGACCAGACGCGCAGCGCCGTGGGCAGCGCCCTGGAGAACGTGAAGGGCATGGCCGAGCGTGGCCGCGACTACCTGCAGGGCAAGAAGGAGCAGCTGGCGGGCGCGTACGAGGCCGGCCGGGAGATGATCGGCCGGGAGTCGGGCGGCAACGCGACGTTCACCCGCACCGGCGCCTGAGCCGGGGCGGGCAGGCAGGAGCACAGGACGGCCCCCGGGGACCGCCCCGGGGCCGTCAGGCCCGGGCGGGGCGCGAAAGGAGGGCGTGCATGGCTGAGAAGATGGCGTCGCTCCAGGATCTGCTGATCAAGGAGCTGAACGATCTGCACAACGCGGAGACCCAGGTGATGAAGTCGCTGCCCAAGATGCAGAAGGCGGCGTCCTCGCCGGAGCTGCAGCAGGCCTTCGGGCACCACCTGGAGGAGACCCAGTCGCAGATCGCGCGCCTGAAGCAGGTCTTCGAGATGTTCGGGGAGCGGCCGGACAACAAGAAGTGCAAGGGCATGGAAGGCCTGATCGAAGAGGGGGCCGAGATCATGAAGATGAAGGGGGACGCGGCCACCAGGGACGCGGCCCTCATCGCCGCCGCGCAGCGGGTGGAGCACTACGAGATCGCCGGCTACGGGACGCTGAAGACCTACGCCAGGCGCCTGGGGAACACCCGGGCGGCCGACATCCTGGAGAGCATCCTGAACGAGGAGAAGGAGACCGACGTCAAGCTCACCCAGCTGGCGGAGCGGGGCGGCATCAACCTGGAGGCGGCCCAGGCGGCCGCGAGCTAGGCGGCAAGGACCAGGTTTCCATGACCACGTGCCAGTGACCTGATCCGGCTTGGAATTCGGTCACTGGTCCTTTCCCCTGGCTCTCATGGCCTCCATCTGGAGCGGTCACATCTCCTTCGGGCTCATCGTCATCCCCGTGGCCCTGCACAGCGCGGTGGAGGCCGGGGAGCGGGTGCGCTTTCGCCTGCTGCACCGCAAGGACAAGGCGCCCATCCAGCACCGGAACTTC
>JBHGAX010000221.1:0-6800 GCA_041946635.1 Methylomirabilales bacterium (SeqCode)
GCATGAGGTGCTCGTCGATCACCGACTCGATGTAGGGCACGTAGTCCGGCTGGCGGTGCTCCAGCGCCGCGATGACGCGTTCGTAGGAATTCATGGCGGACTCCTTGGCGTGGGGGCGACCGGATGGGGGAACGGCGCGGACGCTACCAGCAGGCCCCGCGTTTGTCAACGCGCCTGCGCGGGTCGACCGCCCGAGCGAACCCGGCCCGCGTTTCCTCCTTGATTCCCCCCGGCGGCATTTGCTATGAACGTAGGCCGCGGCCGCGCTGCCTGCGGCGCGCAGGATCGGGCCCGCGCTCCCTCCCGGCGGGCCCGGAGCCTCGTGCGGGCGAGTGCCGGATTCGCGTCGGGCTCACGCTGCCCGCTCAGGGCCGCGAGCCGGAACGGCAACGCCGCAGAGGGCTTTCTCAGCAGCCGCAGGGGAGGGACCAACGCTCTCCGGAGGTCGGAGTCATGCGACGCATCATGGCAGGGATCGCGAGCATCGTGCTCATCGTGTCACTGACCGCGGGGATCGCGCCGGCGGGGGAGACGAAGCCGTTTCGCTACGGCCACGCCAACGCCGTGACGTACCCCTACCACCTGGCCGGGCTGGCCTTCGCCAAGGACCTGGAGGAGCGGACCAAGGGCGGCATGAAGGTGAACGTCTTCCCGCAGGGGCAGCTCGGCGGTGAGCGGGACATCACCGAGGGGCTGCAGCTCGGGACCATCGACTTCCAGGCCACCTCGCTGGGGGTGACCGGCACCTTCATCAAGCCGGTGAACATCCTGAACCTGCCCTTCATCTTCAAGGGCCCCGACCACTGGATGAAGGTGATGCACGGGCCCATCGGCGACTGGATCCTGAAGGAGGCCGTGCGCGAGGGGGACAAGGTGGGCCTGAAGGTGCTGGGCATCGGCGGCGCCATGTTCCGCGTGCCCATGAACAACGTGCGCCCCATCACCAAGATCGACGACTTCAAGGGGTTGAAGATCCGCACCATGGAGGTGCCGCTGCACAAGGACACCTACAAGGCCATGGGGGCGAGCCCGGTCCCCCTGCCGTTCGGCGAGCTGTACACCGCCATGCAGACCGGGGTGGTGGACGGCAACGAGAACGGCCCCGCCACGCTGGAGGCCATGAAGTTCTACGAGGTCCAGAAATACGTCACCTACCTGCCCGTGGTGAGCAACGGCGGGATCTTCCTCATGAGCGCCAAGACCTTCCAGCGCCTCACCCCCGAGCAGCAGCAGCAGGTGACCGCGTCGGCCAAGGCCTGGGTCAAGAGCATGGACGGCGAGGGGCTGAAGCAGGACACCGAGGCCCTGAAGAAGATGGAGGCCAAGGGCACGAAGGTCAACACCATCAAGGACATGACCCCGTACGTCAACGCCACCAAGCACCTGTACGACCAGATGCTGAAGGACTATCCCAAGGAGTACCGGGAGACGGTGGAGAAGATCCTCAAGCTGGAGTAGCCCGCATGGCGCGGCTGGAACGCATCGCCGACGTCCTGGAGGCGGCGGCCACGGCCCTGGTGGCCGCCGCCCTGGCCGTCATGACGGCGGTGGTCATCGTGGAGGTGATCGCCCGCTACGCCCTGAACGCCCCGCTGATCTGGTCCAACGAGGTGGCCACCTACCTCTTCATCTACGCCGTCTTCTTCGGCGGCAGCGTGGCCCTCCGGCGGAAGGAGCTGATGGACGTCCAGTTCATCCGCGACCGCTGTCCGGCCGCCCTGCAGCGCGCCATGGCGCAGCTCAGCCACCTGATCATCCTCGGCTTCACCCTGGTGGGGGCCGCCTACTCCATCGTGCTCATCCACACGAGCTTCCGCACCGGGACCATCAGCCCGGCCCTCGAGATCCCCATGCTCTACGTCTACCTCCCCATCCCGGCGGGGTTCGGCCTGATGGGCTTCTTCAGCCTGGTCCAGTTCCTCCGCGGGCTGCGAGGCGCGGGCCCGGCGGGCGGGGCCGCCCGTCCCGGCGGGGCCGGCGCATGCTGATCACCGCGCTCTTCGTGGGGCTCCTGGCCCTCGGCGTCCCCATCATCTTCGTCCTGGGCGTCACCGGCCTGGTGTACGTGTACCTGGCCGACCTGCCGCTGGTGCTCGTCCCCCAGCGCATCTTCGTGGGGTTGAACTCCTTCCTGGTGCTGTCCGTGCCCCTCTTCATCCTGGCGGGCAACATCATGAACGCCAGCGGCATCACCGAGCGCATCGTGGCCTTCTCGAACCTGCTGGTGGGCCGCGTGCGGGGCGGCCTGGCTTACGTGACCCTGGTGGCGCTGGACTTCTTCTCCGGCATCACGGGCGCCGGCTCGGCCGACACCTCGGCCATCGGCTCCATCATGATCCCGGCCATGCACAAGCAGGGCTACCGGCTGGAGTACGCGGCGGCCATCACGGCCGCGGGCGCGACCGTGGGCCCCATCATCCCGCCCAGCATCTCCTTCGTGATCTACGGCGCGATGTCCGACGTCTCCATCGCCGACCTGTTCCTGGCGGGCTTCATCCCCGGCGTGCTGTTCACCGGCGCGATGTGCGCGGTGGTCTGGCGCCAGTCCCGCGTCCAGAACCTCCCCGTCCGGGACGTGCGGTTCTCGGCGTCCGAGTTCGGCCGGGCCTTCCTGACCGCGCTCCCGGGCCTGTTCATGCCCGTCCTGATCCTGGGCGGCATCCTGGGCGGCGTCTTCACGCCCACCGAGGCCGCCGCCGCGGGCGTGCTCTACGCCATCATCGTCGGCTTCTTCGTCTACCGCGAGCTGACGCCCGCCCACCTCTGGCCGATCCTCAAGGAGACGGGCATCATGTCCGGCGGCGTGATGCTCATCGTGGCCAACGCCGCGCTCTTCTCGTGGATCCTGGCCGCCGAGCAGGTTCCGCAGCTCGTCGCGGGCGTCATCACCGCGGTCGCTCGCCAGCCCTGGGTGATCCTGCTCCTGGTGAATGTCCTGCTGCTGGTCGTGGGCTGCGTGATGGAGACCCTGGCCGCCATCATCATCCTGACGCCGGTGCTCCTGCCCATGGTGAAGAGCCTGGGCGTGGATCCCCTGCACTTCGGGGTGATCATGGTCGTGAACCTGAGCATCGGGCTGGCCACCCCGCCGGTGGGCGTCAACCTGTTCGTGGCGGGGGGGATCGCCAAGGTGTCGCTGGAGCGCATCAGCCGGGCCGTCTGGCCCTTCGTCCTGGCCACGCTGATCCCGCTGGCCATCACCACTTACTGGCCGGGGCTGATCCTCTGGCTGCCCCGGCTGCTCGCGAGGTGAGCATGCCGCTCGTCGTCATCACGGACTGCGACCACGGAACCATTGCGCCCGAGGAGGGCGTGCTCCGGACGGCCGGCGTGGCCCACCGGCTCCACCAGGTGCGGACGGAGGACGAGATCATCGCCCAGGCGGGCGAGGCGGATGCCCTCATCGTGCAGTACGGCCGGATCACCGGGCGCGTCCTGGATGCCCTGCCGCGCGTGCGGGCGGTGGTGCGCTACGGCGTGGGGGTGGACACGGTGGACCTGGAGGCGGCCACCGCACGCGGCGTGATCGTCTCCAACGTCCCCGATTACTGCATGGAGGAGGTGTCGGATCACGCCCTGGCCCTGGCCCTGGCCTGCTGGCGGCGGATCGCCTTCTACGACCGCCGCATCCGGGCAGGGGTCTGGAGCGCCACCGAGGTGAAGTCCATGCTGCGGCTCCACGGCCGCGTGATGGGGGTGATCGGCCTGGGTCGGATCGGGGCCATGCTCGCCCGGAAGGCGGCCGGGGTGGGGATGACCGTCTGGGGCTACGACGCCTACCTGACGGAGCCGCCCGTCGGCGTGCGCCGGGTGGGCCTGGACGAGCTGCTGGCCGGCGCGGACATCGTCTCCATCCACACGCCGCTCACCGCGGAGACGCGGCACCTGATCGACGAGACGGCCCTCCGCCGCATGAAGCCGACCGCCTTCCTGGTCAACACGGCGCGGGGCGCCGTGGTGGACACCGCGGCGCTCACCCGCGCCCTGCGCGAGGGCTGGATCGCCGGCGCCGGCATCGACACGCTGGAGGAGGAGCCGCCCTCCCGGGAGATGGAACTGCTGTCCCTCCCCAACGTGACGCTCGCCCCGCACGCCGCCTGGTACTCCGAGGACGCCATGGTGGACCTGAAGCGGAAGACCGCCGAGGCGGCCGTCGCCGCGCTCCGCGCCGAGCGCCCCACCTCCGTGGTCAACCCCGAGGTCTACGCCCGGCCCAGCCTGCGGGCGGCGAAGCCGCTGATCTGACGCAGGACTGTGAACCGCCGAGGCGCCAAGGGCGCCAAGAATTGAAGGGTTTGAAAATAATACGAAGCGCTTCGCGCTGGGGTGGCGGAACCTCGAACCTCGGCCCGGAAACCTGGAACCTGGAACCTCGAACCTTACCTCGAACCTCGAACCGGTGAACCGGTACCCCTGGAGCCGCCATGCCTGACCGGATCCTGACCCTCGGCATGATCGGGAGCGGGCGCATTGCCCGCGCCCACCTGAAGGCAGCGGCGAACCTGCCGGACCGCGTGCGCGTGGCGGCCGTGGCGGGGCGCCGGCGCGAGGCGGCGGAGGCCGCCGCCCGCGAGTTCGGCGTTCCCGCCGCCCGGGACGACTACCGGCGGCTGCTGGAGGATCGCGCCATCCAGGCGGTCATCGTGACCACGCCGAACGACTCGCACGCGGCCATCGTGCGGGAGGCCGCCCAGGCCGGCAAGCACGTGCTGGTCGAGAAGCCCATGGCGCTGGATCGGGCCTCGGCGGAGGGGATGGTCCGGGCGGCGGAGGCCGCGGGCGTGACGCTGATGGTCGCGCAGAGCCGCCGCTTCTCCGACGCCGTGCGGACCATGGTCCGCCGGCTGCCGGAGATCGGCGAGATCCTCCGCGTGCACATCGTCTTCTGCGTGGCCTTCCCCCAGCCGCCCACCGCCTGGTGGCGGTCCAGCACGCAGGCCGGGGGGCTGGTCATCCTGCTGCAGGGCAGCCACTCCCTGGACAGCGTCTTCTGGTGGATGGGCCGGACGCCCGCGCGCATCTTCGCCACGGGCCTGCGCACGAACCCCGCCTGGGAGGGCGAGGACGAGGCCGACATCCTGTGCAGCTTTGCCGGGGGCGCGGTCGCCAGCGTCCACCTGTCGCTCAGCACCGCCCCGCCCGTCCACGAGGCCCTGGTCATCGGACGGCGGGGCCACTTCCGGCTGATCGAGCGGCCGGCCGGGGCCCCCTTCGAGAACCTGTACCGGCTGGAGCGGGACGGCGAGGCGATCCTGGACGGCCCGCAGAGCCCGAGCCTCTACACCCACCAGCTCCGCGAGTTCGCCGACGCGGTGGCGGAGCGCCGGACGCCGCTGGCGTCCGGGCGCGAGATCCTGGAGGTCATGCGCATGCTGGACGCCGCCCGCGAGTCCGTGCGCACCGGCCAGCCCGTGGCGCTGCCCGCGTAGTACGGAACGGTTTCGCGCAAAGACGCCAAGACGCAAAGAAAGAGGGGGACATTCTCACTCACGGAGGCACAGAGATCCGAAACCTTTGCGGCTTTGCGTCTTGGCGTGAGCTCGGCCCTGCCCGGGGCCTCGTCAGGCGGGGATCAGCTCGATCAGGGCGATCTCGGGAGGGCAGTTGAAGCGGACGGGGAGCACCGAGGTGCCGACGCCGGCGCTGGTGAAGCCCTGCATGCCGCGATGCCGCCACAGGCCGCGGGTGAAGGCCCGGGGGCAGTGGGCGTTCATCCAGAGGGGGCCGAGCCAGGGGAAGCAGATCTGCCCCCCGTGGGTGTGCCCGCAGAGGTAGAGATCAACCCCGGCGGCGGCCGCCGGCTCGGCCAGCTCCGGACTGTGCGCCAGCAGGACGGTGAATCCGCCCGCCGGCACGGCCGCCCGCGCCGCCTCCAGGTCGTCGCAGCCGTAGTAGTGAGGATCGTCCACCCCGAGCAGCCAGAGGCTCTGGCCGCCCCGCCGGATCTCGAACGCCTCGTTCACCAGGACGGTGACGCCCAGGCCCGCGAGCGCCGGCGCCGTCTCGGCGTCGTCGTGGTTGCCGAGCACGCCGACGATCCCCTCCTCCGCGTCGATCGCGGGCAGGATCTGGCGCATGTCCCTGTAGACGGCATCCGATGTCCCGGTCACGTCGAATCGATAATCGCCGGTGAGGACGCAGAGGTCCGCCTGCACGCCCTGGAGGCGCTCGCGGATTCGTGCGACGAGCGGAGGCGACGCCCCGAGGTGCAGGTCGGAGAGGTGGAGGATCCGGAAGCCCCAGAACGCCTCCGGCAGGCCGGGGAAGGCCAGCCGGAGGTTCCGGATCGCGAGCTGCAGGGCGTTGCGCTCGCCGCGCCGCAGGAGCCCGGCGGCGCGCAGCACGGCGCGCAGGAGGAGGCGGGCGGCCGCCTCGTTCTCGGGGTGGATGAGGCCGCGACGGAAGCGCCCCCGGGGCTTGGAGAGCCCCTGTTCGATGGCCAGGCGCTTGCCGGGCAGAGTCAGCAGGTCGGAGGACGGCGGGCGCGGGCGGCTCACGCGGCCTTCGCGGCGGGCTCGCCCTCGGGCAGCTGCGGCCCGCCGCGTGGCATGCCGGTGTCCGGGGTGGTGCTCACGATGTCGCTCAGGGCGCGGACCGGGATCCAGCGCCAGCGGGCGGGCGAGTCGGGGCCGGCGTCCGCCAGCGCGATGTCGCCCAGGTGGACGAACGCGAGCACCTCCAGGCCGCCGGGCCGCGCGGCCAGCGCGTGCGGCGAGAACACGAGCATGTCCTTGCCGCAGTTGGCCACGACCTGCGCGCGATCGCGCACCGCCTGCTGCAGGCGCTCGATCCCCGCCCGG
>JBHGAX010000222.1:0-6724 GCA_041946635.1 Methylomirabilales bacterium (SeqCode)
GCCTGGCCGGCCAGCCGGTCGTCCTGATCCAGGCCGGCCTGGGTCCCGAGCGGGCGCGGGCGGCCGGGCGGCTGGCCGCCGGACCGCTGGCCTGCGGGAGCCTCTGGTCGCTCGGGCTGGCGGGCGGCCTGGATCCCGCCCTCCGCACGGGAGACCTGGTCCTGGCGGAGCAGGTCGGCACGCGGGAGGGGCCGCCGTCCCGCCATCCCGGCGCCCCGGCGCTGGCCGCCGCCCTTCGCGGCTGGAACGTCCACGCCGGGCCGCTGGTCAGCGTGGACGCGCCCGTCGGCACCCCCGAGGCGAAGGCCGCGCTGCGGCGGGCCACCCGCGCCCTGGCGGTGGACATGGAGGCGGCCGGCGTGGCGGCGGCCGCGGGGGCGGCGGGCGTCCCCTGGCTCGCCCTCAAGGCGGTGCTGGATCCCGCCGACGTGGCGGTGCCGCCGGCCCTGCTGGCCGGCGCCGGCCCGGACGGGAGCCTCCGGCCGGCGGCCGTGCTCTCCGGCCTCTGGCGGCCCGCGTGCCTGGTGGGCGCCTGGACGCTCGGCCGGCGCTCGCGGGCGGCGCTCCGCCGCCTGGCGGAGGCGCTGGAGCCCGCCTTCCGCGCCTGGCTCGCCTTGACGCCACCCGACCGCTCCGCTAAGATGAACGCCTGAGCGGCTTTCCGCCGATGGGGACGCCGAAAGGAGTCCGACGATCCTGCGACGCGGCTGGCTGGTGGGCGGCCTCCTCCTGGGCGTGAGCCTGGCCGGCTGCGCGGCCGGGCGGACGGTTGACGGCGTGTTCCACGCGCCGCAGGAGCGGTATCGGATCCGCCCACCCGGCGCCCCGTGGGTTCCCGCGTCCCTCGATCCTGACCGCCTCGCCTTCCGCGCCGCCGACCTGCACGCGGCCATGGCCCTCTGGGAAGACTGCACCAGCCCCGAGCCGGGCGAGCTGCGTTGGGTGGCGCGTCACCTCTTCTTCGGGCTGAAGGACCGGCAGACGCTCGGGCGCGAGGCCGTGCGGGTGGGTGGCCGACCGGCGGTGCGGACGCGCCTCACCGGCCGCCTGGACGGCGAGCCGGTGGCGCTGGAGGCCGTGACCCTGCGGCAGGCCGGCTGCCTGTACGACCTGGTGTACGTGGCCCCGCCCGGGCGCTTCGACGCCGGGCTGCCGGCCTTCGAGGCGTTCGTGGCCAGCTTCGTGCCCCGCCCCTGACGGGCAGAGGAGACGCGACACCCTACATGCCCTCGTTCCGAAGCATCCTCGAGGAGCTCGGGAACCGGACCGTGCGCCTGCTCGTGGAGCTGGGCGACGCGTCCATCCTGGCCGGCCAGACGCTCTACCACGCCGTCACGCCACCGTACTCTCCCCGGCTGCTCATCGGCC
The DNA here is from genome assembly GCA_041946635.1 of Methylomirabilales bacterium (SeqCode). Taxonomy (GTDB): domain Bacteria; phylum Methylomirabilota; class Methylomirabilia; order Methylomirabilales; family 2-02-FULL-66-22; genus 2-02-FULL-66-22. Next base: position 1,369 of record JBHGAX010000222.1, read on the forward strand.
ACCTGGACCACATCGCCGTCCGGTCGGTCTCCATCGTGGCGGTGGCCGGGCTGTTCGTGGGCCTGGTGCTGGCCCTGCAGACGGGCTACGGGCTGGCCCGCTTCGGCGCCAAGGGCATGGTGGGCGTGATCCTGGGCCTCAGCGTGGTGCGGGAGCTGGGCCCGGTGGTCACCGCCATCCTGGTGGGGGGGCGGGTGGGCTCCGGCTTCACGGCGGAGCTCGGGTCCATGAAGGTCACGGAGCAGATCGACGCCATGCGGGCCCTGGGGGTGAACCACATCAAGCGCCTGGTGGTGCCGCGCGTCCTCATCACCATGGCGGCGCTGCCCCTGCTCACCATGGTGGCCAACGCGCTGGGCCTCTTCGGCGGCATGGTGATGTCGCAGTACGAGTTCAACGTGGGCTATCATCAGTACTACACCACCGTGGCGCAGTACATGCGCCTCGCCGACCTGCTGAGCGGGCTCGGCAAGACCGTGTTCTTCGGCTTCCTCATCGCCCTGGTCGGCTGCTACAACGGCCTGCGGACCCGCGGCGGCACGGAGGGGCTCGGCCGGGCCACCACCAACACGGTCGTCACCTCGGCGCTCCTGGTCTTCATCTCGGACTTCTTCCTCACCAAGTTCTTCTGGTGGCTGGAGGGGTGGTGAGTCCGGGGGACACGGGGGGCCTGCCGGCGGTGGAGCTGCGCGGGGTGCAGAAGGCCTTCAACGGCCTGCACGTGCTCCGGGGGGTGGACCTGGCCATCCAGGCGGGCGAGTCGCTCACCATCATGGGGGGGAGCGGCACGGGCAAGAGCGTCCTGCTGCGGCTGGTCATCGGCCTGGTGAAGCCGGACGCGGGCCAGATCCTCATCGAGGGTCAGGACATCGTGCCCCTGTCCGAGCGCGACCTGCTCCGCGCGCGGCGCCGCGTGGGCATGGTGTTCCAGAACGCCGCGCTCTTCGACTCGCTCTCCGTGGGCGAGAACGTGGCCTTCGCCCTGCGGGAGCACACGGACCTGGACGAGGCGGCCATCCAGGCGCGGGTCAGCGAGGCCCTGGAGCTGGTCGGGCTGGCGGGCATCCAGGGCAAGGAGCCGGCCGACCTGTCGGGCGGCATGCGGAAGCGGGTGGCCGTGGCACGGGCCATCGCCCTGCCCCCCAGCATCCTGCTCTACGACGAGCCGACCACCGGCCTGGACCCGGCCAACGTGGACAAGATCACGGACCTCATCCTGGACCTGAAGACCAAGCTGGGCGTGACCTCGGTGGTGGTGACCCACGACATGCCCAGCGCCTTCAAGGTGTCGGACCGCCTGGCCATGCTCCACCAGGGGCGCATCGCCGCGGTGGGCACGCCGGACGAGATCCAGACGCGGCACGACTCGCTCTTCAGCGAGTTCCTGGAGGGGCGGCTCCCGCCCCGCTGACCCGGGCGGAGCGCGGAGGCAGGCAGGGGAACGCCGATGACCGAACGACAGATGCAGCTCAGGATCGGGGCGCTGGTCCTCGCCGCCATACTGCTCTTCGCGGGCTTCGTGCTGTCCGTGGGCCGGCGGAGCGCCCTCTTCGAGGAGCGGTACGCGCTCTGGACCTCCTTCGCCTCCTCGGAGGGCATCGCCCTGGGCGCCCCCGTGCGGGTGGCCGGGGTGACGGCGGGCACGGTCAGCCGGATCGCCTTCTCGCGGGACAAGTCGGTCGGCAACATCATCCTCACGCTCTCCCTGGAGCGGCGGGTGCAGGAGCAGATCCGGCAGGACTCGGTGGCCAGCATCGGCACCCTGGGCCTGCTGGGGGACAAGGTGCTGGACGTGACCGTGGGCAGCCAGAACCTGCCGGCCCTGAACCCGGGCGACCGGCTGGCCAGCCAGGAGCCCGTGGACTACGGCCAGCTCCTGAGGAAGGGCGACCAGATCCTGGACCACGTCACCTCCATCACGGCCTCCCTCGACCAGTTCCTGGCCGGGAAGGACCCGGAGGTGGGCAAGCAGAACCTGGGCGAGGCGCTCCGCTCGCTGCGGACCACGCTGGTCGAGCTGGAGCAGGGCCAGGGCGTCCTGCACGAGCTGATCTACGGGCGCGCGGGGACCGGCAGCCTGGCGAATCTGGACCGCGCCACCGCCCGGCTGGAGCGGCTGGCGGCCGCCATCGAGACGGGCGACGGCCTCCTGCACGGGCTCATCTACCAGCCGCAGGGGGACACGCTGGCCCGCCTGCGGGGGGCCACCGGGCAGCTGGAGGCCACGCTGCGCGAGGCCCGCGGCGTGGCCGAGGAGATGCGCGCGCTGGTGAAGGACGTCCGCGAGGGGACCGGCCTGCTCCACGCCCTGGTCTACGACCCGGAGCTGCCGGATGCCCTGCGGGGCCTGGGCGTGGACAGCCGGGCGGCCGTGAACCGCCTCAGCCGCCAGGGCGAGGAGACCCTCCAGCGGCTCGGCCGGGAGGGCGGGGAGTTCCTGCGCCAGCTCGCCCGGCGGAGCGAGGGCACCCTGGCCAGGCTGGAGCAGGCGGCCGGGCGCGTGGACCAGCTGGTGGGGAGCGTGGAGCGGGGCCAGGGCCTGCTCCCCGCGCTGCTCTTCGACCCGAGCCGCAAGCAGGTGCTGGAGGACCTGGAGGCGGCGGCGGCCGGCGTGCGCGAGGCCTCCACGGACCTGCAGCGGCTGGTGGACGAGGTGGCCGAGGGCGAGGGCAGCCTGGGCGGCCTCATCAAGGACCCCACCGTCTACGAGGATCTCTCCTCCCTGCTGCGCGGGGCGAACCGCAGCCGGCTCCTGCGCTGGCTGATCCGCTCCACGCGGGAGCGCGGCGGCGACACGGCCGAGGCGCCGGCGGATTGAGCATGCCTGTCCACCTGGTCATCCACGGCCACTTCTACCAGCCGCCGCGCGAGAACCCCTGGACCGGGGCCATCGAGCGGCAGCCGAGCGCGGCGCCCTTCCCCAACTGGAACCTCCGCATCGCCGCCGAGTGCTACGAGCCGAACGCGCGCTCGCGCGTGCTGGACGCGCGCGGGCACATCCGGGCCATCGTCAACAACTACGCCCGGCTGAGCTGGAACTTCGGCCCCACGCTCCTCTCCTGGCTGGCCGAGGCGGCGCCCGACGTCCTGGCGGCCCTGCGCCAGGCGGACGCGGAGAGCCTGGCCCGCCTGGGGCACGGCAACGCCATCGCCCAGGCCTACAACCACATGATCCTCCCGCTGGCCTCGCCGCGCGACCGGCAGACCCAGATCCGCTGGGGCATCCGCGAGTTCCAGCACCGCTTCGGGCGGCAGCCGGAGGCCATGTGGCTGGCCGAGACGGCGGTGGACCGGCTCACGCTGGAGCTGCTGGCCCGGGCCGGGATGCGCTACGTGATCCTCTCGCCGGCGCAGGCCGCCCGCTGGCGGCCCCTGCCCGACGGCCCCTGGACCGGCGCCGCCAGCGGCGAGCTGGACCCCCGGCGGCCCTACCGCTGGGTGCTGCGCGACGCGCGGGGTGCGCCGGAGGGACACCTCGGCCTGGACGTCTGCTTCTACCACGCGCCGCTGTCGCGGGGGGTGAGCTTCCAGCACTACCTGAAGGACGCGGGCCTCCTGGCCGCCCGGATCCAGGAGGCCGGCGCGGGCCTCCCCGACCCGCTCATCCTCATCGCCACCGACGGCGAGTCCTTCGGGCACCACGAGCGGTTCGGGGACATGTGCCTGGCCACGCTCTTCGCCGGCGAGGCGGACCGGCGGGGCATTCACGTCACGAACCTGGGCGCCTACCTGGCCGACCACCGGCCCGCCTGGGAGGTGGAGCTCTTGCCCGAGAGCGCCTGGAGCTGCTCGCACGGCGTGGGGCGCTGGAAGGAGGACTGCGGCTGCAGCGCCGGCGGCGGGCCGGGCTGGACCCAGGCCTGGCGGGGGCCGCTGCGCCGCGGCCTGGACCGCCTGCGGGACGCGCTGGCCCAGCTCTTCGAGGACGAGGCCGGAGGGCTGCTCCGCGCGCCCTGGGAGGCGCGCGACGACTACATCGAGCTGCTGCTCCGCCCCGAGGCCGAGGCGCGGGCCGCCTTCTTCGCCACGCACCAGGCCCGGCCGCTCGGCGCCGAGGAGCAGGCGCGGGCGCTCCGGCTGCTGGAGATGCAGCACCAGGCCATGCTCATGTACACGAGCTGCGGCTGGTTCTTCTCGGACGTCGGCGGCATCGAGACCGTGCAGAACCTCCGCTACGCGGCCCGGGCCATCGAGCTGGCCGCGCCCTTCGCGCGGCGGGACCTGGAGGCGGTCCTGCTGGAGGAGCTGGCCCGCGTCCAGAGCAACGCCGGGAGCCGCCCGACCGGCCGGCAGATCTGGGAGCGCGAGGTCCGGCCGTCCCGGATGGGCGTGGAGCACGCCGTGGCGCGCCTGCTGGTGGAGGGGCTGCTGGGCCGGGACCTGGCCCCGCAGTCCCGCTACCGCTGGCGCCTCACGGCCGAGGCGGCGGTCCGCGAGCCGGACATGGCGCTGGCCGACGTGCGGGCCGTGTCCGAGGTGACGGGGGAGGCAGTGCGGCTGGCCGGCGCCATCCGCCGGGACGGGCCCTTCGATTTCGTGGCCGGCGTGGCCGCCTCGCCCCGGGTCGGCTGGTCGGCGTTCGCGGCGGAGGCGCGCCGCGCGCTGGCGGCGGCCGACCCCGGCGCCTGGGTCGGCCGCTATGGGGTGCAGCTCCTCCGGCTCCGCGACTTCCTGCCCGACGAGCGGCACGCCCTGCTCATGGCGCTCACGGCCGAGGTCCAGGCCGACCTGGCGGCGGCCGCGGAGGCGCTGGGGAAGCGCAGCCAGGCGCTGGCCGAAGCCATGGCCGGCGTGAAGATGCCCCTCCCGCAATGGATCGCGGCGCTGCAGCAGGCGGGGCTCTCCCGGCAGTTCGCGGACACCCTGGCCGCGCTCGGCGAGACGGCCGCGCCGGCGGCCTATGCGGCGCTGCTCCGCCTGGCCGACCTGGCCCGGCACCTCGGGCTGACCCTGGACCTGACGGCGGCCTCGGCCTGCTTCGGCCAGCGCCTGGTGGCTCGCGCGGAGGCGCTCGCGGCCGGCGGGGACGCGAACGGCTGGCGGGACCTCCTGGAATTGCTCCGGCTCGGCGCCCGCCTGGGGCTCGCGCTGCCGGAGCGCGCGCTCCAGGACCGGGTCTTCGCGGTGCTGCAGGCCCGGGTGCCCGCGCTCCTCGCCGGCCTGCGCGACGCGCGGGATCCCGCCTACCCGCTGCTCACCGCGCTGCTGGCCGTCGCCACGCGGCTGAAGCTTCGGACCGAGGAGATCCAGGAGCGGCTGCGGCCGCTGGAGGAGTCGTTTGCCCGCGACCCGGCCTACTGGCCGTGAGGGTGGGAGAGCCGAGTCCCGGGACGGCGAGCTCGCCGACCTCCGGCCT
>JBHGAX010000223.1:0-6690 GCA_041946635.1 Methylomirabilales bacterium (SeqCode)
GGAGCGTCCTGCGCCCCGGCCGGGAGCGCCAGGGCCAGGAGCAGGCAGGCGAGGAGCAGCAGGCGTGCGCGAGGGCGATGCAGGAAGGTCACGGCCTCTCGTGGGGTGCAGGCGATTGTTCATTCTTCACGCGAATGGCCACGTCCGACGGGGGCGGACCTTATCATCCTCGCCGCGAAAATCCAAGCGAAAACTGCCCCCGGAGCGCCCGCCCGGCGCGGGGTTGCGCGGAGGACCTGATGTCCTGAGGACGGGAGCGAAAACGAAACCGGGGCCGCCCCGCGGGGCGGCCCCGGTGATGGATCGATGCTGGAGGGGTCGGTCAGGAAGCCTTCGCCGGCTCGGCGGGGGCCTTGGCGGCCTCCACCGGCTCGGCGGGCTCGAAGAGCAGGTGCGGGCCCTCGCCCTTCCGCACCCGCACCGCCCCGCCGTCCGGGAACCGGCCGCGCAGGACCTCCTCGGCCAGCGGGTCCTCCAGGTGGCGCTGGATGGCCCGCCGCAGGGGCCGCGCCCCGTAGTTCGGGTCGTAGCCCTGCTGGATCAGGAACTCCTTGGCCTCGCCCTCCACCTGGAGCGTGAGCCGCTTCTCCTTGATCTGGTCCTGCAGCCGGTCCAGCATCAACTCCACGATGCGGTGCATGTGCTCCAGGTCCAGCGGGTGGAAGACCGTGACCTCGTCGATCCGGTTCAGCAGCTCGGGGTTGAAGGCCCGCTTCAGCTCGTTCAGCACCGTCTCCTTCATCTTCTCGTAGGAGCGGCCCTCGTCCCCGCCCTTGGCGAAGCCCATGGCCGTGTGCAGGGTGAACTGCCGGGTGCCGATGTTGGAGGTCATGATCAGGATGGTGTTGCGGAAGTCCACCACCCGGCCGTAGCTGTCGGTGAGCCGCCCGTCCTCCAGGATCTGGAGCAGCAGGTTGAAGACCTCCGGGTGCGCCTTCTCGATCTCGTCCAGCAGGACCAGCGAGAACGGCCGCCGGCGCACCTTCTCGGTCAGCTGGCCCGAGTCGTCGTAGCCGATGTAGCCGGGCGGCGCGCCGATGAGCCGCGAGGTGGAGAAGCGCTCCATGTACTCGGACATGTCCACGCGGACCAGCGCGTCCTCCGTGCCGAACAGGAACTCGGCCAGGGCCTTGGCCAGCTCGGTCTTGCCCACGCCCGTGGGGCCCAGGAAGATGAAGGAGCCCACGGGGCGGTTCGGGTTCTTCACGCCGGCGCGCGAGCGGCGGATGGCGCGGGCCACCGCCTGGATGGCGTCCTGCTGCCCCACCACCCGCTTGCCGATCTCCTCCTCCATGCGGAGCAGGCGGCTGGACTCGGCCTCCTCCAGCTGCTGCAGGGGGATGCCGGTCCACTTGGAGACCACGTAGGCGATGTCGTCCTCGGTGACCGTGGTCTTGGCCTTGGAGCGCTGCTCCTTCCAGTTGGCCTTCCGCTCCTCCACCTCGGCCCGGAGCTTGCGCTCCTGGTCGCGGAGCCGCGCCGCCACCTCGAAGGCCTGCGTCCGGATGGCGTCCTCCTTCTGGACGCGCAGCCGCTCGACCTCGTTCTCGACCTCGCGGATCTCCTCGGGGAGCATCATGCCCTTCAGCCGCGCGCGCGCCCCGGCCTCGTCGATCACGTCGATGGCCTTGTCCGGCAGGAAGCGGTCGGCGATGTAGCGCTGGCTGAGGCGCGCGGCGGCGACCACGGCCTCGTCCGTGATGATGGCCTGGTGGTGCGCCTCGTAGCGGTCCTTGATCTCGCGCAGGATCTGGATGGTCTCGTCCACGCTGGGCGGCCCGACGTGGATGGCCTGGAAGCGCCGCTCCAGCGCGCGGTCCTTCTCCACGTACTTGCGGAACTCGTCCATGGTGGTGGCGCCGATGCACTGCAGCTCGCCGCGGGCCAGCGCCGGCTTCAGCATGTTGCTGGCGTCGATGGCCCCCTCGGCCGCGCCCGCGCCCACCAGGGTGTGCAGCTCGTCGATGAACAGGATGACGTTGTTGGAGCTCTGGATCTCCTTCACCACGGCCTTCAGCCGCTCCTCGAACTGGCCGCGGTACTTGGTGCCGGCCACCATCCCGGCCAGGTCGAGCTGCACCACCCGCTTCTTCAGCAGGATCTCGGGCACGTTGCTGGCCACGATGCGGAGGGCCAGCCCCTCCACGATGGCCGTCTTCCCCACGCCCGCCTCGCCGATGAGCACCGGGTTGTTCTTCTTGCGGCGGGAGAGCACCTGGATGACGCGCTCGATCTCGGCGTCGCGCCCGATCACCGGGTCCAGCTTGTCCTGCCGGGCCAGCGTGGTGAGGTCCACGCCGAACTCGTCCAGGGCCGGGGTGCGGGTGGAGGCCGTCTGGCGGGAGGCCTGCTCGCCCAAGAGCTCCTGGGCCTGGCTCTTGGCGGCGGCCACGCTCACGCCGAAGTCGCGGAGCACCAGCGAGGCGATCCCCTCGCCCTCGCGGATCAGGCCGAGCAGCAGGTGCTCGGTGCCGATGTAGTTGTGCCCCAGCGAGCGGGCCTCGGAGATGGCGTACTCCAGCACCTTCTTGGCCTGCGGGGTGAACGGGATCTCCCCGGCCGGCGAGAACTCGGTGCCCACCGCCACGATCTTCTCGATCTCGGCCTTCAGGGCCGAGACGCTCACGTTCAGCTTCTTGAGGATGGCGACCGCCAGCCCGTCACCCTCCCGGATGAGGCCAAGGAGCAGGTGCTCGGTTCCCACGAAGTTGTGGCCGAGCCGGATCGCCTCCTCCCGGGCCAGGATGATGACTTTGCGGGCGCGCTCGGTGAATCGCTCAAACATGGGATGAACTCCTTGGGGCTACTCGACGCTTCCGGCTCCGAAGAGCTCGGCGTGATCCAAATTATACCTGACGAGAGGCCGCACGGGAAGCGGCAAAACGGGCAGGATCGATCCGCTCGCAGCGGAAAGTCCGCGTCAGTGCTGGCCGGGAAGCGCGCTCCGGAGGTGGGGCGCGGCGCGGGGCGGGGCTACTCGGCGACCATGCGCCCGTCCAGCATGTGGAGGATCCGGTCCGTCCGCCTGGCCATGGCTTCGTTGTGGGTCACGATCAGGCAGGTGAGCCGGCGCTCGCGGTTCAGCTCGCGCAGCAGCTCGAAGACTTCCTCGCCGGTCTTGCTGTCCAGGTTGCCGGTCGGCTCGTCGGCGAGGAGCACCAGCGGCTGTCCGACCAGGGCCCGGGCGATGGCCACGCGCTGCTGCTCGCCGCCGGACAGCTCCCCGGGCCGGTGCCGCAGCCGGGGCCCCAGCCCCACCCGCGCCAGCAGCTCGCCGGCCCGGGCCTCGGCGGCCCGCCGGGGCAGGCGACGGATCAGCAGGGGCAGCATGACGTTCTCCAGCGCCGTGAACTCGGGCAGCAGGTGGTGGAACTGGAAGACGAAGCCCACCTGCTCGTTGCGGAAGCGGGCCAGGGCCTGGTCGTCCAGCGACCCCAGCGTGCGCTCGCCGTAGCGGATCTCGCCGCTGGTGGCGCGCTCCAGCCCGCCCAGGAGGTGCAGGAGCGTGCTCTTCCCCGCCCCGGACGGGCCCACGATGGCCACCAGCTCGCCGGCCGCGACGTCCAGGCTCACGCCCTTCAGGACGTCCACCCGCTCCCCGTCCCGCGCGAAGCCCTTGACCAGATCGCGAACGACGATGCCGTCAGGCATGACGATGTCCGAGGTCCGAGGTCCGAGGTCACGCTATCAGCGATCGGCTTTCAGCTTCTTGATCTGGCTGAGCGCTGATAGCTGAACGCTGAAAGCCGCCCTACTCGTACCGGATCGCCACCACCGGGTCCACGACGGTGGCCTGGCGCGCGGGGAGGAGGGTGGCCAGCAGGCTGATGGCGAAGGCCGTCAGGCTGATGGCCAGCACGTCGGGCCAGAGCACCCGGGACGGCAGCTTGTCCAGCAGGTACACGTCCTGGGGGAAGGCCTTGAACCCGAACAGCCACTCGATCCCGGCCACGATGGGGTCCAGGTTGTGGGCGATGAGCAGGCCGGCCAGCAGCCCCAGCAGCGTCCCCGCCGTGCCGATGAGGAGGCCCTGGACCATGAAGATGCCCAGGATGCTGCCCCGCGTGGCCCCCATGGACTTCAGGATGGCAATCTCCTTGCGCTTCTGCATCACCAGCATGATGAGGGTGCTCACGATGCCGAAGGCCGCCACCAGCACGATCATGGTCAGGATGACGAACATCACGATGCGCTCGACCCGGAGGGCCGTGAAGAAGTTCCGGTTCATCTCCATCCAGGTCCGGGTGAAGAACGGGAACTGCAGGCGCGCGCGGATGGCCTCCGCCACGTCGGCCGCGCGGTAGATGTCCCGCACCCGGACCTCGATTCCCGTCACGGCCTCCCCCATCCGGAACAGCTGCTGGGCCGACGGGATCGCGATCATGGCCAGCTTGGAGTCGAACTCCGCGAAGCCCACCTGGAAGATCCCCACCACGGTGAAGCGGCGCATGCGGGGCATCACGCCCAGCGGCGACAGGTCCCCGCCCAGCGGCAGGAGCACGTCCACCGGGCTCCCCACGCCCACGCCCAGCATCCCGGCCAGGTGGGAGCCGAGCACGATGCCGTCCGCCGGCAGGGCGGGCTGCGGCCCGCGCATGGCGGCCTGCAGCGCGGGCGAGGCGCTCTTCAGCGTCTGGCGGAAGTCCGTGGTCTCCAGCGCGGAGGCCAGGTCGATGCCGCGGAGCACGGTGCCCGCCGTGCGCCCCTGCGTGGTGAGGAGCACCTCCGCGTAGGTGAAGGCCGAGGCGGCCGTCACCCCGCCGACCTGGCGGACGGCCGCCAGGGCCTCGGCGGGCCGCTCGATGCCGCGCTCGCCGTAGCGCAGCACCCAGATGTGGGCGTTGGTCCCCAGGATCTTGTTGCGCAGGTCGAACTCGAAGCCGCTCATCACGGCCATGACCACGATGAGGGCCATGACCCCGAGGGCCACGCCGGCGGTGGAGATGAGGGCGATGACCGAGACGGAGCGCTGCCGCCGCTTGGCCCGCAGGTAGCGCAGGCTGATGAACACCTCGTAGGGAAGCGAGAAGGCCATGCGTCACCCGCGGGCAGGGTCGGCCGGCGCGCGCTCCGCGGCCGCCCCGCCCTCGGGGCGGAGCAGCGGGAAGAGGATCACGTCCCGGATGGACGGCGAGTCGGTGAGCAGCATGACCAGGCGGTCGATCCCGATGCCCTCGCCCGCCGTGGGCGGCAGGCCGTACTCCAGGGCGCGCAGGAAGTCCTCGTCCAGCGGGTGCGCCTCCTCGTCGCCCGCCGCGCGGGCCCGGGCCTGCGCCTCGAAGCGCCGGCGCTGCTCGCGGGGGTCGTTCAGCTCGGTGTAGGCGTTGGCCACCTCCAGCCCGGCGATGTACAGCTCGAACCGCTGCACGTAGCGCGGGTCGTCGGGGCGCGCCTTGGCCAGGGGCGACAGCTCGGCGGGAAAGTCGGTGACGAAGGTCGGCTGGATCAGCTTCGGCTCGCAGAGGGCCTCGAACAGCTCCACCAGGAGCTTGGCCCAGCCCCAGTCCGGGTTGAGCCCCACCCCGCGCGCCCCGGCGGCGCGGCGGAGCCCCTCGGCGGTCGCCACCTCGGCGGGCGCGAGACCCGCCAGCTTCACCAGCCCCTCCTCCACCGACAGCCGCGGCCAGGGGGCCGCGAAGGAGACGGCCGTCCCCTGGTAGGTGAGGCGGTCGCTCCCGTGCACGGCGCGCACGACGTCGAGGAGCAGCTCCTCGGTGAGCGTCATGAGGTCCCGGTAGTCGGCGTAGGCCTGGTAGAACTCCAGCATGGTGAACTCGGGGTTGTGCTGGGTGTCGATCCCCTCGTTCCGGAAGTTCCGGTTGATCTCGTACACGCGGTCCAGGCCGCCCACCACGCAGCGCTTCAGGTGCAGCTCGGGCGCGATGCGGAGGTAGAGCGTGAGGTCCAGCGCATTGTGGTGGGTGGTGAAGGGCCGGGCCGCCGCCCCGCCGGGGATGGGGTGCATCATGGGCGTCTCGACTTCCAGGAAGCCCCGCGCGTCGAAGAAGCGGCGCATCTCCGAGATGATGCGGGCGCGCCGGCGAAACGTCTCCCCCACCTCGGCGTTGGCGATGAGGTCGACGTAACGCTGCCGGTAGCGCACCTCCACGTCGCTGACCCCGTGCCACTTGTCGGGCAGCGGCCGCACGGCCTTGGCCAGGGGCGTCAGGCGCTCCACCTGCACGGTCAGCTCGCCGGTGCGGGTGCGCATCAGCCGGCCCCGCACGCCCAGGAAGTCGCCGACGTCCGCCAGCTTGAAAAGCCGGTAAGCCTCCTCGCCCACCCCGTCCTGGCGCACGTAGATCTGGATCCGCCCCGTGCCGTCCTGCAGGTGCGCGAAGCTGGCCTTGCCGTGCCCCCGCACCGCCCGGATGCGGCCGCCCAGCGCCACGGGCGGCGCAGCGGCCAGGGTCGCCTCGTCGGCCTCGCCGTAGCGGGCGGTGAGGTCGCCGGCCTGGTGGCTGGTCGGGAAGGTGCTGGGGTAGGGGTCGATGCCGGAGGCGGTCAGGTCGTCGAGCTTCTTGAGCCGGTCACGGACCACGATGCTGAGGTCGTCCACGTATCCTCCGACAATTCCGCGGCTTTGGGCACGTCCGGTCATTATAGGGAGGCCGTCAGGAGGGTGTCAAACGAAAGGTCGGCTGACGCGCCAGCTTTGCGGCCTCCCCGCCTGACTGACTCTTCACCACG
>JBHGAX010000224.1:0-6684 GCA_041946635.1 Methylomirabilales bacterium (SeqCode)
CGACTGCAGAGCCGGCGGACAGGCGTGGACCTTGCCGAGGCGCATCGAGAGGCAGGCAACTTGCAAGCACTCGCCGGACGAGGCTCATGACGATGCCACACGTGGACAACGAGGGGTGCGGATCCACTACGCGGTGAAGGGCAGCGCGGTGAGCCGCCGCTATTCCTGCACCACGGATTCGGCCCGCGCGGACACGTCTGGGAGGCCACGCAATGGGGTCGCGCGCCGCGACCTCGCGCCGCCCCACGTGCAGCGGTTCCTGCGCCAGGTCGAGGAACGCAGGCTGCCCTCCCAGGATGGACCGCAGGGTGCAGCACCCCCACGACGCGAATGCTCGGAGGACAGGTCTCTGATGGGGGACAGGACGGGCGCGGGAAGGCAGGCGGGGGCAGGCGGACCCGCGCCTTGAGGAGGATAACCACCATGGCGGCACCGACGGTCAGCTTGCCGGTCCAGAGGATCGAGGAATTGAAGGGTGGTTTCGCGGGAGAGGTTCTTCGTCCGAGCGACAGCGGCTACGAAGGGGCGCGGAGGATCTGGAACGCGATGATCGACAAGCGTCCCGCCGTCATCGCCCGCTGCGCGACCCCGGCGGACGTTGCCCGGGGGGTGCGCTTCGCGCGGGACAACGGGCTCGTACTCGCCGTCCGCGGCGGAGGGCACAACATCGCGGGCAACGCCATGTGCGACGGCGGCCTCGTGATCGACCTGTCGATGATGAAGGTCGCCCGCGTGGACGCCGGCGAACGCCGCGTGACGATCGAGGGCGGGGCCACGCTGGCCGACCTCGACGCCGCCACCCAGGCACACGGCCTTGCCACGCCGGTTGGGATCAACTCCACCACGGGCATCGGCGGCCTGACGCTGGGCGGGGGCTTCGGCTGGCTCAGTCGCAAGTACGGCCTGACCGTCGACAGCCTCGCGTCCGCGGAGGTCGTGACCGCAGCCGGGTCGGCGGTGCGCGCCAGCGCGACCGCGCATCCCGATCTCTTCTGGGCGCTCCGCGGCGGAGGCGGCAACTTCGGCGTGGTCACCCGCTTCGAGTTCCGGCTCCATCCGGTCGGCCCGGACGTGCTGGCCGGCCTCATCGTCTACCCGCTCTCCCAGGCGAAGTCCGTGCTGCAGCAGTATCGCGAGTTCGTGGCCGGCGCGCCGGAGGAACTGGCCGTGTGGACCGTCCTGCGCCAGGCGCCGCCCCTGCCGTTCCTCCCCGAGGCGATCCACGGCGCGCCGATCCTTGCCCTCGCGCTCCTCTACGCCGGCGACCCGGCACAGGGAGAGCCGCTGGTCGCGCCGTTGCGGACGTTCGGCACCCCGGTCGGGGAGCACGTCGGCGTGCAGCCCTACGTGGCCTGGCAACAGGCCTTCGACCCGCTGCTCGCTCCCGGCGCCCGCAACTACTGGAAGTCCCACAACTTCGCAGCGCTCCAGGACGGGCTCTTCGACGCCATCGTCGCCGCCGTCGGGACGTTGCCGTCCCCCCAGTGCGAGATCTTCATCGGCGCGCTCGGGGGGGCCGCCAGCCGACCGGCCCCGGGCTCCACGGCGTACCCGCACCGCGACGCCCAGTTCGTCATGAACGTCCACGGCCGCTGGGACCATCCGACGGATGACGCGCGCTGCATCGGCTGGGCGCGCGACTTCTTCAGGGCCTCGGCGCGCTTCGCCACCGGCGGCGTCTACGTCAACTTCCTCACCGCCGACGAAGGCGATCGGGTGCGCGCCGCCTACGGCTCGAACTACGATCGCCTTGCTCAGGTGAAGCGCCAGTACGACCCGGACAACCTCTTTCGGATGAATCAGAACATCGCGCCGGCCTGATGCGGCGGTGCCGTGCCTTGCAGGGAGGGCACCCGCCCGCACGGGGTCGGGGAGGCGCGGCAGGAGGGCGTACCGGTCCGAAGAGGAAGAGGAGGATGGACATGCAGCAGATCGTGTTCGCCTCCCGGGAGGCCGCGCAGCGGTTCCAATCCACGGAGCCCTGGGCGGCGATCTCGATCACGGATCCGGGATCGGCGCCGGCAGAGATCGCCTGTCCCGAGTGCCAGGCCATCCTGCGGCTCTCGTTTTCGGACGTGGATCATCGGGAGGACGACCGCGCCGTCGTCTTCTCCCCCGCCATGGCCAGGGAGATCCTGGAGTTCGTCCAGGCGTGGGCGCCCAGGGTCAGGACGCTCGTGATCCACTGCGAGGCCGGGGTGAGCCGTAGCTGCGCGACGGCCGCCGCGCTCGCGCGCCTGCGCTTCGGCGACGACCAGGAGTTCTTCCTGCGCGGGCGGCCGAACATGCTGGTGTACCGCACGCTCCTGGAGGAGGCGCTGCGCGAGGCGAGCCACGAGGCGGCGCGCACGGCGGGCTCGGAACTGCCCCGGCTCGCGCACACGGCCCGGCAGCACGACAAGCGTGCTTGAAAGACGAATCCCTCTCGCCCACAGTGAAGGGAATCGACTTCCGCTCCACGCCGCGCAACCTCGCTGGCGCGGGACCGCGCGTCCCGAGAGCCGGGGAGGCCAACCGCGCGCCGCGGGCTCACGCCTGGCGGCGTCCTCGAATCCGGACGTACCGCTGGCCGGTGTCCCGCCCGTGCGGCCGCCGGGTTGAAGCTGGCCCCCGGGCTGGGGTAGACTCCGCCCGAGGACAGCAGCGATGATGGCGGCCGAGACGCGAGGAGGCGGCGGGATGATTCGGGTCGTGGTCATGAGCGCGCCGATGCTGTCCTCGCTGATCCGCAACCTGCACTACGTCGCCCCGCCGGGGGTGACCGTGCAGGCGGTGGATGCCTTCCTGGACGACTCGGTCCGCCTGGCCCGGGAGATCGAGGCGGCGGCCGGCGCGGACGTCTTCGTCTCGGCCGGCGCCAACGCGCGCCTGCTGGCCGGCGCGGTCACCCGCCCCCTGGTCGAGATCAGCGTCACCGGGTTCGACATCCTCACGGCCCTCAAGCGCGCCCGCAGCTTCGCCGACCGCGTGGCGGTGTTCGCCTACCCGGAGCAGCTCGAGCACCTCCGGGACGCGCTGCCCGTCCTCTCCATGCAGGTCACGCCGGTGGCCTATGAGTACGACCTCGCGCAGGTGGAGCGGCGGATGGACGAGCTGCTGGCCGCCGGCATCCGCACGGTCGTCGGCTCCAGCCTGGTGCTGCAGACCGCCCGCCGCCGCACCATGGACGGGGTCTTCATCTACTCGGACGACAGCGTGAAGCGTGCCCTCGATCACGCCGTGCAGCTGGCGCTCGCCAACCGGCAGGAAATCGAGAAGGCCAAGGCGCTCCAGACCATCCTGGACTTCACCCACGGCGGCATCATCGCGACGGACCGCGACGGGGTGGTGCGGGTCTTCAACCCCGCGGCCGCCAAGATCACGGGCATCGCCGCGCAGAGCGCCGTGGGCCAGCCGGTGGCCCGCCTCTTCCCCCACACCCGGCTCGCGGGACTCCTGCACCAGCGCGAGCCCGAGCTGAACCAGCTGCAGTCGGTGGGGGGCAGGCGCGTGGTCACCAGCACCATCCCCATCTTCGTGGAGGGCACCTGCACGGGCGCCGTCGTCACGCTGGGCGACGTGGCCAGCATCCAGGAGGCCGAGGCCACCATCCGGAAGAAGCTCTACACCAAGGGCTTCGTCTCCCGGCGGACGTTCGAGGACATCCACGGCACGAGCGCCGCCCTCCGGCAGGCCAAGGCGCAGGCCGGCCGCTACGCGGGGAGCGACGCCACCGTCACCATCCTGGGGGAGTCGGGCACGGGCAAGGAGCTCTTCGCCCGGGCCATCCACGCCGCGAGCCCGCGCGCCCGGGAGCCGTTCGTGGTCATCAACTGCGCCGCGTTCCCCGAGAACCTGCTGGAGAGCGAGCTGTTCGGCTACGACGAGGGCGCCTTCACGGGGGCCCGGCGCGGCGGCAAGCAGGGCCTCATCGAGCTGGCGCACGGCGGCACGCTCTTCCTGGACGAGATCGCCGAGATGCCGCTGTCCCTCCAGGCCCGCCTGCTCCGCGTGCTCGAGGAGCACGAGGTGATGCACGTGGGCGGCGAGAAGATGCTGCACGTGGACATCCGGGTCATCGCCGCGGCCAACCGGGACCTGGCCCGGCTGGTGGAGGCGGGCCGCTTCCGCGAGGACTTCTACTACCGCCTCAACGTCCTGGTGCTCCACGTCCCGCCCCTGCGCCGGCGTCCGGACGATATCCCGCTGCTGGCCGCGCTCTACCTCGCCCAGCTCCTCCCCGACCTGCCCGGCCGGACCATCAAGCTCCTGGCCGACAGCCCGTGTCTCGCCGCCCACGACTGGCCGGGGAACGTCCGCGAGCTAAGGAACTGCATGGAGCGGTTTGCCGTCCTGTACCCCACGGCCGCCGATCCGGCCGCCCTCCTGGCCTCCATCCTCCGGCGGGAGCCGCTCGACCGCGATGACGGGGCCGATGTCCGCCGGGCGCTGCGCGAGGCCGGGGGGAACCGGGCGGCCGCCGCCCGGAAACTGGGCATCAGCCGGTCCACGCTCTGGCGGAAGCTGAGGCGCCTGTCGCCCCCCGGCGGCACACCCTGACACGGCCCTGAAACGCCGGCCGCAACCCTGCGCGTTTCACGCCGCGCCTCCCGATCTCCGCCGATCCGCCCAACTCCGCGACATCGCGCAGCCCCCCATCCTGGCACGCGGGTTGCCCCCGCCGCCTGCCGGGACAGCTTGCCGCATCCCGCGAACGTTCACGCCACGTCGAGGAGGAACCATGCCACGCACGAGCATGCCGGCCCAGCTCCGCACCCTGCTTCGCGGACCCGAATTCCTGCTCCTGCCCGGCTGCTTCAACGCGCTCTCGGCCCGGCTCATCGAGCAGGCGGGATTCCCCGCGATCTACGTCTCCGGGGCCGGGGTGGCCAGCCACTTCGTCGGCTACCCGGACATCGGGCTCACGTCCATGACCGAGGTCCTGGAGAACGCGCGCAACATCGCCGCGGTCACGCGTATCCCCGTGCTCTGCGATGCGGACACGGGGTTCGGGAACGCGGTGAACGTCATGCGCACCGTGCGCGAGTTCGAGCGCGCCGGGCTGGCGGGCATCCAGCTCGAGGACCAGGTGATGCCCAAGAAATGCGGGCACACCGAGGGGAAGCTGCTCGTCACCAAAGAGGAGATGGTGCAGAAGATCCGCGCCGCGGTGGATGCCCGGCAGGACCCGGACTTCGTCCTGGTCATCCGGACGGACGCCATCGCGGTGAACGGGCTGGACGACGCCCTGGAGCGCGCCTTCGCGTACGAGGCGGCGGGGGCGGACGTGCTCTTCGTCGAGGCGCCGCGGAGCGTCGAGGAGATGCGCCGCATCGCGACGACGCTCACGGTGCCCCTGCTCGCCAACATGGTGGAGGGCGGCGGCAAGACCCCCGTCCTGCCCGCCCGCGAGCTGCAGGCCATGGGGTACCGCCTGGCCATCTACCCGACGGCGCTGTGGATGGCCGCCATCAAGGCCATGCGGGAGGTGCTGGAGGTGCTGAAGGCGGACGGCACCTCGCTGCGCTACGCCGAGCGCATGGTGTCGTTCCAGGAGATGTTCGAGGCGGTGGGGCGCGCCGGCTACGCGGCGCTCGAACGGAAGTACGCCGCCCCCAGCGCCCGGTGATGATCCCGGTCCCGTGTCCCGTGGAGCACACAGGAGGAAGCGCATGAGACGCACAGCCTGCTCGGTTGCCATGCTGGGGCTCGTCCTCGCCCTGGCGGCCATGGGCGCGCCGCGCACCGCCGCGGCGGCCGCCCCCGTCGTCAAGATGACGATCCCCTCCCACGTCCTCTCGACGTACCAGGACATGTACCCGCCCATCAAGCAGTTCGTGGACCGGCTCAACGAGCTGGGCAAGGGGAAGATCCAGGCCGGCCTGTATCACTCCGAGAGCCTCTACAAGGTCAAGGACATCGTGCCCGCGCTGATGAACGGCTCCTGCGAGATCATCTTCCACACCAGCTCGCACACCACCGGCGCCTGGGCGGAGATCGGGGGGCTGAACCTGCCCTTCTTGTACAAGAGCAACGAGGACGTGGTGGAGCGGTGGAAGCAGGGCGGGGAGCTGCTCGACCTGGTCAACCGCGAGATGGACCGGAAGTACGGCGTCCGGATCCTGGGGGCCGGCATCACCGGCTCCCTGTGGTTCTGGACCATCGACAAGAAGCCGGTCACGAAGCCGGCCGATCTGAAGGGCCTCAAGATCCGCACCACCGGCAAGGTGGACGCGGAGCTGGTGAAGGCGGCGGGCGGCTCGCCCATCTTCCTGTCCTCGGCGGAATCCTACGAGGCCCTGCAGCGCGGCACCATCGAGGGGCTCACCACGTTCCCGGGTGGGCTGCCCGGCCGGAACTTCGACGAGGTGGTGCGCTACGGGCTGAACACGGGCTCGCCCATGTCGGCCTGGGCCTACCAGATCTACGTGCGCACCCGCACCTTCGGCGGCTGGCCGAAGGAGGTGCAGGACGCGGTTCTCACCGCCGCCCGGGAATACGACCAGGCCATCTTCAAGAGCATGATGAAGTACGAGCAGGAGACCGTGTTCCCGCGGATCGCCAAGCGGGTGAAGCTGCTCGTCCCGACGGCCGATGACCTCAAGAAGTTCCAGGAGGTCGGCGCCCTCACCTATCCGATCTGGCTGAAGAGCGTGGACAGGACCTTCGGCGAGAAGTTCATCGAGCTGAGCCGGAAGTAGCGCC
>JBHGAX010000225.1:0-6661 GCA_041946635.1 Methylomirabilales bacterium (SeqCode)
TTCCCGAACGTCGACTTCTACTCGGGGATCATCTACGAGGCGATGGGCATGCCGAGCGAGTACTTCACCGTGGTGTTCGCCGTGCCGCGGATGTCGGGCTGGCTGGCCCAGTGGCAGGAGATGATCCTCGACCCCGAGCAGAAGATCGCGCGCCCGCGGCAGGTCTACACCGGGGTGGCGATCCGCGACTACGAGCCGATCGAGAAGCGGTCCGCCAAGTAGCCGCCCCAGAGACGGGAAGGGCGCGGGGCGAGGCCCCGCGCCCTTTTTTTGGTGGCCGAGGGGAGGTCAGATCGCGGCCGAGGCCTTCTGGACGCGGCCCCTGGGCGCCTTCTCGGTGTAGAACAGCATGACGAGGACGTCGTCGGCGTTGGTGGCATGGTTGTGGAAGATGCGGACGGCCTCCTCCTCGATGACCAGGCCGGGGTGCTCGGCCATCCACGCGTTCATGGCGGCGGACAGTTCCTGGTGGCGGGTCACCGGCTCCACGAATATCTGCACATTCATCTCGGGTCCTCCTCCGTGAGAGGCGTCCGGCGCGGCGCGGGCGCGCCCTCGGCAGCCTCAGCGCACGTACCCGCGGCGCCGCGACCACGCGGCCTCCGCCTGGATCACGTCCCGCACGGTCCCCTCGGCGACCTGCGCGGCCGCCGCGATGGCGTCCACCGCCTCGGGGGTCCGCAGGAGCGCCTCCGCGTCGCCCACCGCCAGCGTCGGATGCTGGGCGCGCATCTCGCCCATCACGCGATCCACCGTCTCCCGGTCCAGCTCGGTCGCCACGCAGATGTCGTGGTGGAGCTTGTCGGGGAGGACGACCTCGCCCGTGACCTCGTGGCGCGTTTCGATCTGGCAGGCCACGCAGAACCAGAGGACGGGATGCCCCACCTCCGGCTCCCCCACCGGCGGCAAGACCTCGGTGTCCCAGACGGTCTCCGTGCCACAGGCGGTGCATGCGAGGAGGAAGTCTGGCGGCATGGGCGGCAGCTCTGGGCGGGCGCTGACGTGCTCCCCCGGCCCCCTCTCCGGCCACTGGAGCGGTGTCCGGATGTCTTGGCAACGGGACTCGGGCAGTCTATCCAGTGGCGGGCAGGGAAGTCAAGCCGCGCCGGCACCCCGCCAGCGGTCGCGCGGCCGGAGAGGGGTGGCCCCTGGCGCGCACCGGCCGAGCGATTTGCACCACGCGCGCGCGGGCCCAGCGCCTGCACGGGAGATGGGCAAAACGGCGCCCCGTTTTGGGGCAAAAACGGGCCTGAATCCGATTGCAAAGGCTGGAAAAAGCGTTTAGGCTAGCGCGCATCAACGGAGGGCCGGGCATGGTCCGATTCGTGCAGGGTATCCGGGCTACCCTGACATGATCCAGTTCTTCCACGTTTCCAAGACGTACGCACGGGACATCGAGGCCCTCTCCGATATCACCCTCACCATCCAGAAGGGTGAGTTCGTCGTCCTCACCGGCCCCAGCGGCGCGGGGAAGACGACGCTGCTCCGACTGATCTTCCGCGACGAGTTGCCGACCGCCGGCCAGATCCTCGTGAACGGCCGGAACGTCGTCAAGCTGCCGGGGCGCGCGGTCCCCCACCTCCGGCGCAGCATCGGGGTCGTCTTCCAGGACTTCAAGCTCCTGCACGATCGGTCGATCTTTGACAACCTGGCGCTGGTATACCGGGTCCTCGGCATCCCGTCGGCCGTGGGCAAGCGGAAGGTGGCGGCGGCGCTGAAGATGGTGGGCCTCTCCCACAAGGCCCAGATGCCGCCGCACAGGCTCTCGGGCGGCGAGCAGCAGCGGGCCGCCATCGCGCGGGCGCTCATGCACGACCCCCTGCTCCTCCTGGCCGACGAGCCCACGGGCAACCTGGACGCGGACCTGGCCGAGGAGGTGCTCCGCCTGCTCACGGACATCAACACGCGGGGCACCACCGTCCTCCTGGCGACCCACGATCACCATCTCGTGCAGTCGCTCGGCCGCCGCACCATCGTGCTCAAGGGCGGCCGCGTGGCCGAGGACCACTAGGCTATGGACCGGCTGCGCTACATCCTGGAGGATGCGGTGGGGAGCCTCCGGCGCGGTCGCTGGTCGGCCCTGGCCTCCATCGGCACGATCGCCGTGTCCTTCGTCATCGTGGGCATCTTCCTGATCATCACGGGGAACCTGGGCGGGCTGGTGGCGGAGTGGAAGGAGCAGTTCCAGGTCACGGTGTTCCTGGAGGACGGCATCACGGCCGAGCAGCTCACGCTGGTCCAGAAGCGCATCCAGAGCGAGTCGGCGGTGAAGGCCGTGACCTACACGTCCAAGGAGGAGGCGCTGGCCGTCTTCAAGCGCGAGCTGCGGGGCCGGGAGTCGCTCCTGGAGGGGCTGGGGGAGAACCCGATCCCGGCCTCGCTGCAGCTCCGGCTGCACGAGCCGTACCAGACGCCCGAGGGGCTCAAGCAGCTCACGGCGTCCTTGAGCCGGCTGGAAGGGGTGGAGGACGTCCTCTACGGGCAGGAGTGGGTGGACCGGGTGGCGCGGCTGGTGCGGCTGCTCCGGCTGCTCGGGCTGTCGGTGGGGCTGGCCCTGACGCTCGCCTCGCTCCTGATCGTGAGCAACACCATCCGCCTGGCCGTGTACGCCCGCGCGGAGGAGATCGAGGTGATGCGCCTGGTGGGGGCCACGCACCTGCACATCCGGGCGCCCTTCGTGCTGGACGGGATGCTGCAGGGCACGCTCGGCTCGGTGCTGGCGCTGGGGATCCTGTTCGCCGCGTACCGGGCCACCCTGTGGCAGCTGCAGCTCACCCCGGGCCAGGTGTTCGGCATCGGCGTGGGCAGCTTCCTGGACGCCCGCTGGGCCGTGGCCATGGTGGCGGCGGGCGCCGGCCTGGGCGCCTTCGGCAGCCTGATCTCGGTGGGCCGCTTCCTGCGGACATGAGGGGCCTGCGGGCGGCCGCCCTCGCGGTCACGCTGCTCCTGGCCGGCACGGCGCCGGCCGGGGAGGCCGCCTCCAAGGCCCAGGAGAGCCGCGAGCGGCTGCGGGAAGTCCAGAAGGAGCTGGGCCGGGAGCGGGAGAAGGCGCGCGCGGCGTCCCGCAGGGAAGCCGTGCTCTCCAAGGAGCTGCAGAAGCTCGAGGAGGACCTCCGGGCGCGGTCCCGGCAGCTGCGCGAGCTGGAGGCCAAGCTCCAGGCCAGCGGGCAGCGGATCGCGCGGCTCTCCAAGGAGATCGGCGCCACCGAGGCGCGCCTGGCGGCCACCCGGACGCTGCTCGTCCGGCGCCTGCGGGCCATGTACAAGCAGGCCCGCCTGGGCTACGTGAGCATGCTGCTCTCGGCGGAGGACGTGTCGGGGGCGGGGCGGCGCCTGAAGTACCTCTCGGCCCTGGCCGGACAGGATCAGCGCCTCATGCAGGCGTACGGCCGGAGCCTGCAGGAGCTGTCGCAGAAGCGGGCCGAGCTGGAGCGGTACAAGGCCGAGGTGGCGGAGGCTACGGCCAAGGCGGCCGCCACCCGGGCCCAGATCGAGCAGGAGCAGCAGAAGCGGAAGGTGCTCCTGGCCAGCGTGCGCGAGGAGAAGGCCGCGCACCTGGCCGCCGTCAAGGAGCTGGACCGGTCCGCGCGGGACCTGCAGGCGCTGATCGCGCGCCTGGTCAGCGAGGAGGAGCGCCAGCGCCGGGCCGCGCGCCAGGCGGCCCGCCGCGAGGCGGCGCGCGAGCCCGCGGGCGACGCGGCCGAGGACGGGAGCTTCGCGAAGCTGAAGGGGAAGCTGCCCTGGCCCGCTGCGGGGGCGCTGGCCGCCACCTTCGGGCGGCAGGAGCACCCGCGCTTCCACACGGTGACCTTCAACCGGGGGATCGAGATCGCGGCACCCCCGGGACGCGAGGTCTCGGCGGTCGCCGACGGGACGGTCATCTACGCGGACTGGTTCAAGGGGTACGGCCGGCTGATCATCGTGGACCACGGGAGCGGCTACTTCACGCTCTACGCCCAGACGGACGGCCACAAGGTGAAGCCGGGGGACAGCGTGTCCCGCGGCCAGATCATCGCCACGGTCGGCGCGAGCGCCTCGCCCGAGGGGCCCCAGCTCTACTTCGAGCTGCGGCACAAGGGCAAGCCGCAGGACCCGCTGGCCTGGCTGCAGGCCCGCTGAGGCGGGAGGCAGTCGTTTCGCAATTGCCCGGGCTTGGAGGAGGATCGCATATGCGCTCCACGCGTCACACTTGGTGGAAGTCGCTCCTGGCGGCCGGCACGCTGGCCCTGCTGCTCTTCACGGGCGGCGTCCAGCACGGCACCACCGCCATCGAGGAGACCTACGAGAAGCTGAAGGTCTTCACGGAGATCCTGTCGCTCGTCCAGTCCAACTACGTGGACGAGGTCAACTCCAAGGAGTTGATGTACGGCGCCGTGAAGGGCATGCTGGAGTCCCTGGATCCGCACAGCTCCTTCATGCCGCCCGAGCTCTTCAGGGAGATGCAGGTCGAGACGTCGGGCAGCTTCGGCGGCCTGGGCATCGAGATCACGGTGAAGGACCGGATGCTCACCGTGGTGGCGCCCATCGAGGGGACGCCCGCGGACAAGGCCGGGATCCAGCCCGGGGACAAGATCGTGAAGATCGAGGGCGCGCCCACCAAGGACATGACGCTCATGGACGCGGTGCGGCGGCTGCGCGGGCCGCGCGGCTCCAAGGTGACCATCTCCATCCTGCGGGAGCACGCGGCCCAGCCGATGGACGTCACGCTGACCCGCGAGGTGATCGAGGTCAAGAGCGTGCGGGCCAAGGACCTCGGCGACGGGATCTACTACACCCGGGTCAACTCCTTCCAGGAGCGCACGGCCAAGGACCTGGAGCGCGTGCTGGAGCAGGTGCAGAAGGCCGGCTCCACCGCGTTCATCCTGGACCTCCGCAACGACCCGGGCGGCCTGCTGAACCAGGCGGTGGCGGTGAGCGACCTGTTCCTGGACAAGGGGCAGCTCATCGTCTACACGAAGGGCCGGCTGAAGAACCAGGACCTGCGCTTCGTGGCGGAGCACTCCAGCAACTTCCCCCGCCTGCCCATGGTGGTCCTGATCAACGGCGGCTCCGCCAGCGCCTCGGAGATCGTGGCCGGCGCGCTGCAGGACTGGAAGCGGGCCGTGATCATGGGCACCAAGAGCTTCGGCAAGGGCTCCGTGCAGACGGTCATCCCGCTCTCGGACGGCTCCGGCCTGCGGCTCACCACCGCCAAGTACTTCACGCCCAAGGGGCGCTCCATCCACGGCTCCGGCATCGTGCCGGACATCGTGGTCGAGCCCGCGCCGGATCCGAAGCTGGCCGAGCAGCAGGGGAAGGCCCAGCAGCAGGCGCAGCAGGGGCGGAATCCGCGCGACCAGAAGATCGGCGACCAGGAGGGCGAGGGCATCGAGATCGGGCGGCGGGACGTCGCCGACCCGAGCAAGGACGTGCAGCTCCAGCGCGCCATCGAGCTGCTGAAGGCCATGCGCATCCTGGAGAAGGACGGCACGATCAAGCTGGAGACCAAGAAGGCCGGGTAGGCGAACCGCCAGGGCGCCGAGGCGCCACCGACCGGCCGGTAGGCTAAACGACGCGGAGCCGCAGAGCGAGAAGTGCTTCTCTCTGCGTCTCCGCGTCTCTGCGTGAGAAACCTTCCACCATGAGCCTGGTGCTGGGGATCGAGAGCTCGTGCGACGAGACGGCGGCCGCCGTCCTGGCGGACGGCCGGCGCGTCGTGAGCAGCGTGGTGGCCTCGCAGGTGGAGGTGCACGCCCCGTACGGCGGGATCGTCCCGGAGCTGGCCTCGCGCCGGCACCTGGAGGCGATCACGCCGGTCATCCACCGCGCCCTCTGCGAGGCGGGCGTGGGCCTGGACGGGCTGAGCGGCCTCGCGGTCACCGCCGGGCCGGGCCTGGTCGGCTCGCTCCTGGTCGGCGTGAGTGCCGCCAAGGCCATCGCCTACACTCGCCGCCTGCCCCTGGCGGCCGTGAACCACCTGGAGGGCCACATCGCCGCCGCCGGGCTGGAGTGCCCCGGCCTCGCGCCGCCGTTCGTGGCCCTGGTGGTCTCGGGCGGGCACACGCACCTCTACCACGTGCCGGCTGCCTGCACCTACCGGCTGCTGGGCCGGACGCGGGACGATGCCGCCGGCGAGGCCTTCGACAAGGTGGCCAAGCTCCTGGGGCTCGGGTTTCCGGGCGGGCCCGCCATCGAGCGGGCGGCGCGGCAGGGCGATCCGGCCGCCGTGCCCTTTCCGCGCGCCAGCTTCGACGACGGCAGCCTGGACTTCAGCTTCAGCGGCCTGAAGACCGCGGTGGTGCACCACCGGAAGCGGCTGCCGGCCGGGCCCATCCCGGCGGACCGGCTGGCGGACATCTGCGCGAGCTTTCAGCAGGCGGCGGTGGACATGCTGACCGAGCGGCTCATGCGGGCCGCGCGCGAGGCGGGCGTCGAGCGGGTGGTGGTGGCGGGCGGCGTCGCCTGCAACGCGGCGCTGCGCGCGGCGCTTTGCGCGGAGGCGGAGGCCGAGGGGCTCGCCCTCGTCATTCCGAAGCCGGCCCTCTGCACCGACAACGCAGCCATGATTGCCGCCGCGGGCTGCGCGCGCCTGGCCCGCGGCGAGCGCGCCGGCCTGGATCTGAACGCGAGCCCGAACCTCCCGCTGGCCTAGGGCGAGTCACGCAGCGGCGCAGGGGCGCAG
>JBHGAX010000226.1:0-12756 GCA_041946635.1 Methylomirabilales bacterium (SeqCode)
GGGTCTCTGAGGCGCGAGGGCCGGCTGATGGGCTAGCGGCGCGGTCCGGGCGCGGGGCGCGCGCGGGCCATGAGGACGATGCCGGCCAGGACGAGGGGGATGCTGAGGAGCTGGCCGACGGTGAGCGGGAACCCGCCCTCGTAAGCCGCCTGGGGAGTCTTCACGAACTCGAGGGCGAACCGGGCGGAGAACACCAGCACGAAGAAGAGGCCCAGGAGCAGCCCATCGCGGCGGTCCTTCGCGTACTGCAGGTAGGCCCACAGCAGGATCGCGAAGCTCACCAGGTACGCGAGGGCCTCGTACAGCTGCACGGGGTGCCGGGGCAAGGCATCCACCCGCACAAAGACCACGCCCCAGCCTCCCGGGGTCGGCGTGCCGACGATCTCCGAGTTGAAGAAGTTGCCAATCCGGATGAAGCAGCCGCCGAGCGCCGTGACGATGCCCACGCGATCGAGCAGCCAGAGGTACCCCACGCCGGGTGTTCGCCGGACGTAGAGGTAGAGCGCAATCAGGATGCCCGCCGCCGCGCCGTGGCTGGCCAGGCCGCCTTCCCAGACCTTGAGGATCTCCAGCGGATGCGTGAGGTAGTAGCCGGGCTCGTAAAGCAGGACGTGGCCCAGACGGGCGCCCACGATCGTGCCGCCCAGCATGTACATGAGTCCGGTATCCAGCGCCTCCACATCCCGCCCTTCCCGCCGGTAGATCCACATCATGATGAGATAGCCCGCGAAGAAGGCGGCCACGAAGAACAGGCCGTACCAGCGGATGGCGAGGGGACCCAGCCTGACGAGAATGGGGTCCGGGTCCCAGGAGAGCACTGCAGCGGCCGTCAGCATGGTGGCACCCCGAGCGCGGATTCGCGGCGCACGCCGCCGTTCGAGCGGGGGCGAGTCTAGCACCTCAAGGCGTGGAATGCCGCACAGCAGCAACGGCCAGAGGGAGTCCCCCCTGGCCGTTGCGAGTCGTGCTACTTGGCGGCTCTCTCGATGCTGCGGCCCAACGCCTGGGTGTCCTGGCCGACGCCTCGCGTGGTGTTGCATCCCACCACGAGGGTCGCCGTCAGGCAGCAGAGCAGGACCGCCGCTTTGAACCGGCTCATGGGTCCCTCCTTGCGTGCCGCGCCCTTCCGGGCCCACCACCCCTCGTCTGGATGCAAGTCCGGCGCCGGGGCCTCAAACTGCGCAAAAGAGCCGGAAGCCGGGCCGAGGCCCCTGCCCCGGCGTGTAATTTCTTCCGCACCTCCGGGCCGCTAGGCTTGCCAGATGGCGTCCACGGCAAGGCCGAGCCCGTGGCTCATCTCTCGCAGCTCCTCCACCACGTTCTGCTGGAGGGGGATGCCCTCGGCGCTCCGCTCCCGGTAGGCGAGGTTGCCGCGCTCGCCGGGGTAGCGGATCCGCGACACGCCGGCGACGGTGGGCTCGGCGTGCAGCCGCTCGACCATCTCGTCCATGAGGTCGCGGAACGCCGCGCCGCCCGGGAACCCGTCCACCCGCAGGGCGCAGAAGGCGTGGCAGTGCTCCCCCTTCTTGCGCAGCATGCTCCCGCCATCCCCGGACAGCATGCCGCTCAGGATGTCGATGAGCAGCAGCAGGCCGAAGCCCTTGTGGACCCCGTTGGCCGCCGTCCCGCCCAGCGGCAGGATCGCGCCCGGCAGCGCGAAGTAGGCGCCGGGGTCCGTGATGGGCCGGCCCTCGCCATCGATGGCCCATCCCTCCGGCATGGGCCGCCCCTCCCACTGGAGCATGTGCAGCTTGTTCGCGATCGCCATGGTGGGCGCCATGTCCAGGACGAAGGGCCCGTGCCGCCTTCCGGGCGCCGCGAAGGCGATGACGTTGTTGCCGAGGAGGCGGCGCTTCCCGCCGGGCGCGGCCACCGTGGAGCCGCCCGTCGAGGTGTGCAGGCCGATCATGCCCTGCTCCGCCGCCATCAGGACGTAGTAGGCGCCGGCGCCCGAGTGGGTGCTGTTCGCGGCGCTCGCCCAGCCGGAGCCGTACGCCTTCGCCATGCGGAGGCACTCGCTCATGGCCCGGTGGCCGACCACGAAGCCCAGTCCGCGGTCGCCGTCCAGGGTGGCCGTCGTCGGGCTGCCGGCGGAGACCCGCACCGTCGGGGTGGGATTGATGCTGCCGTCCCGCAGCCCGGCGATGTAGCCCGGCAGGTTCATCACCCCGTGCGACTCGATGCCGCGCAGATCGGCGGCCACCAGCATGGTGGCCGTGAGGTCGGCGTCGCCGGCGGGCACGCCCACCTTCTGGAACGCGGAGGAGACGAACTGCTCGAGCTTCTGCCGGCTGGCGCGCTTCGGCGCATAGGTCTTCATCTCTCACCTCGGAATTGGAGGACGGCACCTCGAGCGGCGCCCGCAGCCCGATCCCCCTCGCCCCCTCTTGCCAGAGACGGGAGTCACATGCGGCCGCCCGGTCTATGGCGCCGGCGCGGGGCGGTGGCAGCGGATCACCCCCTTCGCCTCGAGGGCGGCGATCGCTTGGGGCGCGTAGCCCAGCTCGGCCAGGACCTCGGCCGTCTGCGCGCCGAGCGGCTGCGGGGGACGATTCGCCTCGGGCGTCGCGCCGTCGTAGCGAACGGGGTGGCCCACCAGCGTGATCGGGGCGCCGGTCGCGCCCGGCCGCGTCACCAGGCTCCCGTTGTGGCGCACCTGCGGATCCTCTTGGAGCCCGTCGTAATCCTGCACCGGCGCGTTCCAGACATTGTGGCGATCCAGGGCGCGGGTCCAGTCGGCCGTGGGCCGGGTGGCCAGCACCTTCGCGATGCAGGCCGCGATCTCCTCCCGGCGGCGGTAGCTCTCCCCCTGGTCGAAGGCCGCGATCGCGGGCGCGTCCAGCGCCGCGGCCACGGCCTGCAGGCTGGACAGCGAGATGGCGAGGTGCCCGTCGGCGGTGGCGTAGATGCCGTAGGGGGCGGCGTAGTGCCAGCCGCCGATCCAGCGGGGCGGCGCCACCGGCTGGCTGCGCGGGCCGTTGAGGTAGCACACCAGGCTCTCCATCTGCAGGTCCAGCGCGGAGGCCAGGAGGCTGGTGTCCACGCGGCAGCCCTCGCCTGTCCGGGCGCGGCGGACCAGCGCGGCCAGGATGCCCAGCGCCAGGAGCGCCGCGCCGTGGTGGTCCACGGCGGAGACGCCCACCGGGCGCGGCCCGGTCTCGCGCGTGCCCGTGATGGCCGCCAGCCCGGAGAGCGCCTGGATCAGCAGGTCCTGCCCCGGGCGCTCGGCATACGGCCCATCCGCCCCGTACCCGGAGCCGACGGCGTAGATGAGGCCGGGGCAGGCGGGCTTGAGGGCCTCGTAGCCCAGGCCCAGCTTGTCCAGGACGCCCGGCCGGTAGTTCGTCACGAGGACGTCCGAGGCCGCCACGAGCCGGCGCGCCACCTCCAGGCCCTCCGGCGCCTTCAGGTCGACCGCGACGCTGCGCTTGCCGCGGTCCACGGCGAGGAACAGCACGCTCTGGCCGTCGACCCGCCGGGTGTCGGCGCCCGCCCAGGTGCGCTCCCAGCACCCCGTGGGCGGCTCCACCATGACGACGTCCGCCCCCAGGTCTGCGAGGATCTGCGCCGCCATGGGGCCGAACACGAAGTGGGTGAAGCTCGCGACCCGGATGCCCTGCAACAGGCCCGTCATGCGTGCTCCGCGCTGGCGTGTGAGGAGCCCCTGGGCCGCATCCACCGCTGCGCGGCCCGGCGAGCAAATCCCCCCAATCCCCGTTTGTCAACGGGGGCGGGGGGATTTCCCGTGTGCCACGGCCTTCGATGGTCGAGCCGGATTCCTCCACACATTCGCAAGGCTCGTGACGAGACCATCCTGCTCGCGGGTCAGGGATTCACCCAGGCGCGCCCCGCGGCCTGGATGAAGCGGTCGGCCTCGGCGGGGCCCCAGCTCCCGGCCGGGTAGTAGGCCAGGCCGTCGCGCCCCGCGGCCTCCCAGGCGCGGAGGAGCGGGGTCACCAGCCCCCAGGCCGTCTCCACCTCGTCGCGCCGGATGAAGAGCGTGGTGTCGCCCAGCATGCAGTCCAGCAGCAGGCGCTCGTAGGCCTCCGCCGGGTCGACGCCGAACGTCTCCTTGTAGGCGAAGCCCAGGCGCGCGGGCACCAGGCGGATGCGCGGGCCCGGCGGCTTCAGGCCGACGCGCAGGGAGATGCCCTCGTCGGGCTGGATGCGCAGGGTGAGCTGGTTCGGCTCGATCTCGTCCCCCGGCCGGTGCCCCGGGTGCGGGGCGTGCTGGAAGAGGAGCAGCGGCGGCCGCCGGTACTGGATGGTCACCTCGGTCACCTGCCGGGGAAGCGCCTTCCCCGTCCGGAGGTAGAAGGGCACGCCCGCCCAGCGCCAGTTGTCCACCTCCAGCGCGGCCGCCACGTACGTCTCCGTGGCCGTATCGTCCGCCACCCGCGCCTCGTCGGCGTACGCCGGCACGCGGGCGCCCCGCAGCGTGCCCCGCACGTACTGCCCGCGGACGGCGCGCGCCGGGTCGAGCGGGCGGATGGCGCGCAGGACCTTCACCTTCTCGTCGCGCACGGCCTCGGCGTCGAAGGTGGCCGGCGGCTCCATGGCCACCAGGGACAGGAGCTGCAGCATGTGGTTCTGCAGCATGTCGCGCACCGCCCCGGCGGCGTCGTAGTAGCCGCCGCGCCCTTCCACGCCCAGGTCCTCCGCCACCAGGAGCTGCACGTGGTCCACGTAGCGGCGATTCCAGAGCGGCTCGAAGATGCTGTTGCCGAAGCGGAAGGTCAGGATGTTCTGGACCGTCTCCTTCCCCAGGTAGTGGTCGATCCGGTAGATCTGCGACTCGTGGAACGCCCGGAGCAGCTCGGCGTTCAGCGCCCGGGCGCTCTCCAGGTCGCGCCCGAAGGGCTTCTCCACCACCAGGCGGCTCCAGCACCCCTGCCCGCTCCCCGGGCGATCGCCCCCGTCCCACGGGACGCTGATCAGGCCGGCCGCGCCCAGCCGGGCGGCCACCGTGACGTAGCTGGCGGGCGGCGTGGCCAGGTAGTAGAGGCGGTTCCCGCAGGTCTCGTAGCGCGCCTCCACCTCCTGCAGGAGCTTGGCCAGCGCCTCGTACCCCGAGGCGTCCTCGAAGGCCGCCGGGACGTAGTGGATGCCGCGGGCCAGCCGGTCCCACACCTCGGGCTGCACCGGCCGCAGCCGCGAGTAGCGGTCCACCGCCGCCCGCATCTCCTCGCGGAAGGCCTCGTGGCTCTTCTCGCGGCGGGCGACGCCGATCACGGCGAAGTGCTCGGGAAGCAGGTGGTCGTGGGCCAGCGCGTACAGCGCCGGGAAGAGCTTGCGCCGGGTCAGGTCGCCCGAGGCCCCGAAGATGACGAGCGAGCAGGCCTGCGGGGCGTGGTACGCGGACGGTGGCGCAGGGACCTCGGGACGCACCAGCGTGGTTGCCATGCTTGCTCCTGTGGGACGAGGCTGCCGGCGATGGGCGGTCATTCTCCCCCAAGGTGCCCGCTCGCGCAACAGCCAACCCGCTCGGCAAGCCCCTTGAACCGCGGCGGCGGACGGTGTACCTTCGACGGGCTCGTCCCGGGTCCACGGAGGCGCGCCGCGGCACCGGCGCGCAGGCCGTGCCTGCGCGTTACGCAGTACGCATTGCCTTTTTCCGAAGGAGGCCAGCCGTGAAGAAGATCATCAACGATCCGTTCGCCTTCGTGGACGAGATGCTGGAGGGCATCCTCCTGGCCCACCCGGACCGGCTGCGCCTGGTGGGCCCCGACAGGCGCGCCGTGGTCCGGGCCGACGCCCCGGTGCCGGGCAAGGTGGGCATCGCGACGGGCGGCGGGTCGGGCCACCTGCCGGTGTTCATGGGCTACGTCGGCCCGGGCTTCGTGGACGGCTGCGCCATCGGCAACGTCTTCTCCTCGCCCACCGTCGAGCAGATGCTGGCCGCCACGCAGGCCATCCACGGCGGGGCCGGCGTGCTCTACCTCTTCGGGAACTACCAGGGCGACGTGCTGAACTTCGGCATGGCCGCCGAGATGGCCGCGGCCGAGGGGATCCCGGTCGAGACCGTGCTGGCGGCCGACGACGTGGCCTCGGCCCCCACGGGGCAGGAGGCGCGGCGCCGCGGGGTGGCGGGGATCTTCTACGCCTACAAGCTGGCGGGCGCCAAGGCCGAGACGAAGGCGCCGCTCGCCGAGGTGAAGCGCATCGCGGAGAAGGCGGTGGCCCACACGCGCTCCATGGGCGTGGCGCTCTCCCCCTGCACGGTCCCGGCGGCCGGCCGGCCCACCTTCACCATCGGCGAGGACGAGATGGAGATCGGCATGGGCATCCACGGCGAGCCGGGGATGTACCGCAAGGTGCACCAGATGCTGAGCGCGCGGGGGGTGGCCATCCACCGGCCCTACCTGGGCGAGTACGCCACCTCCATGGAGATGGCCGGGGCCTCCGTGAGCCTCTGCCGGCTGGACGGCGAGCTGCAGGCCCTCCTGGACGCGCCGGCGGCCACGCCGTTCGTGCGCCTGGTGTAGCCATGCGGACCACCATCAGCAGCGCCGACCTGCTCGCCGCCCTCCGGAAGATGGCGGACGACCTGGAGGCCCAGAAGGACTACCTCTGCCAGCTGGACGCCGCCGTGGGGGACGGCGACCAGGGCGTCACCATGGCCATCGGCTTCCGCGCCGTGCGGAACGCCCTGCCCGGGCTGGCGGGGCAGGACATCGGCACCATCGTGACCAAGTGCGGCCTCACCTTCAACGGCACGGCCGCCTCCACCATCGGCGCGCTCATCGCCACGGCCTGCCTGCGGGCCGGGCGCGAGGCCAAGGGCCGGCAGGAGATCGGCCTGGCCGAGCTGGCCGCCATGGCCGCCGCGGCGGACGCCGGCATCCGCGAGCGCGGCAAGGCCCAGGTCGGCGACAAGACCGTCCTGGACATGCTGGCGCCGACGGTCGACTCCCTGCGGCGCTCGGCGGCGGAGGGGGTGCCGCTCCCCGAGGCGCTCCGCCGCTCGCTGGCGGCGGCGAGGGCCGGCGTGGAGGCGACCATTCCCCTGAAGTCGAAGATCGGCCGCGCCGCCTGGCTGGCCGACCGCAGCGTGGGCCACCAGGACCCGGGCGCCACCTCGTTCTACCTGATGTGGAAGGCCGCCGTGGAGTCGCTGGCCGGCGAGTGACCGGGGGATCACCTCTTCGTGGCCTTCGTGGTGAAATGGCCTGACGGGACGCGGCGGCGTTAGCGGACGGGCGGGAGGCGGGGGCGCACGCGGGGGCCTGCGGGCGCGGGCCGGGTCTCCTCGGCCGTGAAGACCACGCCGATGGCCGGGTGGCCCGTCTCCGGGTCCACGTCGATCCGCACGACGTGGCCGCGCATCATCTTGCCGTTGCCCTCCCCGTCCAGCAGGTCGATCTCGACCTCGGGCTGCAGGGAGTCCCACTCGGGCACCACGAGGTACGTGCCCTTCAGCGTGACGTTGGCCATGAAGCCCTTCAGCTCCAGCGGCGCGCCGCTCACGCTCTTGCCCCGCACGCGGATCGGCTGGCGGCCGGTGATGCGCGGGCCGATCCGCGAGACGACCCGCTCCACGTAGACCCCGGGCGTGCGGCAGGCCACCTGAAGCCCCTCGGCCGCCGCCCAGGTCTCCGGCCACGCCTGCCGGGCACGCTGCACGTGCCGGTCCACCACGCCGTCGTCGGCGTCCGGGTCGTGGTGAAAGAGGAGCAGGCAGCGGGCGCCCGCCTCGCGCGCCACCCGGACGCCCTCCTCCCAGGTGCTGTGCCCCCAGCCCCGCCGCGACGCCAGCCGCTCGGGCGCGTACTGCGCGTCGTAGACCAGGACGTCGGCCCCGCGCGCCAGGTGCCGGACCGCCGCGTCGCCCGCCGGGTCGCCGGGCTCGGTGTCCGTGGCGTACGCCAGCGTCCCCGTGGCCGTCTCGATGCGGAAGCCCAGGCAGCCCTGCGGGTGGTGCAGGCCGGCCGCCTCCACCGTGGCGTCGCCGACCCGCCAGCGCAGCCCGGGCGCCACCTCGGTGAAGGCGCGCGCCGCCGACAGCATCGAGAGGTCCACCGGGAAATACGGCCGGAGCATCTGGCCCTGCAGGGCGGCCTCCATCCGCTCCCCGCCCTCGGGACGCGGCCCGAAGAACTCGAACCGGTGCCGCGCCTCGTAGAGCGGGGGGAAGAAGGGCAGGCCCTGGATGTGATCCCAGTGGTAGTGCGAGAGGAGCCAGAAGGCGTGCAGGGGACGGGGCGGGGCGGCCCAGCCGGCGCTGCGCCCGAGCGGGCGGAGACCGGTGCCCGCGTCCACCAGGATGCGCTGTCCCCCGGGCGTCTCGATCTCCACGCAGGCGGTGTTGCCGCCGTACCGCCACGTGCGGAGGTCGCAGATGGGGGTGGAGCCCCGGACACCGTGGAACCGGACGAACACCGGCTGTCCTCCCGACCGCCAGGTGCCCCGATGCGCCGGCGGCCGCGGGGCCGCCCGTCCCGTCAGCGTGTTCGGGCGAGCAGGGCCTTCGCGGCCTGCGCGATGTGCCGGGGGGTGAGGCCGTACTTCTCCAGCACCGCGTCGTTCGGCCCGGACTCCCCGAAGCAGTCCTGGATGCCGTGAATGGCCATGGGCACGGGGTGGTGCTGGCCCAGCACCTCGGCCACCGCGCCGCCCAGGCCGCCGATGATCGTGTGGTCCTCCGTGGTGAGCACCCGGCCGGTCTTCCGGGCCGCCGCCACGATGCCCTCCACGTCCATGGGCTTCAGGGTGTGGACGTGCACCAGGTGGGCGCTGATGCCCTCCGCCGCCAGCAGGTCGCACGCCTCCAGGGCCCGCACCGTCTGCACCCCCGTTCCGAGAATGGCGAGGTCCTTCCCCTCGCGGAGGGGCAGCGCCTTGCCGAAGACGAACCGGTAGTCCTCGCCGAAGATGACGGGCGTGGCGTCGCGCGTCACCCGCAGGTACGCCGGCCCCGGCATGTCGGTGAGGGCCTGCGTGGCCAGCGCGCACTCCACCCCGTCTGCCGGGGCGACGACCGCCATGTGCGGCATGGCGCGCATCACCGCGATGTCGCCCACCTCGATGTGGGTCTTGCCGGTCTTGCCGGTCAGGATGCCGCTGTAGTGCCCCGCCAGCTTCACGGACAGCTTCGGCTGCGCGACCGTCACGCGCAGCTGGTCCAGCGTCCGGCTGGTCAGGAAGCAGGCGAAGCTGCTCAGCCAGGGCACCAGGCCGACCGTCGCCATTCCCGCGGCGACGCCCA
The DNA here is from genome assembly GCA_041946635.1 of Methylomirabilales bacterium (SeqCode). GTDB lineage: Bacteria > Methylomirabilota > Methylomirabilia > Methylomirabilales > 2-02-FULL-66-22 > 2-02-FULL-66-22. The sequence goes on from JBHGAX010000226.1 coordinate 9,206, forward strand.
TCATGTTCTGCTCGGCGATGCCCATGTTCATGAAGAACTCGGGCGCGTTGTAGGCCACGGTCTGCGCCATGGTGGAGCTGGCCAGGTCCCCGTCCAGCACCATCAGGTGGGGATGGGTCTTGGTCATCTCCAGCAGGGCGTTGCCCCAGGCCGCCCGCATCTCGATCAGCTTGGCCATCAGGACCTCCTCCTCGATTGGCTTATGGCTGACGGCTCATGGCTCATGGCAAGAACCCCAGCCCCGTGAGCGATGAGCTATGAGCCATGAGCTACCGCGGGCAGCTGCGCGTCCAGCTCCGCGAAGGCCTTGGACAGCTCCTCCGCCGAGGGAACCTTGGCGTGCCAGTTGTAGTCGCCCTCCATGAAGGAGACGCCCTTGCCCTTCACGGTGTGGGCCACGATGCAGGTGGGGCGGCCCTTGGTGCGCTTGGCCTCCTGCATGGCGTCGTACAGCGCGTCGAAGTCGTGGCCGTCGCACTCGATCACATGCCACCCGAAGGCCCGCCACTTGGCCGGCACGTCGGGCAGCGGGTTGATCCGGCGCCGGAGGTTGCCGTCCTTCGGGAAGCCGAACTGCTGGACCTTGTTCCAGTCCACGATGACCGTGTAGTTGTCCACGCCGTAGTAGCTGGCGACCCAGGCCATCTCCCAGACCTGGCCCTCCTCGATCTCGCCGTCGCCCAGCAGCGCCCAGGTGTGGAACGTCTTGCCCAGCCGGCGGGCGGCCAGCGCCATGCCCAGCCCCGGGCTGGCCCCGGTGCCGAGGGAGCCGGAGGCCATGTCGATGCCGGGCGTCTTGGTCATGTCGGGGTGGCCCTGCATGCGAGAGTCGATGGCGTCGAAGGTGTAGACCTCCTGGATGGGGAAGAAGCCTCTCAGGGCCAGGATCGAGTAGAGCGCGATGCAGGAGTGCCCCTTGGAGAGGATGAAGCGGTCGCGGTCCGGCCATTGCGGGTTCTTGGGATCGACGTTCAGCATCGTGAAGTACAGCGTGAGGGCGATCTCGACCATGGACAGGGGGCCGCCCACGTGGCCGGCGCCGGCCGTCTTCACGGCGTCCAGGATCAGCTTGCGTGCCTGGACGGCCTTCTCCTGCAGGTCGCGTTTCAAACCCGGCTCCATGGGCATACCAGCCTCCTTCCTGCGTTCAATGTTTCGCGTTCCGCGCTGAACGCTCAACGCAGAGCGTGCCACGCGGAACGAGTCTAGATTCCGTAGCGCGCCTTGAGATACCGCCGGTTCCGGCGCGCGGCCAGCAGCGGCGGGTCGGGGGACGTGTCCTCCTCGATCACCAGCCACCCGGAGTAGTGCGCCTCGCGCAGGGCGCCCATGAAGCGATCCAGGTCCACGCCGCCGTGGCCCAGCCCGCAGAAGACATACGCCTTCAGCGCACCAAGGAACCCGAGGCCGTTCCGGCGGGCGCTGTCCAGGACCCGCAGGTTCACGTCCTTCAGGTGGACGTAGCGGACCCGGGCCCCGTGGGCCGCCACCACGGCAATCGGATCTGCGCCCCCGTAGACCAGGTGCCCCGTGTCCAGGCACAGGCCGAGGGCCTCGGGCTCGGTCAACGCCAGGAGCCGCTCCAGCTCGTCCCGCGTCTCCACGTACGAGCCGGCGTGGGGGTGGACGGCCAGCCGGACGCCCAGGGGCGTGCAGGCCGACGCCAGCCGCTGGACCCCGTGGGCCAGCACGCGCCAGGCCTCGGCCGAGAGGCCGGCGCTCCCGTCCGCCGGCACCCGGCCCGCCAGCTGGAGCCGCCGCTCGTCGCCCCGCATGCCGAGGATCAGCTCGGAGACGTCCAGGGCGCCGAGGGTGCGCGCCACCTCCAGCGCCCTGGCCATCTCGGCCGCCTGGCGCTCCCGGTCGTGCAGTGCCACCCAGCAGAAGTTGCTGGCCAGGGTCAGGCCGTACCGGCCGAGGAGCCGGCGCAGGGCCTCCGGGTCGGCGGGAAAGCCGGTGCCGTACTCGGTCCCCTCGTAGCCCGCCTCCACCATCTCGGCCAGCACCTGCTCGATGGGCAGGAATGGCCGGAGATCCGGCACGTCGTCGTTATTCCAGTTCATGGGTGCCGTAGCGACCCGGATCATCCCCCTCCCCTTCCGTCGCGCATGGCCCGGACGCCCGGCCTGAGAGGGCCTAGACTAGCCCATGAATTGGGCCGGTGCAAGCGCGGGCTGCCGCGGCCCGGGCGGGCGCCGGACGCCCGCTGTTAGCGTTAACGTTAGTCCAACGGGACAAACTCCCGGTGCCCCGGGCGGCCGCCTTGACACCCGTGGAGCCCCCGCGGAAACTGCCCCATCAGCCGGTCTCGCCGCCCGCGCCGGGCGGCCAGGCACCCCCGCCATGAGGGGGAGGAGGACACCATGAAGGCGCTCGTCCTGGATGCCGCGTGGCAGCCGAAGCCGGGCTACGCGGTCAGCGAGTTCGAGAAGCGGACGGGAAAGGCGGTCACCGGCAACTCCGTCTACAGCGCGCCCTCCCTGGCCGTGAGGGACGTCCCCCTCCCGAAGATCGGCCCGCGGGAGGTCCTGCTGAAGGTCAAGGCCTGCGGCGTCTGCGGCTCGGACATCCACATGTACGAGACGGACGCCCAGGGGTACGTCATGTATCCCGGCCTCATGAAGCTGCCCACCATCCTGGGCCACGAGTTCTCGGGCGTGGTGCAGGAGGTGGGGAGCGAGGTGCGCGACCTGAAGGAAGGGGACATGGTGACCGCCGAGGAGATGATCTGGTGCGGGGAGTGCAAGCCCTGCCGCGGCGGCTTCGTGAACCAGTGCGTCAACCTGGAGGAGATCGGCTTCACCATTCCCGGGGCCTTCGCCGAGTACATCGGGGTGGGCGCCAAGTACTGCTGGAAGCTCGACGCCCTGGCCGAGCGCTACCCGCACCCCGACACGGTGTACGAGCTGGGCGCCACGGTGGAGCCGACCTGCGTGGCCTACAACGCCGTCTTCGTCCGGGGCGGGGGCTTCAAGCCCGGGGCGTACGCGGTGGTCTATGGCGGGGGCTGCATCGGCCTCACCGCCGTCGCCATGATGAAGGCCGCCGGGGCCAGCAAGGTCATCGCCTTCGAGACGGTCGCGGCGCGCCGGGAGCTGTGCGCGAAGATGGGCGCCGACCACGTCTACGATCCGGTCGAGCTGCAGCGGCAGGGCCACCGCCCCTCGCAGGTCGTGATGGAGCTCACCCACGGCGAGGGCGCCGACTTCCAGCTGGAGGCGGCGGGCGCGCCCCAGCACACCTTCCCCGAGATGGAGCGGTCCCTGGCGGTGAACGGGCGGATCGCCCAGGTGGGCCGGGCCGCGGACCGGGTCCCGGTGTACCTGGACCAGTTCCAGGTGCGGCACGCCCAGTTCTTCGGCTCGCAGGGCCATTCCGGCGACGACATCTTCCCGAACGTCATCCGGCTCATGGCCAGCGGCGCCCTCGACAACCGGAAGATCATCACCGCGCGCTTCCCGCTGGAGCGGGTCGTGGATGCCATCCGGCAGTCCGGCAATCGCACGGATGGCAAGATCCTGGTCGCGCCGCGGTAGTGCAGGCGGTCAGCC
>JBHGAX010000227.1:0-6640 GCA_041946635.1 Methylomirabilales bacterium (SeqCode)
CGGAGGATCGGCAGGTGGTGGACGGCGAAGGCGCCCTGCGGCAGCCGGTGCACCTTGTCCGCGTCGGCCACCAGGATCCCCGAGGGCTTGAGATCGTGGACGTACTTGTCGGCGGCCGCCTGGGTCAAGGCCAGCAGCAGGTCCACGGCCGTGCTCTTGGGGTAGTCGATCTCCTCGTCGCTGATGATGACCTCGGCCTTGCTGGCCCCCCCGCGGGACTCCGGCCCGTAGGCCTGGGTCTGCGTGGCGTTCCGGCCGTCGTAGATGGCCGCGGCCTCCGCGAGGATGACGCCGGCCAGGACGATCCCCTGGCCTCCCTCTCCGCTCAGCCGGATCTCGTAGCGCTGCTCGTTCATCGCCTTCGCCCCTGGCCGGCCGCTGAAAAAGGCCCATCTGCGGCGTTGGCTCGCTCGCGCGGCGCTGCGGCGTACGGACACGGTACGCCTCGCGCCTCGCCTCGCTCGCCGCCTTGCACCTGGGCCTTTTTGAGCGGCCTGAGCGAGCACCAGCTTCTCTGTCTAGGCCACGTTCTTGCCGTTGTTCTCCCGCACCCGCGCGATGAGCCGCTCGTACTCGGCGACGTACTCGGGCCGCTCCGCCCTGTGCAGGACGCCCGTGAGGATCTTGCCCTCCAGCTGCTCGGGGGTCATGCGCTCCGCGGCCTTCACGTTCACGGTGTGGGTCTTCTCCCACTGCAGGAGTTCCAGCAGGCTGGTCTTGTTGGGTCGCCCGTAGTAGGTGTTGCAGTTCTCCAGCACCTCGATGAGGGCGAAGCCCTTGTGGCGAATGCCGCCCTCGATGAGCCGGTCCAGCTGCTGGGTGTGGTAGGAGGTGCCGCGGGCCACGTAGGTGGCCCCCGCCGCGATCGCCAGCTTGCAGGCGTCGAAGGGCGGCTCCATGGTGCCGTGGCGCGCGGTGCTCGCGAGCTTCCCCACGGGCGTGGTGGGCGCGAACTGGCCGCCGGTCATGCCGTAGGTGCCGTTGTTGAACAGCAGGACCGTCAGGTCGATGTTCCGCCGGGCCGCGTGGATGAAGTGGTTGCCCCCGATGGCCAGGGCGTCGCCGTCCCCGGTGATCACGATGACGGTGAGGGCGGGCTTGGCCAGCTTCACCCCGGTCGCGAAGGCGAGGGGCCGGCCGTGGGTCGTGTGCAGCGTGTTCACGTCCACGTAGCCGGGCAGCCGGCTGCTGCAGCCGATGCCGGAGACCATGCAGATCTCGTCCTTGCCGAGGCCGATGCGGTCGAGGGCGCGCAGCAGGCTCTTCAGGACGATGCCGTCCCCGCAGCCCGGGCACCAGATGTGCGGGAACATCTCCAAACGGAGCCACTTCTCGTAAGTGAACACCGGCGTCTCCTCGTCAGGCTGCCCCAAAAGGCCCATCTGCTGCGTTGGCGCGCTCGCGCGGCGCTGCGGCGTACGGACCAGGTACGCCTCGCACCTCGCGTCGCGCGCCGCCTGGCATCTGGCCCTTTTTAAGCAGCCTCAACCACACTCTTGTCCCGGCCTCAGGGGACCAGCGCTTCAATAGCCGCCAGGATCTCGGCGGGCGGGATGGGCTCGCCGGTGATGCGATTCACGCGGTGGACCGGGCAGGCCCCGCGGGCCACGCGCTCGACCTCCAGGGCCAGCTGGCCCAGGTTCATCTCGGGGACCACGAGGTGCTTCACCTGCTTCGCCAGGAGCGCCACCTCGGCCTCGGGGAACGGCCAGAGGGTCACGGGCCGGAAGAGGCCCACGCGAATCCCCTTGCGGCGGGCCAGCCGGATGGCGCCCTTCGCGGAGCGGGCCGAGGAGCCGTAGGCCACGATGCCGATGGTGGCATCCATCAGGCCCGTGGACTCGTACTTCTGGATGTCCGGGAGGCCCAGCTCGATCTTGCGCATGAGCCGGCGCACCAGGGCGTCCACGACCTCCGGCGAGTCCTTGGGCAGGCCGCGGGTGTCGTGCGACAGGCCCGTCACGTGGTAGCGGTAGCCGCTCCCGAAGTCCGCCATGGCGGGCACCCCCGAGGGGGTGTCGGCGTAGGCCACGTACTCCTCCGGCGGGCAGGCCGGCCGCGGCCGCTCCCAGCGGGTGATCTGGCCGGCGTCGGGGATCACCACGCGTTCCCGCATGTGGGCGATGACCTCGTCCAGCAGGAGCGTCACGGGAATGCGAAAGCGCTCCGCGATGTTGAAGGCGCGGATGGTCTCCTCGAAGACCTCGCTGACCGAGGCGGGGGCGAGGGCCACGGCGGGGTGGTCGCCGTGGGTGCCCCAGCGCGCCTGCATGACGTCGCCCTGGGCCGGCGAGGTCGGCAGGCCGGTGCTGGGGCCGCCGCGCATCACGTTCACGATGACGCAGGGGATCTCCGTCATGACGGCGTAGCCGATGTTCTCCTGCTTCAGGGAGTAGCCCGGGCCGCTGGTGGCCGTCATGACCTTGGCCCCCGTGACCGCCGCGCCGAGGATCGCCCCCATGGCGGCGATCTCGTCCTCCATCTGGATGAAGCGGCCGCCCACCTGCGGCAGGCGCAGGGACATCTGCTCGGCGATCTCGGACGAGGGGGAGATGGGGTAGCCCCCGAAGAACCGGCAGCCGGCCAGGATCGCGGCCTCGACGCAGGCCTCGTTCCCCTGCAGGAGCCTCACGTTCTCGGATACGGCGACGGGATTCACGCGCGGTCCCCCGTGGCTGCGGCTAGTTGTTCCCGACGCCCGGCTCGCCGAACACGACAATGGCGAAGTCGGGGCAGAGCTGCTCGCAGCGAAGGCACTTGGTGCACTGCTCCAGCGCGACGACCTCCACCTTGTCCAGGGGCGTCATCTTCAGCACGTCCTTGGGGCAGAACTCCACGCAGATGGCGCAGCCCTTACACCAGGCGTCGTTGATCTCGATGGTGACCCCGGTGCTGACGTAGCTCTTGGTGGCGGCCCGCATCGACTTCAGCAGCGCCTCCCGGTTCTTCGAAACCTCCGCGGTCGCCATGCTGTTCGCCTCCTCCGACAAGGACGTGCTCGCGACTTGCTCCGCCGAGCGGGCACCGGGCAGCCGGGCGTGCCCCCAGGCGCCAGGCCGAGACCCCTCTCCGACGCCGGTTGCTTCTCCGAGCTGCCTGCCGTGATGCGCGCGGTCGGTGGGTTACCGAGGAGCGGTGAAGACGAGAGCCGCTCGAGAGTCCCCAGCGGCCTGCCCAGGTGCCGCCGGCTTTGAGCAACCGGTATGCCAGGAGACGGCTCTGCGAGCAAAGATTCCACCGTCGGCCACCAGACCACGCAACTCCCGGTAAACGTGGCCGCCGGGGACGGGAAGGGAGGAAGAGTGGAGTCGCCGTTCCGGAGTCGGCGGGCACCGGCGGCTTGCGGCTTGTGGCTTTTCGTACAAAAGGAGTGCTATTGAACGCGCACGGAGAAACACGACGGGGAAACTCTCGTACGGCGGAGTTCCCTCGTCGAGGCGTTGCGCGCAGCGGCGCGCAACACGAGGGACAGGCGGCGGCGGGCGATCAGCGGCGCGGCGGCTCGATCTTCAGGCGCTGCATCTTCCGCCAGAGCGTGGTCCGGTCGATGCCGAGGCGCGCGGCGGTGCGCCCCCGGTTCCAGCGGCACGACTCCAGCGCGCGAAGCACGTGCTCGCGCTCGTCCTCGGCGGCCCGCGCGGGATTCCGCTCGCGGGGGAGGCCGCCGCCGGGCACGGGCGAGGTCGGCAGCAGGAGGGCGCGGGGAAGCGCCTCGGGCTCCACCACGCTGCCCCGCGAGCAGACCACCGCGTGCTCGATGGCGTTCTCCAGCTCGCGCACGTTCCCGGGCCAGCGGTGGTCCATGAGGATGGCCATGGCGCGGGGCGAGATGCTGGTGGCCTTGCCCTTCCCCTGCGCGGCGAGGCGATCCAGCAGGTGGTCCACCAGCAGCGGCACGTCGGACCTGCGGTCGCGCAGCGCGGGGAGGTGGACCGGGATCACGTTCAGGCGATAGTAGAGATCCTCGCGGAACTTCCCCTCACGCATGAGGCGCGGCAGGTCCCGGTGCGTGGCCGCGATCACGCGCACGTCCACCCGGATGGTCTCCGTGCCGCCCAGCCGCTCGAACTCCTGCTCCTGCAGGACCCGCAGCAGCTTCACCTGGACCGCGGGCGAGAGGTCGCCGATCTCGTCCAGGAAGAGCGTCCCCTTGTCGGCCAGCTCGAACCGGCCCTTGCGGTCCCGGATGGCGCCGGTGAAGGCGCCCCGCTCGTGGCCGAACAGCTCGCTCTCCAGGAGGGTCTCGGGCAGGGCCGCGCAGCTCACCTTGATGAAGGGCTGCCGGCGCCGCGGGCCGATGCGGTGGAGGGCGTGCGCCAGGAGGCCCTTGCCGGTGCCGCTCTCGCCCTGGATCAGCACGGTGGAGTCGCTGTCCTTGATCATCTCGACCAGGTCGAAGACCTCGCGCATCCGGGGATGGGTGCCGATGATCCCCAGGAAGGGCCCGCGGTGCCGCCGCTCGTCGGCGATGCGTTCGATCTCGCGCAGGTCGCGCAGCGTGCAGACGGCCCCCAGCGTCGCCCCGGTCTCGTCGCGGAAGGGGCCGGTGGACACGCTCAGGGGGATGCCCCGGCCCTTGCGGTCGGTGATCCCCACGTCCCGGTTGCGGACCGGCCGGCCGGTGCGCAGCGTCTCGCGGAGCGGGGACTCGGGACCCGCCACCTCCGGGGGGAGGACGTCCGCCGCGGAGCATCCCATGGCCTCGTCCCCGCACGCCAGGATTCGCTGGGCCGCGGGGTTGACGCTGGTGATGCGGCCCTGGCCGTCCACCGTGAGCACGCCCTCGGCGATGGAGTCCAGGACGGCCTGCACGCGGTTGCGCTGCTCGCGCAGGTCCTCGATCAGCCGGTTGATGTGGGTGATGACGCGGATCGTCTCCACCACGCCCACGGTCTCGCCCTGGGCGTTGCGCAACGGGGACGTGTTGATGCAGATCGGCGTCCCGTCCTGCGCGCGGACGTTGAAGGTGGTCACCGTCTCGCCGCCGAAGAACGCGCGGTCGAAGGGACACCGGTCGGTGTCGCAGATCTCGCTCCGGAGGACGCTGCCGCAGTGGCGGCTCGTGGCCCCGCCGTCCCCCGCCCCGGCGAGGGCGCGCGCCGGCTCGTTCAGCGCCACGATGCGCCGGGCGCCGTCGATGGTCACGACGGAATCCGGGATGCTGCGCAGGATGTCGAGGACGGTGAGGGGCTCGGCGAAGTGTGGGAGGCGCGGAGCGGCCTGCCCGTGCTCGGGGCCTTCCGTGTGCTGCTGTGCAGGAGATTCCGGGCCCGCGGCCATGGCAACCCCTGGGGGAATGCGGAGTGCGGGATGGCTGGAGGCCGCCTCCGGTTGCATCCCGTTGCAGCAAGCGCCGTGCCCGGTCCGCGCGCGAGTGCACGATCAAAGAAATCGCCTGCTTGTCACAATGCCGCGAAGCCGCCGTATCTTCCCTGTGTTGCATCTCGTACATCGCGTGCAACACCCCGGCAACCGCTCCGGATCCCGTCCGTTCTAGCGTTGCTTGAAGCGCGGAACTTGATGTGAGTGGGTCAAGTGTGGGTCGCGCTCTCTTGCGTCCTTGGCGTGCTCTGCGAGACGCTGTTCCGGGGGTCGTGGGGAGCGCGGTCTCTCGCCAAGCCCGCCAAGGAAAACCAGGCTCCCGAATTGCCTAACTGCCTGTCTTCAAACCCAGCCGCCGTGCCAGGTGGTGCAGGTTGCTCCGATGCATGCCGAGCTCGCGTGCGGCGGCGGCCCAGTTCCCGCCGTGCCGCCGCACCGCCGCCTCGATCGTCTGCCGCCGGAAGGCCTCCACCCGCTCCTGCAGCGACCCCACGGGCGCCTCCGGCGGCGCGGTGTCCCGCCGGGCCGGCGCCACGGGCGCCGCCGCCGCGCCGCCCAGGTCCAGGTGCTCGATGCCGACGAGCAGCGTGGCGCGTCCGCGCGCCCCCGCCGCCGCCCGCAGGACGCCGCGGCTGATGACGTTCTCCAGCTCCCGGACGTTGCCCGGCCAGGGCACGGCCACCAGCCGCTCACGCGCCTCGTCCGTGAGGCGGACCGGGCCGAGCCCCAGGCGGCGGCGGCTGAGATCCAGGAAGTGCGCGGCCAGCAGGGGGATGTCCTCGCGCCGCTCGCGCAGCGGCGGCACGTGGATCGGGTAGACGGCCAGGCGGTGGAACAGGTCCGGCCGGAAGCGGCCTTCCGCGACCTCCTGCCGCAGGTCGCGGTTCGTGGCCGCCAGGATGCGGACGTTCACCTTGAGCAGCCTGTCCGAGCCGACCCGCTGGATCTCGCCCTGCTGGAGCGCGCGCAGGAGCTTGGGCTGCAGGGTGAGGGGCAGCTCGCCGATCTCGTCGAGGAAGAGCGTGCCGCCGTCGGCGATCTCGAACTTGCCGGCGCGATCCCGGGTCGCGCCCGTGAAGGCCCCGGCCACGTGGCCGAACAGCTCGCTCTCGGCGATGGACTCGGGCAGGGCGGCGCAGTTGACGTGGATCAGCGCCTCCCCGGCCCGCGGCGAGGCCTCGTGGATGCGCCGCGCCACCATCTCCTTGCCCACGCCCGTCTCGCCCGTGATGAGGACCGCCAGGTCGGAACCCGCCACCACGTTCACGTCCTCCAGCAGCCGCCGGATGGCCGGCCCCGTCCCCAGGATCTGCCCGCC
>JBHGAX010000228.1:0-7740 GCA_041946635.1 Methylomirabilales bacterium (SeqCode)
TGCTCCAGGTTCAAGGACGCGCCCACGGCCTGCGTGACCTGCGTCAGGGCCGCCAGCTCGTCCAGCCGCCGCGACCGGGATGCGCCATCGCTGGTCCGGGATGCTCCGCGCAACCTCGGCATGGGCTCACCCTTCCGCGGAAAGCGTGGTGGAGGCCTCGGCGCGCGCCGCGACCCGCCGGAGCGGCAGCGTGAAGGCGAAGGTGGCGCCGTGGCCGGGCCGGCTCTCGACGCGGATCCGCCCGCCGTGCATCTCGACGAAGCGCTTGGCAAGCGCCAGCCCGAGGCCGGTCCCCTCGGGCTTCGTCCCGCCCCGGCAGGCCTGGGACTGCTGGAACTCCAGGAAGATCCGCTCCTGGTCTTCCAGGGCGATGCCCGGCCCGGTGTCGGTGACGCTGACCTCGACGCATTCGGATTGCCGATTTCGGATTTCAGATTGCAGATCTTCGGGCTGGGCGGCTTCCGGATCTGAAATCTGCGATCGGCAACCTGCAATTCTCGTCGCGACCGTGACCCGGCCTCCCGCGGGCGTGAACTTGATGGCGTTCCCCACCAGGTTCAGCAGGACCTGCTTCACCCGGGCCGCGTCCATCAGGAAGGCCGGCAGCGCGGTCCCGCCGTCCAGGTCCAGCTGGATGGCCTTCTTGGCCGCCAGCGGCCGCGCCGTGCTCTGGACCGCCTCGAGCACCTCGCCGAGGCTCGCCGGCGCCAGCTGCAGCTCCATGCGCCCGGCCTCGATCTTGGACAGATCCAGGACCTCGTTGATGAGCTTGAGCAGGTGCCTGCCGCTGCTCAGGATGTCCGTCAGGAACTGCCGGCGCTCCTCGTCGCTCACCGCCAGGGACGGGTCGAGGAGCACCTCCGAGAAGCCGATGATGGCGTTCATGGGCGTCCGCAGCTCGTGGCTCATGTTCGCCAGGAACTGGGACTTGTGTCGGTTCGCCTCCTCCAGCATGCGGCCCTTCTCGCTCGCGTCCCGGTAGAGCCGGGCATGCTCGATGGCGATGGTGGTCTGGTCGGCGAAGGTCGTCAGCAGGTTGACGGCGCGGTCGCCGAAGGTCCCCGGGGTCTTCCGCAAGACGGCCACCGTGCCCAGGATGCGCCCGTCGCGCTGCATGGGGACCGAGAGCACGGCCCGGTAGCCCTCCCGGCCGAGGAGCTCCCGGTAGGGGTAGTCGGGCTCCGTCAGGATGTCCGGAACCTGGATGGGCTTGCCGGCCGCCGCGCTCTTCCCGGTGGCGCCCCGTCCCAGCCTGGGCTGCAGCGCCTCGATGCTGCGGATGAACGCGTCGCTGGCATTCCAGGAGGCGGTCGGGCGGAACTCGGCGGTCGCGGGCAAGTACTCGTTGATGACGCCGGCGTCCGCATCGCAGAGCTTCGCCGCCTGCTCCGCGATCTCGTGGAGGACCTGCTTCAGGTCCAGGGAGGAGCTGACCGCGCGGCTCACCTCGCTCAGCGCGCGGACCTCCTCCAGCGACTCCTCCAGCTCGCGCGTCCGCGCCTGGATCTCCTTGAAGAGCCGGACGTTCTCGATGGCGATGACCGCCTGGTCGGCGAAGGTCTCGACCAGCTCGATCTGGCGTGGGGCGAAGGGCTGCACCGCTTCCCGCCAGAGGCAGATCACGCCGATGGGGACGCCCTCGCGCAGCATGGGGACCCCGAGCAGCGTCCGGTAGCCCCCCAGGCGCTGGCCCTCGCCGTAGTCGTACTCCGGGTCCTGCAGGACGTCCGGGATCTGCAGCGCGCGCCGCTCCAGCGCCGCCCGGCCGGTGATGGTCTTGCGGTCGGGGCGGATGGGATGCGTCTCGAGATGGGCGGCGAGCTCGGGCGGGACGTCGTAGGCGGCCGCCAGGCGATACACGTCGCCGTCCAGCCGGTTGATATGCCCCCGCCGGGCGCCGCACAGCCGGACCGCGTTTTCCAGCAGCGTGTCCAGGACCGGCTGCAGCTCGAACGTCGAGCGGCTGATGACTTTCAGCACCTCGCTGGTGGCGGTCTGCTGCTCCAGCGCCTCGGCGAGCTCCCGGGTGCGCGCCTCGACCTTCTGCTCGAGCGACTGGTACGACTCCTCGAGCTGGGCCGCCATCCGGTTGAACTGCCCGGCCAGCGCCTGCAGCTCGTCGCCCGTCGGGACCTGGATGCGATGGCGGAGATCGCCCGAGCCGATGCGGGCCGCGCCGGCCTGCAGCGCCCGGATGGGCGTGACCATGCGCCGGGCCAGGTAGAGGCCGGCCAGGATCGAGACGCCGAACCCGGCCAGCAGCAGCCCGGCCGTGCGGAAGAGCGAGGCGTAGACCGGTGCGAAGGCCTCGGCCAGCGGCTGCTCCACCAGCACGATCCACTTCAGCGGGCCAATGGCCGCGTGCGCCGTGAGGGTGCGCTTGCCCGCGGCATCCGCCCCGATGACCGCCTCGCCAGGCGGGTGGGCGGGGGCCCGCAGCGCCTCCAGGGCGGAGGCCACCTGGGGCAGCCCGGCCAGCCGCGTCTTCTGCAGGACCCGGCTGATGTCGGGGTGCGCGATCAGGTAGCCCTGCTGGTCCACCACGTAGGCGTAGCCGGCCTGGCCCATCCGCATGCGCGAGACCACGTCCCAGATGAACTTCAGGTTGACCTCGGCGGCCGTCACCCCCGCATCCGGCCCCCGGCCCGCGATGGCGATGGTCATGTAGGGTTCGGATTCCTTCCGGAAGTAGACCGGGCCAAAGTAGGCGCCGGCCGCCCGGGCCTCGCGAAAGGGGGCCTGGCCGGACAGATCGGCGCCGCCCCCCACCACGTCCATGGCCAGGCGGGAGACGCGAAGCTGCTCGCGCCCGGCGGCATCCAGGTAACTCACCTCCGTGACGCTGGGCGCCTGCCGGAGCAGCCGGAGGAAGTCGAGGCGCCGGCGCTCGATGTCCGCGGCCCCGGGCGCGGCGGTGGCGTAGGCGGTCCAGCCGACCTGCCCCTCGATCTCGCGGATGAACTGCTCGATGCGGGAGGCGGCGGCCAGCGCCTTCTCGCGCTGCAGGGCGCTCAGGGCCGCCTTGTTCTCGTGGTAGGAGAAGTAGATCTCCAGCAGCCCGCTGGTGAGCAGCCCGCCGCTCACCAGCAGGACGAAGACCACCACGTACTTCCAGAAGAGCCCACCCCGGGGAGTCACGGGATCACCTCGCGGACGCACCGCCGGCCCGGACGCGTCGCCCTCGCCCTCCGCGGTCCGAGGCCGCTCATATGCCGGAGTCTTTGAGCGCCCGCACGACCTCCTCCGCCGTGAGCAGATCCAGCGGGTTCGTCTGGATGCGCGCCCAGCGCAGCGTGCCCTGGCGGTCGATGATGAAGTAGGCGCGCTTGGCGTAGCGGTAGATGGGGCTCTTCTCGTCGGTGACCAGCGCGCCGTAGGCCGGCAGCATCTTGCGCCCGAAGTCCGAGAGCAAGAGGTGCCGGAGCCGGTTCTGCTTGCTGAAGGTCCCCAGCGCTTCCCAGGAGTCCACGCTCACGCCCACGACCTGGGCGCCCGCGGCTTCGAACTGGGGCAGGTTGGCCTCGAAGCCGCTGATCTCCTCGGTTCAGGTGGCCGTGAAGGCCTGGATGAAGGTGTACAGGACCACCGGCCCCCGGGCCAGGAGGTCGGCCAGCGCGACCGGCTTCCCGTCCGGCCCCTGGAGCGAGAAGTCTGGCGCCTTTTGCCCCACCTGCACGGCCCCGGCCGGGCCGGCGGCCAGCAGCGCGGCGGCGACCGCCGCCAGCGCGGTCTGGGCGAGCCTCGCAGCGTATCGCACGTCCTCCTCCTTTCGTGTCAGTCCAGCACCAGCTCGGCGCGCGTCAGGACGGCGGGGGGGATGGCCAGCCCCATGCTCCTCGCGGTCTTGAGATTGACCGCGAGCTCGATGCGGTGGCTGCCCTCCACCGGCAGCTCCCGCGGATGCGCGCCCCGGAGGATCTTGGCCACCAGGCGGGCGGCCTGCTCCCCCTCGCTGCGGGGCTCCGAGCCGTACGAGAGCAGGCCCCCGGCTCGCGCCCAGAAGCTGGCGGCGAAGACCCCGGGGACCCGGCTGAACAAGCCCAGGTCCAGCATGAGGCCCGGGATGTTCGCGGTGAGCGGCGAGGGCGCGAGCAGCGCGTCGCCCGGGCGGACGGCCTTCAGCTCCTGCGCCGCCTCCTCCGCGCTCCGGACGCCGCGCGCCAGCACGTTCAGCCCGAGCTCCGGGGCCACCTGCCGGGCCTTGTCCGCCATGGCCGCCATGGAGAGGTCGCCGACGTGATGGACGGCCCAGACGCGGCGCAGGCCGGGCACCACCGCCTAAGGGCGGGCGCGCCGGCTGCGCGGCGGCCGCGGCGGCGGATGGCAGCAGCCCGAGGAGGCATGCCGCGCAGGCCAGGCGCCGCCTCACCGGGTCACCTCGGCGGCACCCAGGAGGATCGTCCGGGACAATGGGATCGTCCGGGAAAAGGCCGCTGGCATGGCCTCACCTCTGTCGGTCCCACAGGCGCCCTCGCGGCCGGGTCGGCCGCGAGGGCGCCGCGTGGTCCGCGATGGTCAGCAGGCCCTGGACGGCCCGGCCGGCGCCACCGAGGCGCCCACGCAGGAATCCGCGGCCCGGCCCGGCAGCCCACGGACCTCTTCCTTGTCCGGCCGATCGATCTGCGCCGCGGCGCGATTCCCGCTCCCCACCAGTCCGACCGCCGTGAGCACCAGCGCCAGGACCATCGCCACACCGAAGAGCGTTGCCAGCGATTTCATGATCGTCCCTCCTGTGCCGCCGTCCCGGACGGCGGGCAGGAGGGCAATCGCGGTGCCAGGTCACGCACGGCGGTAAGGCCCCGAGTCGAGGGGCCCGGGGCCGACGCGGCCCGCGGGGTCCCCGTCCCCGGTGGATCGGCCCGGATGCTCTTGTTGGACCACAAGTGATCCACCCGCGCCTTTCCTGGGCCGGCTTCACCGCGTGTCAGGCCGGGCCCCGGATCTCCAGGGATCGGAGCAGCTTCACCAGGTACGTGCGCTGGAGCCCCAGCAGCTCGGCGGCGCGGGTCTGGTTGCCGCCCGCCGCCTGCAGCGCCGCGCGGATGAGCGCCTGCTTGTAGGCCCGCACCTCGCCGTGGTACTCGCCCACGGCGGGCGCCGCCGGGCGCGGGGCTGCGGCCGGGCCGTTGCCGGAGGGGGCGAGCGCCAGATCCTCGGGGCGGATCTCGTCGCCTGCGCAGAGGACCACGGCGCGCTCCACGGCATTGGCCAGCTCCCGCACGTTCCCCGGCCAGCCGTGCGCGGTCAGGATCTGCATGGCCGCCGGCGCCACCCGGCGCACGGGCTTCTTCGCCTCCGCCGCGTACTTGGCCACGAAGTGCGCCACCAGGGCCGGGATGTCCTCGGCCCGGTCGCGGAGCGGCGGCAGGGTGATGCGGACCACGTTCATGCGGTAGAAGAGGTCCTGCCGGAAGCGGCCCTCGGCCACCGCGATGTCCAGGTCGCGGTTGGTCGCGGCGATCACCCGGATGTCGGCGCGGACGGGCTTCGTGCCGCCCACCCGCTCGAAGGTGTGGTCCTGCAGCACGCGCAGCAGCTTGGCCTGCAGCGCGAGCGGCATGTCGCCGATCTCGTCCAGGAAGATGGTCCCGCCCTGCGCCACCTCGAACTTCCCCTTCTTGGTCTGGTGCGCGCCCGTGAACGCGCCCTTCTCGTGGCCGAACAGCTCGCTCTCCAGCAGGTGCTCGGACAGGGCCACGCAGTTCACGATCACGAAGGGCTTGTCGTGCCGGGGGCTCCACTGGTGGATGGCGTGGGCGAAGACCTCCTTGCCCGTGCCGCTCTCGCCGAGGACCAGGACCGTGGTATTCGCCTGCGCCACCTTGCGGGCCGTCTCCAGCACCTGCCGCATGGCCGGGCTGCCGCCCACGATGCTCTGGCCGCGGGCCGCCAGCGTGTCCTGGAGCAGCTCCCGCGCGTCCAGGAGGGAGCGGCGCTCCAGGGCCCGCCGCACCACGATCTCCAGGTGCTTGGGGTCGAAGGGCTTCGGGAGGAAATCGTCGGCCCCCTCCTTCATGGCCGCCACCGCGGCCTCGATGGAGCCGTGGGCCGTCACGACGATCACCGGCACCTCGATGCCGTCCCGGCGGAGCGCCCGGAGGAGCTCCATGCCGTCCATGCGGGGCATCTCGAGGTCGAGGAGGATGAGCGCCGGGAGGCCTCGCTCCACGGCGGCCAGGGCGGCCTGGCCGTCGGCCGCGCCCAGCACCTCGCACCCCATGTTCTTGAGCCGGATCTCCAGGAGCCGCCGCGCCGCCGGGTCGTCGTCCACGACCAGGACCGGCGTCCCCACCGCCACCGCTACGTCCGCCGTTGTCATGTGCTGCTCCTTCGGGGATGCCGCCCGATATCGCGGTCCAGCGGGTGCGTGATTGAGGAGCGAATGAGTCGGAATTACTTACGATGGCCCAACGCGGGCGGGCTGTCAACGGGGAAGTCGGCCTCTTCCGTGGGCTAGGTCCGGGCGGAAGCCTCGGTCAGCTCGTAGGCGGTGCGGAGGTCGATGTCCTGGCGGAGCGAGTGCCAGACGGAGCAGTATTTCTCCCGGGTCCCTCGACACGCTCGGGCCGGGTCCCTCGACACGCTCGGGCCAGGCTCCGCACCGAAGTCGAGGGGCACGGGCTGGACAACCGCGGGTGGCGATGCTCAGCATCTTGCCGAAGCCCAGGCCCGCCACCGTGTCCAGGGCGAAGGCCACGAGCCCCATGGCGATGACGAAGATGGTGCGCGCGGTGAGGAACTTGTCGGCCGACATGGTCGAGCCGATGGTGAGCCCCAGGAAGATGGTCACGACGTTGATCAGCTCGTTCTGCGCCGCCTGGGACAGCCGCTCCACCACCCCTGCCTCGCGCAGGAGGTTCCCGAACATCAGCATGCCGATGAGCGGGGCGGACATGGGGGCGATCAGGCCGCAGACCAGCGTGGTCACGATGGGGAAGACGACCTTGGCCGTCTTGGAGACCGGCTTCTCGGTGTAGGGCATCACGATGGCCCGCTCGGCCGGCGTGATGAGGGCCCGCATGATGGGCGGCTGGATGATGGGCACCAGCGACATGTACGAGTAGGCCGCCACCGCGATGGGCGCCAGCAGGTCGGGCGCCAGGATGGAGGCGACGTAGATGGAGGTCGGGCCGTCGGCCGAGCCGATGATGCCGATGGAAGCCGCCTCCCTGATGTTGAAGCCGAGGAGCGTGGCCATGAGGAGCGTGCCGAAGATGCCGAACTGCGCGGCCGCGCCGAGGATCACCGTGTACGGCCGCTCCAGCAGCGGCCCGAAGTCGGTCATGGCGCCCACGCCGATGAAGATGAGCAGGGGGAACATCTCCGTCCGGATGCCGAAGTCGTAGAGGATCCCGAACAGGCCCTCGGCCCCGGTCATCCCCGTGACCGGGATGTTGGCCAGCAGGCAGCCGGCGCCGATGGGCAGGAGCAGGACCGGCTCGTACTCCTTCGCGATGGCCAGGTAGATCAGGGCTCCGCCGATCAGCATCATGATCAGGGCGCCCAGCCCGAAGTTCGAGAAGCCCTCGACGAGTCTGGCGGTCACCGTCACGTCCAGCATGCCTGTTCCCCTGTCGCCGTCAGGCGAGGACGACGAGTGGTGCGCCGAACGCCACGCTCTGCCCGGGGGCCACCAGGACCTCCCGGACCAGCGCGTCGCGCTGCGCGCGGATGCTGTTGCCCATCTTCAGCGCCTCGATCACGCACAGCTCGTCCCCGGCCTTCACCCGGTCCCCGGCC
>JBHGAX010000229.1:0-11991 GCA_041946635.1 Methylomirabilales bacterium (SeqCode)
GCCGGCGGTGTGGCATCCGGCTTGCTTCCCCGATGGGGCGATTGCCCCTCCATCAGCAGTGACCCTGAGTTCGAGTCGCAGGAATTCCGCCGACGGGAACTCAGGCCCGTCCGGAATTCGACAGGTCTCGCCCGACAATCCTCCGCAAGGGTCCGAGCCGCTGTCCGCCCTCCCGGGCCGGACAGGAGGAGGTGACGCGGATGCCGCAACTGCTCGAAGTGGCGTCGCTCATCGACCGGTACGCGCTGGATCCCACCTTCAAGACGCTCCACTGGGAAGGCTCCTTCGCCGAGTACCTCGACCTGGTGCGGCAGCAGCCGCAGGTGCTCCGCGATGCGTTCCAGCGCATCTACGACATGATCGTCTCCTACGGCACCGAGGAGGTCGTCGAGCACCGCGAGAAGCTGACGCGCTACCGCTTCTTCGCGGACCCGGACAACGGGGGCGCGGACGCGGTCTTCGGGCTCGAGCGGCCGCTCATGCACCTGGTCAACGTCTTCAAGTCCGCCGCCCGCCACTACGGCACGGACCGCCGCATCCTCCTGCTGCACGGCCCGGTGGGCTCGGCCAAGAGCACGATCGTGCGCCTGCTGAAGCGGGGGCTGGAGCGCTACTCCCGCACGCCGGAGGGCGCGCTCTACACCTTTGCCTGGCGGCCCGGCGACCCGGAGCGGGCCGAGGGGGCCGAGCCCTGCCCCATGCACGAGGAGCCGCTCCACCTCCTGCCCCGCGAGATCCGCGACCCCTGGATCGCCGACCTGAACAGCCGGGGGAACGGCCATCCGACGATGGCGGTGGCGGGCGAGCTGTGCCCCTTCTGCCGCTACCACTTCCGCACGCTCATGCAGAAGCACGGCGGCGACCTCCGCAGGGTCCTGGCGCACGTGCGGGTCCACCGCCTCATCCTGTCCGAGCAGGACCGCGTGGGCATCGGCACCTTCCAGCCCAAGGACGAGAAGAACCAGGACTCCACCGAGCTGACCGGCGACATCAACTATCGCAAGATCGCGGTCTTCGGCTCGGACTCGGACCCGCGGGCCTTCAACTTCGACGGCGAGTTCAACGTGGCCAACCGGGGGCTGGTCGAGTTCGTGGAGGTGCTCAAGCTGGATGTGGCGTTCCTGTACGACCTGCTCTCCGCCTCGCAGGAGCACGTCATCAAGCCCAAGAAGTTCCCGCAGACCTACATCGACGAGGTGATCATCGGCCACACCAACGAGCCGGAGTACCGGAAGCTGCAGAGCAACGAGTTCATGGAGGCGCTGCGCGACCGCACCGTCAAGACGGACGTCCCGTACATCACCCGGCTGGCGGACGAGGTGAAGATCTACGAGAAGGACTACGGCCCCAGCCGCGTCCACGGCAAGCACATCGCCCCGCACACGCTGGAGATGGCCGCCATGTGGGCCCTGCTCACCCGCCTGCGCGAGCCGAAGAAGGCGAACCTGACCCTGCTGCAGAAGCTCAAGCTCTACAACGGCAAGAGCCTCCCGGGCTTCACCGAGGAGAACATCAAGGAGCTGAAGGACGAGGCCGAGCGCGAGGGCATGGAGGGCATCTCGCCCCGCTACATCCAGGACAAGATCTCGAACGCCCTGGTCTCGGAGGAGGCGGGCACCTGCGTGAACCCCTTCATGGTGCTGAACGAGCTGGAGGCCGGGCTCGACCACCACAGCCTCATCACCTCCGAGGAGCAGCGCAAGCGCTGCCGGGAGCTGATGGCCACGGTCAAGGACGAGTACGCCGAGGTGACCAAGAACGAGGTGCAGCGGGCCATCTGCGCGGACGAGGACGGGATCAAGCGGCTGTGCGCCAACTACATCGACAACGTCAAGGCCTACACGCAGAAGGAGAAGGTCAAGAACAAGTACACCGGGGAGAGCGAGGAGCCCAACGAGAAGATCATGCGCTCGGTGGAGGAGAAGATCGAGATCCCCGAGAGCCGGAAGGACGACTTCCGGCGGGAGATCATGAACTACATCGGCGCGCTGGCCGTCGAGGGCAAGACGTTCGACTACCGCACCAACGAGCGGCTGCACCGGGCCCTGGAGCTGAAGCTCTTCGAGGACCAGAAGGACTCCATCAAGCTGACCAGCCTGGTCTCCAACGTCGTGGACAAGGAGACGCAGGAGAAGATCGACGTGGTCAAGCACCGGCTGATCGCGCACTACGGCTACTGCGAGGTCTGCGCCACCGACGTGCTGCACTTCGTGGCGTCCATCTTTGCCCGGGGCGACCTGAAGGAGCGCCGCTGAGCGCGGCGGCAGGAAGGAGGCCGCGCTGACGGACCGAGCAGGACCCGGCCGGGGCGCCCCCCCGCGGCGCGCGGACCGGTCGCGACGTTCGCCGTCCTGGAGACCCAATCCGCCGTGTACCTCGCCAGGCGCATAGAGCGGGACCGGTCCCGCTTCAAGAAGATCCTCCGGGGGGCCATCCGCGCCGGGATGCGGAAGTACCTGTCCCACGGCGAGCTGATCGGGAAGCGGGGCAAGGACCTCGTCTCCATCCCCGTACCCCAGCTGGAGATCCCCCGCTTCCGCTTCGGCAGGGCCGCGAGCGGGGTGGGGCAGGGCCAGGGGGCGCCCGGCGACCCGGTGGCGCTCGACCCCCACGGCGACGGCCGGGGGGCGGCCGGGGCGGATCCCGGCGAGCACCTCCTGGAGGTCGAGCTGAGCCTGGAGGATCTGGCCGCGATCCTCGGGGAAGAGCTGGCCCTGCCGCGCATCCAGCCGCGGGGCAAGAAGAACATCGCCGCCACGCGGGACCGGTACACGGGCATCGCCCGCACCGGTCCCGAGTCCCTCCGGCACTTCAAGCGCTCGTTCCGGCAGGCGCTCCGCCGCCAGATCACCTCGGGCAGCTACGACCCCGCCGATCCGCGCGTCTGGCCCGTCAAGGAGGACACGCGCTACCGCTCCTGGAAGGCCACGCCCGAGCCGCGGGCCAACGCGGTGATCATCTACATGATGGACGTCTCGGGCTCCATGGGGGACGAGCAGAAGACCCTGGTGCGGCTCGCCTCCTTCTGGATCGACGCCTGGCTCACCGCGCAGTACCGGGGCGTCGAGCGGCGCTTCGTCATCCACGACGCCGCCGCCCGCGAGGTGGACCAGGAGACGTTCTTCCACACCCGGGAGAGCGGCGGGACGCGGATCTCCTCCGCCTACGACGTCTGCCTGCGGCTGATGCGCGAGTCGTTTCCCGCCGCGGAGTACAACGTCTACGCCTTCCACTTCACGGACGGGGACAACTACGGCGACGACAACGAGGCCGCGCTCGAGCGCCTGGCCGCGATCGTGCCCGGCGCGAACCTCTTCTGCTACGGCCAGGTGGACGGCTCCTACGGGAACGGGCCGTTCCTGAAGCTCCTGGAGGAGCGCCTGCCGGACGAGGAGAAGGTCATCGCCACGAGCATCCGGGACCGCGAGGGCATCTACGGCGCCCTGAAGACGTTCCTGGGCACGGGGCGCTAGACCGGGAGAGCATGCTGAAGCAGCCGGCCGCCCGCAAGTTTCCCACGGAGCTGAAGCAGGCCAAGTACGAGATCGAGGCCCACGCCCGGGACGTCGGCCTGGACTTCTTCCCCGTCATCTTCGAGGTCCTCGACTACCGCACGCTGAACGAGGTGGCGGCCTACGGCGGCTTCCCGCAGCGCTACCCGCACTGGAGCTTCGGCATGCAGTTCGAGGAGCTCTCCAAGAGCTACGCGTACGGGCTGAGCAAGATCTACGAGATGGTGGTCAACAACGACCCCTGCTACGCCTACCTGCTCCGGTGCAACAACCTCGTGGACCAGAAGCTGGTGATGGCCCACGTGTACGCCCACGGCGACTTCTTCAAGCACAACTGCTACTTCGCCCCCACCAACCGGAAGATGGTCGACGAGATGGCGAACCACGCCGCGCGGGTGCAGCGGTACGTGGACCGCTACGGCACGGAGGCGGTCGAGAGCTTCCTGGACTGCTGCCTCGGCCTGGAGAACCTCATCGATCCCCAGCGGCCCTTCATGGGGCAGGCGCGCGGGAACGGGCACGGCCGGTCCGCCTCCGGCGCGCCCGAGCCGCCGGCCGGCGACCCCCATGGCGGCGCGGGGCCGGGCGGCGATGCGGACGACGAGGAGGAGCGGCGCCCGCCCCGCCGCCTGCCCAGCAAGGGCTACATGGACCGCTACATCAACCCGCCGGATTTCCTCCAGGCGCGGGCCGAGCGGCTGGAGGCCGAGCGCACGGAGAAGAAGCGCTTCCCGGAGGCGCCCGAGGCGGACGTGCTGCTCTTCCTGATCGAGCACGCGCCCCTGAGGAACTGGCAGCGGGACGTGCTCTCGATGATCCGGGAAGAGGCCTACTACTTCCTGCCGCAGGCGCAGACCAAGATCATGAACGAGGGCTGGGCCACCTACTGGCACTCCCGCATCATGACCGAGCGGGTGCTGACGGACGGCGAGATCATCGACTACGCCGACCACCACGCCGGGACGCTGGGGGGCTCGCGGCTGCGCCTGAACCCCTACAAGCTGGGCGTGGAGCTGTTCCGGGACATCGAGGAGCGCTGGGACACGGGCCGCTTCGGCCGGGAGTACGAGGCCTGCGACGACCTGGCGGCGCGCGAGCGCTGGGACACGCAGGCCGGGCTGGGCCGCCAGAAGATCTTCGAGGTGCGGCGGCTCTACAACGACCTCACCTTCATCGACACGTTCCTCACGGAGGACTTCTGCCGCCGGCACCGGCTCTTCGTCTACGCGCAGGACGCGCGGCGGCAGGCCTGGGTGGTGCAGAGCCGCGAGTTCGCGGCCGTCAAGGAGGCGATCCTCGCGGGCCTCACCAATCGCGGGCATCCGCTGGTCCGGGTCGCGGACGGCAACTTCGAGAACCGGGGCGAGCTGCTGCTCGCGCACCACCACGAGGGGCAGGACCTCAGGTGGGACTTCGCCCGGGACGTCCTGGCCACCCTGCACCGCGTCTGGAAGCGCCCCGTGCACGTGGAGACGATCAAGGAGGGCAAGCGCCTCCGGCTGGGCTTCGACGGTCGGGGTCACCAGGAGAAGCCGCTGGACTGATGCCGGGGCCGGAACGAGGGGGGACCATGGCACATGCGCAGCAGGTGAGGGAGCGGCTGCATGCGGGGCCCGACCGCGCGGGGGAGATTCGCGCCGCGGCGGGCGACCTCCAGCTCCGCCTCCAGGTGAGCGACTGGGACCGGCTCGGCTGTCTCCTCGACCGGCTGGAGGTCACGGCCGCCCGGGGCGGCCGCCTGCGCTTCGACGCGGAGCGGCTGGCCGCCACGGTCACCTACCTGGGCGAGAAGCTCCGCGTCATCGAGACGGAGCCCGGCCGCACCGCACTGCTCCGCAGCGAACCGCCCGCCCCGCAGGCGGGCCAGACGGCCTTCTTCGAGATGGTCGCGGACCGCGCGCGGGGCCTGGTCCTCACCCGGCAGGCCTTCGACCCCGGCACCGGGGAGCGCCGCCGGGTGGCCGCCGCGCTGACGCGCCAGGCGCTCGAGCGCCTGGCAGAGGATCTCCTCGCGCTCCTCTCGGTGGTCCCCGACCCGGTCTGATCGGGGCTGCTCACCGGATATCCGGGGCGCGGCGCGTGTCGCGCAACGGACGTCGCGGGGGAAGAGTGCTTCCGTCCCTCTGCCTCCACGACCACCCGGGCGCCGGGGCGCCAGCGGCTCTCGCCGGGGACGATGAGGTAGGCGCCGAGCGGCGGGCGCGTCGTGGCCGGCTGCCCGGCACGCGGGGTGTGGTTGGCCCGGGGCCGGGCGATCCAGCCGGCGCCGAGCAGCGTGTGGGCCAGCGCCAGGATGGCGGCGGCAGAAGCGAGCCAGGCCGCGAGCCGGAGGGTCCCGCGGCGGACGCCGATGCTCTCGCGCATCTCCCCTCCCGGACGCCCGGTGTCCCGAGGTCGCTCGCTCCGGCGTGCGCCCCGAGGACACAAACGCCCCCGGCCGCGCCGGGCGCCGGGGGCATGCATTGCCCGTCCACCTACGGACACGATCACTCTGCGACAGTACCCGCTCCCCGTCAAGCGGCGTTCGCGCCCCGGCGCCCGGGGGAGACGCCGCGCCGGTGCTCCGCCCTGCCCCCCCGGGGCACCATGGCCTCGCCGGTCAGCCTGCCCGTCTCCCCCGTCTCGCCGCCCGCCCCTGGGGCGCTTCCCATCGGCCGCCCGCCGATCCCGCCGAGTTGCGATCCACCCAGTGGCATTCTACGATCGTGCGCAGGGGCGCGGCGGCGGGCCGCACGGCGGCCGCGCGCCGAGCCGCAGCATGGATCGGGGGCCGGGGTGACACTGGAGGAGCTCCGCGAGCAGGCGGCGCGCGGGGAGATCGAGACGGTCGTGGTGGGCTTCACGGATCACTACGGCCGGCTCCTCGGGAAGCGCTACGAGGCGGAGGCCTTCCTCGAGCAGGCCGCCGCCCGCGGGGCGCACGCCTGCGACTACCTGCTCACCGCCGACATGG
Source organism: Methylomirabilales bacterium (SeqCode) (assembly GCA_041946635.1). Taxonomy (GTDB): domain Bacteria; phylum Methylomirabilota; class Methylomirabilia; order Methylomirabilales; family 2-02-FULL-66-22; genus 2-02-FULL-66-22. Next base: position 6,466 of record JBHGAX010000229.1, read on the forward strand.
AGATGACGCCGGTCCCGGGCTACGCCTTCGCCAGCTGGGAGAAGGGGTACGGCGACGTGCACCTCGCCCCGGACCTCGGCACGCTCACCCGCGCCGCCTGGCTCCCGAAGACCGCGCTGGTCCTCTGCGACGTCAAGGACGAGGCGACCGGCCAGGACGTGCGCGTGGCGCCGCGCTCGGTCCTCCGGCGCCAGATCGCGGCCGCCGGCGAGCTGGGGTTCGGCGTGCAGGCGGCGTCGGAGCTGGAGTACTACGTCCTCGCCCACAGCTACCGCGACGCGGCGGAGCAGGACTACCGGGCGCTGCGGCCGGCCGGGTGGTACCTGGAGGACTATCACCTGCTCCAGGGGGCCCGCCTCGAGCCCTTCACCGCCGCCGTGCGGCGCCACCTCAAGGCCTCCGGCGTCGCGGTCGAGAGCTCGAAGGGCGAGTGGGGACTCGGGCAGCACGAGCTGAACGTCCGCCACGCCGAGGCGCTCCAGATGGCGGACCGGCACGCGATCTTCAAGCAGTGTCTCAAGGAGACCGCCGACGGGATGGGCCTGTCCATCACCTTCATGGCCAAGTACGCCGAGGATCGTGCGGGCTCCGGCTGCCACGTGCATCTCAGCCTGTGGCGCGACGGCCAGAACGCGTTCGCGGGAGACGCGGCGCTCGGGCCGGTCCGGTGCTCCGACGCCTTTCGCTGGTTCCTGGGCGGCTGGCTGGCCCGCGTGCCCGACGTCATGGTGTTCTACGCGCCGACCGTCAACTCGTACAAGCGGTACGTGGACGCCTCCTGGGCGCCCACCCGCCTGGCCTGGAGCTACGACAACCGCACCGCCGGGTTCCGGGTGGTGGGCCACGGGCCGAGCCTGCGGATCGAGTGCCGGATCCCCGGCGCCGACTGCAATCCCTACCTCGCCTACGCGGCCGCCCTGGCCTCGGGCCTGGACGGCATCCGGCAGCGGACGGAGCCGCCGGCGTGCTTCGTGGGCGACGTGTACGCGGCCGGCGATCTGCTCCGCGTGGCCCGCGGGCTGCCGGAGGCCACGGAGCGCTTCCTGGCCAGCCGGTTCGCGCGCGGGGCCTTCGGCGACGACGTGGTGGACCACTACGGCCACTTCTTCCAGACCGAGCAGCGCGCCTTCGCCGCGGCCGTCACCGACTGGGAGCGCCGGCGCTACTTCGAGAGGATCTGAGCCATGCGGCTGGACGGCAAGGTGGCCCTGATTACCGGCGCGGGGAGCGGCATCGGCCGCGAGTCCGCGCTGCTGTTCGCCTCGGCGGGGGCGGCGGTCGTGCTGGTCGATGTCGCCGAGCGGCACGCCGAGGAGACCGCGACCGCCGTGAAGGCCGCCGGCGGGCGCGCCGCCTGCGTGCCGGCCGACGTGTCCAGGGCGGAGGACTGCGCGCGCATGGTGGCAGCGGCCGAGCGGGCCTTCGGCAAGCTGGACGTGCTCTTCAACAACGCCGGGATCATGCACGCCGGGGACGACGACGCGGTCTCGACCGACGAGGCGATCTGGGACCTGACCATGGCGGTCAACGCCAGGAGCGTCTTCCTCGGCTGCAAGTACGGCATCCCCGCGCTGCGGCGGGCGGGCGGGGGGTCGATCATCAACACCGCCTCCTTCGTCGCCCGGATGGGGGCGGCCACGCCGCAGATCGCCTACACGGCCAGCAAGGGCGCCGTCCTCGCGCTCACCCGGGAGCTGGCCGTGGTCCACGCGCGGGAGAACATCCGCGTGAATGCCCTGTGCCCGGGACCCCTGCAGACCGAGCTGCTGATGAAGTTCCTGGACACCGAGGAGAAGCGGCGGCGGCGCCTGGTCCACATCCCCATGGGCCGGTTCGGCCTCGGCAAGGAGGTCGCCCAGGCCGCGCTCTTCCTCGCGTCGGACGCCTCCTCCTTCATCACCGGCACGGACTTCCTGGTGGACGGCGGCATCACCGCCGCCTACGTCACGCCGGAGTAGGAGCGTCCCTCCCCCGCCCCGCGGTCGCCGCGCGGCCCTCCGCGGCCGCATCCGGAAGTCGCGCGGGCCCGCGAGCCGGGCTCTCGCTCAGTAGTCCTTGGGGTCCAGGAAGTCGCGCAGGCCGTCCCCGGCCAGGTTGAAGGAGAGGGCCAGGCAGAAGATGGCCAGGCCGGGCCACCAGGCCATCCAGGGGGCCGTCTCCAGGAACTGCTGGGCGGTGTTCAGCATGGTGCCCCAGCTGGGCGTGGGCGGCTGGACCCCCAGGCCCAGGAAGGAGAGGATGGCCTCCGCGATGATGGCGCCGGGGATGGAGACGGTGGCCTGGACGAGCAGGGCGCTGAAGATGTTGGGGAGGATGTGCCGCAGCATCATCCGCAGGTCGCCGCCGCCCAGCGCGCGGGCACTCTGGACGTAGTCTTCCTGGGCGGTGCTCAGCACCAGCCCGCGGGTGAGCCGGATGTAGGTGGGCGTGGCGCCCATGCCGATGGCCACCGTGGCGTTCATCAGCGAGGGGCCGAGGATCGTCACCAGGCCGATGGCCAGGATGAGGAACGGAAAGGACAGCCAGGCGTCGGTGAGCCGCATGATGGCCTGGTCCAGCACGCCCCGGTAGTAGCCCGCCGCCAGGCCCGCCGGCACGCCGATGGCGATGGCCAGCAGGATGGCCAGCACCCCCGCCTGCATCGAGGTGCGCGCCCCCCACACCACCCGCGCGTACACGTCCCGCCCCAGCTCGTCCGTCCCGAACGGGTGCGCCAGGCTGGGCGCCTTCCGGATCTGGCCCCAGTTGGTGCGCAGGGGATCCGCCGTGGCCAGCCAGGGGGCGCCCAGGGCCATGAGCGTGAAGAGCAGCACCACCAGCGCCCCGGCCACCGCGGGCGGGCGGCGCAGGGCACGCCGCCAGGTCCGCCGGGACGCGGTGCCGGCCTTCTGGGGTGCCGCGCGGGGCTCATCCTGCACCGGCCGCTCCCTTCACCCGGATCCGGGGGTTGAGCAGGGAGTACGAGACGTCCACCAGGAGGTTGATCAGCACGTACGAGCTGGCCGTGATGAGCACGACCCCCTGCACCAGCGGGTAGTCCCGCGTGAACACCGCCTCCACGATCAGGCGGCCGAAGCCGGGCACCACGAAGATCTGCTCGGTGACCACGGCGCCGCCCATGAGCGCGCCCGTCTGCAAGCCCAGGATGGTGACGATGGGGATGAGGCCGTTGCGCAGGGCGTGGCGCAGGATCACCACCCGCTCCGCCAGGCCCTTGCTGTGCGCGGTGCGGATGTAGTTGGCCCCCAGCACCTCGATCATGCTGTTCCGGGTCTGGCGCATGAGCACCGCAGCCAGCGTGGCGCCGAGGACGAAGGCCGGCATCAGCATCCGCTGCAGGTTCGCGACCGGGTCCTGGAAGAAGGACACGTAGCCCGAGGCGGGCAGCAGGTGGAGGCGCACGGACAGGAGCAGGATGAGCATGATGCCCAGCCAGAAGCTGGGGATGGAGACGCCGCAGAGCGAGACGGCGTTGGCCAGGAGATCCCAGAGGGTGTTGCGGCGCACCGCGGAGAAGATGCCGGCCGGAATCGCGATGCCGATGGCGATGAGCAGGGCGAAGCCGGCGAGCTGGATGGTGATGGGCAGCTTGGCGGCTACGGTCTTGACCACCGGCTCGCGGGTCCGGATGGACTCCCCGAAGTCGCCCTGGAGCGCCAGCCGGACCCAGCGGAAGTACTGGACGAGCACCGGGTCATTCAGGCCGTACTTGGCCCGGATCTCCTCCAACCCCGCCGCGTCGGCGTCCGTGCCCGCCATCACGCGGGCCGGGTCGCCGGGGATCATGCGGACGCCGGCGAACACGATGACGGTGATCAGGAAGAGCGTCAGGATGGAAATGAGCACTCGCCGGACGAGGAAATCGAGCATGCGCGCTCCGGGGCCCGCGCCGGGCCGAGGCCCACGCTGACCCCCCAGGCCGTATCAGGCGAGAAGAGAGCTCATGGCCCCATGAGCGGTTCGGGCGCCGCCAAATCCCCCCGCCCCCCTTTGCCAAAGGGGGCGAGGGGGGATTTCCCGAGTTCGGCCGCGGCGCTGACGGCGCGCTCAGTTCCAGGACACGCCCTTCAGCCGGATCAGCCCGTCGGGCACCGCCTTGTAGCCCGTCAGGGTCTTCGGATAGGCCACGATGTAGTTCTGGTGATAGAGGTAGATGATGTTGCGACGCGCCCGCAGCCGGTCGATGGCATCCTTGTAGAGCGCGACGCGCTGCGTCATGTCGCTCGTCTCCCGCGCCTTGTTCAGCAGCTCGTCGATCGCCTTGTCGCAGGCCCCCGTCGTGTTCAGGCTCCCGCCGCAGGTGTGGAACTGGTGGATGTTCCCGTCCGGGTCCACGCGGCCGCTCCAGCCCACCACGAGGGCCTGCAGCTTGCCGGCATCGTCGTCCTTCAGCATGGAGGCGAACTCCGAGGGGCGGAGGCTGATGCTGAATCCGGCCTCGCTGGCCATGCCCTGGATCACCTCTCCCACCCGCCGCTGCTGGGGATCGTTGGTCACGGTGAGCTCGATCGCGTAGCCGCCCGCCAGGCCGGCGTCCGCCAGCAGCTTCTTGGCCCTCGCCACGTCCCGCCCGGGACACTGGCGGCCCTTGTCGTAGTACGGGCTCACCGGGGAGATGGGCGTGCAGCCGGGGGTGTTCTGCCCCTCCCAGGCCACCTGGTTCAAGGCCTCCCGGTCAATGGAGAGCTCCAGCGCCTCGCGCACCCGCGGGTCGTTGGCCAGCGGCGTGCCGAGGTCCACGGGCGGCGTGTTCTTGCCGTTCTTGTTGTGCAGGTTGATGGTGATGCCGTTGTAGTGCAGGCCGGCCACGCTGGTGACCTGGAAGCGCCCCTCCTTCTTCAGGCTCACGGCGTGCGTCGGCGCCACCAGGTGCATCATGTCGATGTCGCCCGAGCGGAGGTTCGCCAGCCGGACGTTGTCGTCCGGGATGATCCGGAACACCAGCCGGTCGAACTTCGCCTGGCCCGGATCGAAGTAGTGCTTCGACTTCTCGAGCACGATGCGGTCCTGGGGAACCCGCTCCACGAAGCTCCACGGCCCCACGCACACCGGGCTGGTCCCGAACTTGTCTTCGAGCTTCTTGGCCTGGGTGGGCGAGATCGGCATGCCGGCCCGGTCCGTCAGCGTCGCAAGGATCGGGGCGAACGGCGCCTTGAGGCGCAGGCGGACCGTGAGCGGGTCCACCACCTCGATGGCACTCACCAGCTCCAGCTCGCTGCGGCGGCTGGAGCCCTTCATGGTGCGGTGGCGGTCCAGGGAGTACCGGACCGACTCGGCGTCCAGGGGGGTGCCGTCGTTGAACTTGACGCCCCGGCGCAGCTTGATCGTCACCGTCTTGCCGCCATCCGAGATGGCGGGCAGCTCGGCAGCCAGCTGCGGGAAGATCTTCAGGTTCTCGTCCAGCTCGTAGAGCTTCTCGCACATGTGCTCGTAGATGATCCGACCCACGTAGGTCCGGGCCAGGGTCGGATCCAGGATGTCCGGGTCCTGGTTCAGCGCCACCACCAGCGTGGTCTTGCCGCCCTG
>JBHGAX010000023.1:0-20720 GCA_041946635.1 Methylomirabilales bacterium (SeqCode)
AAGGAAAGGGCCTGAACAAGACCACCCACGCTTCATCGTCTGAGGCGGAGCCTCGCTAGGGACCGCCCGCACGCGGCTGTGCTGCCCGCCGGGCGAGGTCGCGTCCGCCAGGTATCTCGGCACCGTTGTCCGCTGCGTCATCGCTATCACGGGGGAGCAGCTCACCGTGGACGGCCATGACCCCGCGGGTCGGCCGCTCGTCCGGGGTCGGGTGGCGCACGCCATCGACCCCGCGCGGATCCGCGTCTGGTCCGAGCTCCCGGGTGAGCCCGCATGAACCTGGTCCTGGCGATCGACATCGGCGGCACGAAGCTGGCGGCGGGGATCGTGGAGCGGAGCGGGGGCATCCTGGCCCGAGGCGAGGTGCCGACGCGGGCGGCCGACGGGCCGGAGGCCGTGCTGGACCGCATCGTCGCCCTGGGCACCCGGCTGCTGGGCGACCCGGCCGCCAGGGGGGTCACCGGGGTGGGCGTCTGCTCCCCGGGGCCGCTCGACCGGGCTGCCGGCGTCGTCCTCTCGCCGCCCAACCTGCCGGGGTGGGATCGCGTGCCCCTGGTGAGCCGGCTCCGGGCCGCCTTCGGCCTCCCCGTCGTGCTCGACAACGACGCGAACGCCGCCGCGCTGGCGGAATTCCGGTACGGCGCCGGGCGGGGCGCCTGCAGCCTGGCCTACTTCACCGTGAGCACGGGGATCGGCGGGGGGATCGTCCTCGACGGGAAACTCCGGCACGGCGTGGGGGACGCGGCGGGGGAGTTCGGCCACATGACCGTGCTCCCCGACGGCCCGGCCTGCCCCTGCGGGAACCGCGGCTGCCTGGAGACCCTCGCCTCCGGGACGGCGATTGCCCGGGCCGCGCGGGAGCGCCTGTCCGGGCCGGCGCCGAGCCGCCTGCGCGACGTGCCGGACGTGACGGCCGCGGAGGTCGCCCGCTTCGCCGCAGCGGGCGACCGGGTCGCGCGGGAGGTCTGGGAGCGGGCCGTCCGCTTCCTGGCGCAGGGGGTGGCCACCGTCGTCACGATCCTCGCGCCCGAGCGGGTCGTGCTGGGCGGCGGCGTGACGGAGGCCGGGGAGTTGCTCTTCGCACCGCTCCGGGAAGAGGTGCGGCGGCGGGTCGGGCTGGTGCCGGTCGAGAAGATTCCGATCGTGCGGGCGGCGCTGCGGCGGGATGTCGGCATCCTGGGCGCGGCGGCCCTCTGCCTCACCCCGAGCGAGAGCGGCCCGGACAGCGCCGTCCCAGACCCGGACGCCGGGGCGCAACCGCTCGGACCGGAGCCCCGTCCGCCCCGCCCGTAGCGCAGCGGCGTAACGCGGGCGCGCGGATCAGGCGGCCGTCATCAGGGGCGACGGCGCTGGGGCGGGGTATAGCGCTTCGGGAATCCTCCGGGGAGGGCCAGGACGGCGAGCAGCTGCCGATGGATTCGCCCGTTACTGGCGACCGTCTGCCCGCCGAAGATGTCGAAGGGGCCGCCCCGGAAGTCGGACATGCGGCCGCCCGCCTCCTGCACCATCAGCCCGCCCGCCGCGATGTCCCACGGCGACTGGTCGATCTCCCAGTAGCCGTCCAGCCGACCGCAGGCCACGTAGCAGAGGTCCAGCGCCCCGGCGCCGCGGTCCCGCACGCCGAGCGAGCGCGCCGCGAGGCGGCCGAAGGTCCGGCCCAGCGGCGCGGCGAAGTCCCGCACGCGGTGCGGCACGCCGGTCCCCAGGAAGGCCCGGCCCAGCTCGCCCACCGCGGAGACCCGGATCGGCATGCCGTTGCGCCAGGCGCCCCGGCCCCGCACGGCCAGGAAGGTCTCCCGGTGCACCGGATCGTGCACCACCCCCAGCTCCACGCGGCCGCGCCGCTCGGCCGCCAGCGAGACGCAGAACTCCGGCAGCCCATGGGCGAAGTTCTTGGTGCCGTCCAGGGGGTCCAGGATCCAGCGCCACTCCGCCGAGGCCCCGCGGTCCAGCCCCTCCTCCGCCAGCAGGCCGTGGTCCGGAAAGCGCCGGCGCAGCCGGCGCGCCACCAGCGCCTGGCACTCCTCGTCGGCCGCGGTCACCACGTCGGCCACGCCCTTCAGGCGGACCCCCCTGGGCGCCCGGAAGTGCCGGAGGAGCAGCCGGCCCGCCGCGGCGGCGGCGGCCAGCGCCTCGGCGACCAGGGGACGGTGGCTGGCAGGCAGGGCGGCCAGGCGGAAGGCGACCCCTGCGCGGGCGGTCATGCGCTGTGCCGGCCGGCCGGGAAAGCGCTTGACACCCGGGTAGCGGTTGGGTGAGGATTACCGGTAACGCTAACAGAGACGACGCGCATGGCGAAGCGGACCCCGGTGACGCTGAAACATATCGCGGAGCACACGGGACTGTCAATCATGACGGTCTCGCGCGTCGTGCGCGGCCGCCCGGACGTGAGCGCGGAGAGCCGGCGAAAGGTGCTGGCCGCCATCCGCCGGCTGGGCTACATCCCGAACCCCGCCGCCCGCCGGCTGGTGCGCCGCACGGGGCCCGGCGAGCCGGCCGACCGCCTGGTCGGCGTCATCTTCAGCCGCGAGGTGGTCACCTCCCACAGCTACTTCGCGGGCATCATCCAGGGGCTGGCGGACGAGGCCCGCCGCTTGGACTGCCACCTGCTCTTCGCCTACGGCCTGGGCGAGAGCGTCGGCCCGCCGGACTACCCCCGCATGCTGCGCGAGATGCTGACCCGCTGGATCATCCTCGTGGGGAAGGTCTCGCCGGCCTTCGTGCGGCAGCTGCGCGGGAGCGGCTTCTCGCTGGTGCTGGTGGACATGCGGCCCCCCACCCGCGACCTGGACGCGGTGGTGGGCGAGGACGCCCAGGGCGCCTACGAGGCCACCCGGCACCTCATCAAGCTGGGCCACGAGCGGATTGCCCTCCTGCGCGGACCGGCGCGCCATCCGTTCTCGCAGGCGCTGGCCAGCGGCTACCGCCGCGCCCTGCAGGAGGCCGGGATCCCCGTGCGCGAGGACCGCATGCTGGCGACGGCCTTCCATCCGCAGGGCGGGTACCTGGCCGCCGAGGCGCTGCTCAAGGCCGGGAGCCGGCCCACCGCCATCTTCACCAACGACGACATGGCCATCGGGGCGCTGCGCGCCATCCAGGAGCGGGGCCTGCGGGTCCCCCAGGACCTGGCCGTGGTGGGCTTCGACGACATCGAGTACGCGGCCCACACCACCCCGCCCCTCACCACGGTGGCCGTGCCCAAGGAGGAGATGGGGCGCCTGGCCGTGCAGCGGGCCGTCGCCCAGCTGGAGCAGGGCGAGCGGCACGTCTTCTCCACCACGGTGGTCTCGCACACGCTCATGGTCCGCGCCTCCTGCGGCGCGGGCCGGGGCTAGCTGGTTACGGCAGGACGGTCTCTTGAGCAGGCTGCTCAAAACGGTCCAGATGCAAGGCGGCACGCCGACGGCCGAGCGAGGCGTACTGGAGGTACGCCGCAGCGAGCGCCGAGGCGGGCCAACGCAGCAGATGGGCCGTTTTCAGCAGCCTGCCGGGGAGGAGCCATGAGCGAGCGGCTGGCAATCCGCGGCGGCACCCCGGTCGTCCCGCCGGGCCTGCACCGCCGCTGGCCGGTGATCGAGGAGGAGGACCGGCGCGCCGTGCTGTCGGTGCTGGACGCGGGCATCGTGGCGGGGCCCTACGCCCCCCAGGTGAAGGCGCTGGAGGAGGAGTGGGCCCGCTACTGCGGCGTGCGCCACGCCCTCACCACGAACAGCGGGACCGCCGCGCTCCACACCGCGGTGGCCGCGGCCGGCATCGGCACCGGGGACCAGGTGATCACCACCGCCTTCACCTTCCTGGCCACCGCCCTGGCCGTCCTGCAGCACAACGCGGTGCCGGTCTTCGTGGACATCGACCCGCGCACCTACAACCTGGATCCCGTCCGGATCGAGGAGCGCATCACGGCCCGCACGAAGGCCATCATCCCCGTCCACATCCACGGCCTGCCGGCCGACATGGACCGCATCCTGGCGATCGCCAGGCGGCACGGGCTCGCGGTGATCGAGGACGCGGCCCAGGCGCACGGGGCGCTCTACAAGGGACGCAAGGTGGGCGGGCTGGGGGACCTCGGCTGCTTCTCGGTGCAGACCAGCAAGAACCTGCCCGCCGGGGAAGGCGGCATCCTGGTGACCAACCGGGACGACCTGTACGAGACCGCCAACCGGTTCCGCATGTTCGGCGAGGACGTCCGCGAGGCGGACAAGCAGGCCTTCGATCCCGCCCGGCCCCTGGACGGCGTCCGCGAGTACAACTCCCTCATGCTCGGCTGGATGTACCGCAGCAACGAGTTCACCGCGGCCTTCTGCCGCAGCCAGCTCCGCCGCCTGGATGCCTGGCTGGCCAACACGCGGCGGAACGCCGCCTACCTCACCGAGCAGCTGGGCAAGATCGCGGGCATCACGCCGCCCTTCGTCCCCGCGGACTGCGCCTCCAGCTTCTACCAGTACCGCCTGCGCCTCTCCCCCGCGGCGGCCGGGGTGGACCTCCCGCCCACGGCCTTCCGCCTGAAGGTCCTGGCCGCCCTGAAGGCCGAGGGCGTGGAGGCGAGCCTCTGGCAGACCGTGCCCGTGCCCGGCCAGACGCTCTTCCAGGAGCGGACGGGCTACGGGCTCTCCTGCCCGTGGAAGTGCCCGCTGGGCGAGGAGGTGAAGTACGACCTCGCCGAGTATCCCGAGACCGTGCGGCTGCTGGAGGACTCGCTGGTGGTCGGCTCGCACTCCTACCCGCTCTTCCCGCAGCCGCTCGACCTGATGGCCAGGTACGCGGAAGCCTTCCAGCGCGTGTTCGCGAACCTGGACCAGATCTGACGCGTTCGGCGTTCCGCGTCGGACGTTGAACGTTCGAAGGACAGGGAGGGCCCATGCGATTCGGCGTGTGCGCCTGGATCTACGGGGAGGCGCCGCTCGACCGGACGCTCGGGCGCATCGCGGCGGCCGGCTACGACGGCGTCGAGTGGCCCGGCGAGCCGGCGGCCTACGACCCGCGCGAGGTGCGCCGGCTCATCGCCGCGGCGGGCCTCGCCCCCGTGGGCCTCACCGCGTCCTGCATGGCGCCCCGGACCCCGCGCGATCTCGCGTCGCCGGACCCCGGCATCCGCCGCGAGGCCGTGGCGTACGTGGAGGCCTGCCTGCGCTTCGCCGGTGAGATCGGGGCGCCCCTCGTGCAGATGCTGCCGTCGGGCGAGACGCGCCTGGCGCCGGTGAAGGGCCGCGACGAGGAATGGCGCTGGTCGGTCGAGGGGATGCGGCAGGCGGCGCGCGAGGCCGAGCGCCTGGGCGTGCGGATCTGCATCGAGCCGCTGAACCGCTACGAGGCCTACCTGGTGACCACCGCCGAAGAGGCCATCGCCTACGTGGACGCCGTCGGGTCGCCCTGGGTCGGCATGACCCTGGACCTCTTCCACGCCGGCATCGAGGAGCCCGACGTCCCGGCCGCCGTCCGGGCCGCCGGGCCGCGCCTCGGGCACGTGCACGCGGCCGACACCAACCGCCGGGGCCTGGGCCGGGGCCACCTGGACCTGGCGCCCGTGGCCGCGGCGCTCCGCGAGGTCGGATATGCGGGGGCCATCGTGGTGGAGGTCATGCCGCCCGGACCCGACCCGTTCCGCTCCATCAAGGACGCGCGCTCGCCCGCCATCCTGGACGCGTACATCCGGGAGTCGCTGGCGGCGCTGAAGCGCCACGTCGGGTAGAAGGCAAATCCCCCCTGCCCCCCTTTTTCAAAGGGGGGTGATGGTTACAGTACCGGCGCCGGCCTCTGCGGCCTGGGCGTCTCTGCGGTTCACGTTCTTGTTCCTTTCGTGGAGGAGACGAACTCATGGGCCGGATCCGGGTGGGCGTGATCGGCTGCGGGCTCATCGGGCAGATGATGCACCTGCCGCACCTGAAGGAGCTGCACGAGCTGTACGAGGTGGTGGCGCTCTGCGACGTGTCGCCCGGCACGCTGAAGTACGTCGGGGACTACTACGGCATCGCCCGGCGGCACCTGGACCACCGGGACCTGCTGAAGGAGCCCATCGACGCCGCGCTCGTCCTGAGCGCGGACTCCCACGGGCAGGCCATCGTGGACGCGCTGAAGGCCGGCAAGCACGTGTGCAGCGAGAAGCCCATGTGCTTCACCATGCGCGAGGCCGACGAGATCCTGGCCGCGCACACGCGGGCCGGCACCGTCTGCATGATCACCTACATGAAGCGCTACGACCCCGGCTTCCGCTACGCGGAGCCGCTCATCCGCAAGCTCCCGGACCTGCAAACCATCCACATCACGGTGCTGCACCCCTCCGAGCAGAACCAGACGCACCACCACGACATCCGCCGGTTCATGGACGTGCCGGCCGACGTGCGCGACCGCCTGCGGGCCGAGCAGGACGCCCTGATCCGCGAGGTCATCGGCGACTTCACCCCGCTGGAGCGCCGGCTTTTCGCCAACAACCTGCTCTCCACCCTGGTGCACGACATCAACGCCCTGCGCGCCCTCTCCGGCGACCCGGAGGAGGTGCTCTTCACCGACGTCTGGCACGGCGGCGAGGGCACCCTGACGGTGCTCCGCTACGCCTCGGGCGTGCGCGCCATCCTGAGCCTCCAGTACCTCCCCGACCTCGCCAGCTACGAGGAGACGGTGGCCTACTACGGCAAGGCCGACCGCGTGCGCCTGGTCTTCCCGTCGCCCTTCTTCCGCAACATGCCGACGCCCGTGTACGTCGAGGGCATGGAGGACGGCAGGCCCTTCGAGAAGAAGGTGACGCCCTCGCTCAGGGAGGCGTTCAAGGAGGAGCTGATCCACTTCGCCGACTGCGTGAACCATAGCCGGACTCCCCGGACCACGCCCGAGGAGGCCAAGGGCGACGTGGCCCTGCTCCACAAGATCTTCCACGCCGTCCGGCGGCCGCTGCGCTGATGCGCTGCCGGGCGGAGACCCTCGCGGCCGTCCAGGCGGCGCAGGCCGCCGGGCAGATCCTGCTGCGGCAGTTCGGCCGGCCGCGCGGGCTCCGGTTCAAGGGCGCCAAGGATCCCGTCACCCAGGCGGACATGCTGGCGGAGGGCTGCATCCGCCGCCGCCTGGCCCGCCAGTTCCCGCGGATCGGGTTCCTGGGCGAGGAGGGGAACCGGGTGGACGGGCCGGACGGCCGCTGGATCGTGGACCCGCTGGACGGGACGCTTGCCTTCGTGGCCGGCCTGCCCTTCTTCGCCGTCTGCATCGCGCTGGAGCAGGCCGGCGAGCTGCGCTCCGCGGTGCTCTTCCTGCCCCGGCTGGGCGAGCTGTTCGTGGCCGAGCGGGGCCGGGGCGCCTGGCTGAACGGCCGCCGGGTGCGCGTGCGGGAGACCGGCCGGCTGGGGGACGCGGTGGTGGCCCTCTGGCACGACGACAGCGTGTGGGGCAGCCGCGCGCTGCGCGAGCGCATCGCGCGGCTGGCCCTCCGGGTCCGGAATGTGCGCATCTTCGGCGCGGGCTACGGGCTGGCCGGCGTGGCGGCCGGGCGGCTGGACGCCTACTGGGAGCAGAGCGCCCACCCCTGGGACATCGCGGCCGGCGCGCTGCTGGTGGAGGAGGCGGGCGGCCGGGTCACCACGGGAGCCGGCCGGCCGCTCAGCCTCGACAGCCGGACCATCCTGGCGGCCGGCCCGGCGTTGCACGGACTCATCGCGCGCGCGCTGAACGGCGCGGGCCGGAACGGGAGGCGGTGATGCCGGCGAGCGTCCCGACCATCGGGGTGGGCCTGCTCGGCCATGCCGGCGTGGCGCGCGCCCACCTGAACGCGCTCAAGAAGATCGGCTACATCTTCTGGCCGCTGCCGGTGCGCCTGGAGCTGGTGGGCCTCTGCGGGCGCACGCAGCCCGCGGTGGCGCAGGCGGCCGAGCGGTACGGCTTCGCCTACGGCACCACGGACTGGCGGAGGCTCGCCGACGACCCGGCGATCCAGCTCTTCATCAACTGCGCGCCCAACGACCTGCATGCCGAGCCGTGCCTGGCCGCGGCGGCGGCCGGCAAGCACCTGCTCTGCGAGAAGCCGCTCGGCCGGGACGCCCGCGAGGCACGGCGCCTGCGGGACGGCGTGCGGCGCCGGGCGCTCTGCCACCAGGTCAGCTACAACTACCGCTTCCTCCCCGCGGTGCGCCTGGCGCGGGAGATGATCCGGGCCGGCGAGCTGGGCGACCTGATCCACTTCCGCATGCGCTACAGCGACGACAGCCTCAGCGATCCCCGGGCGCCGCACACCTGGCGGCAGGACCGGGCGCGGGCGGGCAGCGGCGTGGTGGGCGACCTCGCCTCCCACGCGCTGGACCTGGGCCGCTTCCTGGCGGGCGAGGTGCAGGCGGTGTGCGGCTTCTCGCGGATCGTCACGCCGCGCCGGCCTGCCGCCGCGGAGGCCTCGCGCCTGCGCCCGGTGGACGTGGAGGACTGCTACGCGGGCGCGGTGCGGTTCGAGAGCGGAGCCCTGGGCACGCTGGAGGCCTCCGGCTGCTGTCCCGGCCAGAAGAACTACCTGACCTTCGAGGCGAACGGCACGCGGGGGAGCCTGCGCTTCAACCTGGAGCGGCTGAACGAGCTGGAGGTCTTCCGGATGGAGCCCTCGGTCCAGCGCGACCGCGGTTTCAAGACCGTGCTGGTCACCGACGCGGACCACCCGTTCGGCGGGCGCTGGTGGCCGGCCGGACACATCCTGGGCTGGGAGCACACCTTCGTCCACCAGCTGCACCACCTGCTCCAGGCCATCGCCGGCGAGGGCAAGGTCGAGCCCCTGGCCGCCAGCTTCCAGGACGGATACGCGAACGCGGTCCTCTGCGAGGCGCTGCTCCAGGCCGCGCACGCCGGGCGGCAGGTGCGCGTCCGAGCGACGTCCCGGCGGTGAACCGCCCATGGCACCGGCAGCGGCCCCGCCATTCGGGGCACCCGCGGCCCGGCCCACAAGGAGGTGAGTGACCCCGATCTCCTGGCACCCTCGGATCCCCGTATCGTCTCACGCAGAAGGAGAGATGCGATGAGAACCCGATCGTGGACCTGTCTGGCGGTGCTCGGTACGTGCCTCCTGCTCGCAGCCAGCCCGGCCGCCGCCGGCGCCCCCACCGAGCTGGTGGTCGCCGACAGCATGTCGGGCGCCAACTTCCAGACCTACTGGCAGAAGACGGTCATCCCGGCCGTCAAGCAGGCGCTGGGCGTGAACCTGAAGTACCTGGTCACGAGCGACGCCGAGCAGATCCAGAAGGTCAAGGCCTGGAAGCCCGGCCAGGGCGACTTCCACCTCCTCTTCCCCAAGTCCATCGCCACCTGGGTCAAGTCCGGCGTGCCCCTCGAGACGCTGAGCCTCGAGAAGATCCCGAACGCCGCCAAGGTCCCGCCCGGGTTCCTGAAGTCGGACGAGGGCATCGACCTGCAGGGCAAGGGCATCCTGTACTGGCGCACGTCCTACGCGCTGATCCACAACAGCCAGTACATCAAGAACCCGCCGAAGTCCTGGAAGGAGTTCTACGACCGCCGGGGCGAGTTCAAGGGGCGGATCGGCCTGATCCGGCCGGACGCCAAGTCCAGCTCGAGCTGGCGCCAGCGCCTGGTGTTCCTGCACGCCTTCCTGAAGGAGAAGATGGCGCTGCCCATGGCCCAGCTCGAAAAGGACCCGGCGTTCCAGGACGCGTGGGCCAAGCTGAAGGATTTCACCAAGCACGCGACCCTGCCGCTCGCCTCCGAGCCGGTGAACCTCTTCGAGAACTTCAACTCGGGCGAGACCTGGATCTCGCTGTACGCGCAGGACTATGCGCTCTGGTCCGCGCGGCAGGGCACCATGCCGCCCACCATCAAGGCGACCTACCCGGAGGAGGGCGCGGACGAGATCGGCACGAGCTACCTGGCCGTGCCGGCCAACATCCCGCAGGAGTACAAGGAGGTCGCGTTCAAGGTCATCAACTACCTGCTCTCGGATGACCAGCAGATCCGCCTGATCACCACCATGTGGCAGTACCCGGCCACGGAGATCACCGACCAGGTGCCGGCCATCGCCTGGGAGATGGTCCCCAAGCTGGACGTGTTGAGCAAGACGGCCATCCCGCGGGAGCGCATCCGCAAGGACGTGATCGACTACATCAAGGCCCACGCCAAGGAGCTGGTGCCGTAGCAGCGGTCAGTCCTCAACGGTCAGCGGTCAGCCCGGAGCCGACGGATACGAAGACGAGTGCCCCGTTCCGGTTCCTGGCTGATCGCTGATCGCTGACCGCTGACCGCTTCCCGCGAGGCGCTCATGACGTTCCGGCGACGGCACTCGGCGCACGGCATCACCCTGCTGCTGCTCTCGCCCGCCCTGCTCTGCTTCGTCGGGCTGTTCCTCTATCCGGTGCTCCTCACCGTCGTCCTGAGCTTCCGGCCCGAGGGGCAGACGACCGGCTGGACCCTGCAGAACTACACCGCGTTCCTGTCGGATCCCGACGGCCGCTGGGTCATCCTCCTCACCTTCATCCTGTCGCTCGGCGCGACGCTCGTCTCCATCCTGCTCTCGGTGCCGCTCTCCCTGGTGCTGCGCGCCAAGGTGCGCGGACACCGCTTCTACCGCCTGATGGTGCTGGTGCCGCTGGTGGTGCCCGGGCTCATCGGCGCCCTGGGCCTGCTCCTGTTCTGGGGGCCCCGCGGCTGGTTCAACCTCTCCCTGGCGCAGCTGCTGGGCGTGGCCGGTCCCCTCCGGGTCAACTACACGATCCACGGCCTCATCCTCTTCTACGTCTGGCTGTACTTCCCCTACACCTGCGTGACCACGCTCTCCGCGCTGGAGTCCCTGGACCAGGGCATCGAGGAGGCGGGGGCCGTGGTCGGGGCGAACCGCTGGCAGGTGTTGCGTTACATCGTGCTGCCCCTCATCATGCCGGGGATCCTGGCCGGCTCCGTGCTGACCTTCATGGCGGCCTTCGGGGCCTTCAGCGTGCCCCTCATCGCGGGCGGCGACTACCGGCCCCTGGCCGTGGAGATCTACAAGAAGATCTCGGTGCCCATCCCGGGCCACTGGTCGGCCGCCTCCGCCATCGCCATCGTCATGGGGCTGCTCCAGGTGGGGTTCCTGGCGCTCTACATGCGCTTCGTCCGCCGGGCCGGCGGGGGAGGCAAGGCGTGACCCTCGTCCGCGCGTACGTCCAGGGCCTGCGGCAGGGCTGGTTCGTGCTGGGCTACACGCTCTGCGTGAGCCTCACCCTGTTCATCCTCGCCCCCTTCGCCATGATCGCGCTGCGGTCCATCGGCAAGGGCTGGTTCGGCCGGCTGTGGCTCCCGCCCCAGCTGACGCTGGAGTGGTACCGCTGGGCCATGGAGGTGGGCAACATCCCCGAGGTCATGAAGAACACGCTGATCATCGGGGTGATCGCCGTGGTGGTGAGCACCCTGATCGGCATCTTCGCGGGGTGGGCCTTCGGGCGGCGGCAGATGCCGGGCAAGGAGCTGCTCATGGCGGTCATCCTGCTGCCCCGCATGATCCCGCCCATCACCTATGCCCTGGGGGTGGCCCAGATCTTCTACGCGGTGGAGCTGGTGGACACGCACCTCGGGGTGGCGCTGGCCCACGTGTCGGTCTGCGCCCCCTACGCCATCCTGGTGCTGTCCGCCACCTTCGAGGGGCTGGACGAGCGGGTGCTGGAGGCGGCGGGGGTCTGCGGCGCCAACACCATCAAGCGCTTCTTCTACGTGGTCCTGCCCCTCATCATGCCGGGCATCCTGGCCTCCATGATCTTCTCCTTCACCCACTCCTACAACGAGTTCACCCTCACCCTGCTCACCTACGGCCCCAACACCGTGACCCTGCCGGTGCGGACCTACCTGGCGGTGGGCGACGGCTACTGGGAGATCACCAGCGCCATGGCCGTGATCATGGTCGTCCCCTCCCTGCTCATCCTGGCCCTCATCCAGCGCCGCGCCAAGCCCGAGCGGCTGGTGGGAGGATTCAAGGGGGTGTAGCGGGACGCGGAATGCGGGATGCGGAGTGCGGGAGGAAGAGCCCACGAGAACGCGAGGGAGGATGAGGGGGTGGGGTCGAGCATGAGCCAGGCCATGATCGAGTTCCGGGAGGTGACCAAGCGGTACGGCGGCCTGGTCGCGAACGACCGGCTGACCCTCAGCATCCGCCCGGGGGAGCTGCTGACCCTGCTCGGGCCGTCGGGCTGCGGCAAGACCACCGCGCTGCGCTGCCTGACCGGCTACATCCGGCCGGACAGCGGGCGGATCCTGATCGACGGCCGGGACATCACGGACGTGCCGACGCACCAGCGCGAGCTGGGGATGGTCTTCCAGAACTTCGCGCTCTTCCCGCACATGACGGTCCGCGACAACGTGGACTTCCCCCTGAAGATCCGGAACCGTCCGGCGGAGGAGCGCGCCCGCCTGGTGGCCGAGGCGCTGCGCCTGGTCCGGCTGGACGGCTACGAAGGGCACTACCCCCGCCAGCTCTCGGGCGGCCAGCAGCAGCGGGTGGGCCTGGCCCGCGCGCTGGTGTACCGTCCCAAGGTCCTCCTGCTGGACGAGCCGCTGTCCAACCTGGATGCCAAGCTGCGGGAGGAGATGCGCTTCGAGATCAAGGAGCTGGTGACGCGGCTGGGCATCACCGCCGTCTACGTGACGCACGACCAGGCCGAGGCGCTGGCGCTCTCCGACCGGGTGGCCATCATGCACCGCGGGCGGCTGGAGCAGCTCGGCACGCCGGAGGAGATCTACGAGCAGCCCGTCTCGCGCTTCGTGGCGGAGTTCATCGGCCTCTCGAACTTCCTGGAGGGCCGGGTCGAGGCCGTGCGCGGCCGGGAGATGGCCGTGGGCGTGGCGGGCCTCTCCGTTCTCACCCCCGCGCTCCCGCAGGCGGCTGCCGGCCAGCGGGTCCTGCTCTTCGTCCGGCCGAACGAGGTGGAGCTGCTGGAGGCCGAGGCGCCGCCCCAGCCCAACCTCTTCCCCGCCCGCGTGGAGAAGGTGACGTACCTCGGCGACATGATGGACTACCGCCTGCTCCTGGGCGACGGCGTGCCCTTCCGGGTGCAGACGGACGCGCGCCGCCGCTTCCCGCCGGGCAAGACCGTCACGCTGCGGCTGCCGCGCGTGTGCTGCTGGACGGTCAACGACTAGCCAGGCTGGTGAAACGGCCCGCCTGCGGCGTTGACCCGCTCGCGCGCTGGCTGCGGCGTACCTCCAGTACGCCTCGCTCGGCGCCTCGCGTGCCGCCTTGCATCCGGGCCTTTTTGACCAGCCTGGGCGGGACTCGGCCAAGACTTCCGAGGGACGACGATGCAGACTCCGAATCGCGTGGCAGACCTGACCATGGAGGAGTTCGCAGAGGCGATGGCCGCGCGGCGGTGGCTCCTCCTGCCCTTCGGCACCACCGAGGAGCACGGGCCGCACCTCCCGCTGGGCACCGACCTGCTCTGGGCCGAGCACGTCTGCGGCGAGGTGGCCGCGCTCGTCGGCGGCCTGGTGGCCCCCGGCCTGCCCTACGGCGTCTGCCGGACCATGCGGAACTTCCCGGGCACCGTGTCCCTCACGCCGGCCACGCTCACGGCGGTCACGCGGGAGATCCTGCAGGAGTACGCCCGCCACGGCGCCAGGAAGCTGGCCTGCATCAGCGGGCACGCCGAGCCCGCCCAGGAGGAGGCGGTGCGCGAGGCCGCCCTGCCCCTCGTGGCCGCGGATCCCGATCTCGCGATCCTGTTCATCGGGCCCTACGCCTTCCAGTCGGCCATTCGCGAGGCGGCAGGCCTGGTGGGGACGGACGGGCACGCGGGGTCCCTCGAGACCTCCGAGATGCTGGTGATCGCGGGCGATCGCGTGCGGATCGAGCGCATGCCGGCGGTGACGCGACCCCGGCTGTCGCGCTTCCGGGTGCTGGCCCACCCGGAGGCCGAGTACCCCACGGGCGTGCGCGGCGACACCTCCAAGGCGGCCCGCCCCCTCGGCGAGCGCTCCCTCGCGCACACCATCCGGGAGATCGCGGCGGTGCTGAGGAATGTGGAGACGCGGGGGACGGAGTGGTGAGGAAAGCGCAAGGACGTCAGCGGGAGGGAGTGAATGATTCGCCTATCCTGCATCTGCGGCTCGTACAACCGGGCGTTCGACGCGGGCGAGATGAACCAGCTGGGCTTCCTGGCCGCCGCCGCGGGGCTCGGCATGCAGGGCGTCGAGCTGCAGGACATCCACTTCCCGCAGACCCGGCCGGCTTACCTGACGCTGCTCCGCCGGACGGCCCGCCAGCTGGGGCTCGAGATCATGGGCATCGGGGTGCACAACGACTTCGGGCGCCGGGATCCCACCCTCCGGCAGAGCGAGGTGACGAAGGTCAAGCAGTGGGTGGAGGTCGCCGAGCAGCTCGGCGCGCCCCTGGTCCGCGTCTTCGCGGGGTATCCCGAGGGGGACCGGGAGGCGCGCTGGCAGCCGATGATCCACGCGCTGCGCGAGGCGGCCAGCTTCGCCGGGCACGCCGGCGTGCGGCTCGGCCTGGAGAACCACAACCACGGCGCCTTCACCCCCACGGCCGAGCCCTACCTGCGCGTCCTGCGCGAGGTGGCCTCCCCGCATCTCGTGCCGCTCGTCGACACCGGCAACTTCACCGACGGCTGGACCTCGCTGGCCCGGGTGCTGGAGGGGGCCGCCCACGTGCATGCGAAGTTCTGGGACGTGCGCGAGGACGGTTCCGACGCGCGCGTCGAGTACGGGCAGATCGTGCCCGCGCTGCGGAGGGCGGGCTACGCCGGCTGGATCACCTTCGAGTACGAGACCCCGGAGCCCGAGGCCACCGGCATCCCGCGGGCGCTGGGCTACCTGCGGCGCCTGCTGGACGCGGCCCACGCGTAGGTCGCGGCCGGTCCTTGCGCCGGTTGTTCCCATTCCGCATTCCGCATCCCGCATTCCGCATTCCAAGTTGACACGGACGCCGATTCCGCGTATGTAGTGGAACCCGCGTCTCCGCCTCGCCCGCGAAGACCCCGCGAGGATCCCTTGCGCCAGACCTTTCGCACCGCGACCCGTATGCGCGCCCTGCCCACCTATCTCTTCGACGAGGTGGTGCGGCTCAAGAACCAGGCCGTGGCCCGGGGGATGGACGTGATCGACCTCGGGGTGGGCGACCCGGACTTCCCGACGCCGCCGCCGGTCGTGGAGGCCGCCAGGGCGGCGCTCGGCGATGCAGGGAACCACCACTACTCGTCCTACCGCGGCACCGCCCAGCTGCGCGCCGCGTTCGCCGATTGGTATCGCGCCCGGTTTGGCGTGACGCTGGATCCCGAGACGGAGGTCCTGCCCCTCATCGGCTCCAAGGAGGGCATCGGGCACATCCACCTGGCCTTCGTGGATCCCGGGGACGAGGTGCTCATCCCGGATCCCGGCTACCCGACCTACCAGGGCGGCACGATCCTGGCCGGCGGGGTCCCCCGCCCCTACCGCCTGGACGCGAGCGCCGGGTTCCTGCCGGATCTCGATGCGCTGGGGCGCCAGGACCTCTCCCGCGTCCGGCTGCTCCACCTCAACTTCCCCAGCAACCCCACGACCGCCACGGCGCCGCTGGAGCTCTTCCAGGCCGCCGCGGCGTTCGGCCTGCGACACGGCATCCCGGTGTGTCACGATGCGGCCTACTCGGAGGTGTACTTCGGGGACCGCCGGCCGCCCAGCTTCCTGCAGGCGCGGGACGCCGTGCGCATCGGCCTCGAGTTCCACTCGCTGTCCAAGACCTACCTCATGACCGGCTGGCGCATCGGCGTGGCCGTCGGCAACGCCGAGATGATCGCGGCGCTGGGGGCGGTGAAGTCCAACTACGAGACGGGCATCTTCCCGGTGGTGCAGCAGGCCGGCGTGGCGGCCCTCACCGGCGACCAGGCCCCGCTGGCGGCCACGCGGGAGCGTTTCCAGAAGCGCCGGGACCTCTTCGTGGACGGGCTGAACGCCGGCGGGTTCGCCATCGCCAGGCCGGCGGCCACCTTCTACGTCTGGGCCCGCATCCCGACGGGCGAGCCCTCGCAGGCCTTCGCCCGCCGGCTGCTGGACCGGGCCGGCGTGGTCGTGACGCCGGGCGCCGGCTTCGGCCCGGGCGGGGAGGGCTACATCCGGGCGGCGCTGACCGTCGAGGAGGCGCGGCTCGCCGAGGCCGTGGAGCGCATCCGGCGAGTCGTGTGACCCTCACCCTCGCCTCCCCTCTGCCGAGGGGCGAGGGAATGCAAACCAAGCACCGCGGTGTGAACGAGGAGGAGCGAACGATGCGCGGATGGAGCGGCTTCTGGCGGATGGGAATCCTGGCCATGGCCCTGGCGGCGATTGCGGCGGCGCCCGCGGCGGCGGCGACGCTGAAGCTGGGGCACGTGCTGCCCACCACCCACAACTGGCACATCGCGGCCACCGGCTTCGCGGACGAGGTGAAGGCGGCCACGCAGGGGCGCGTGGAGATCCGCGTGTACCCCAACTCCCAGCTCGGCACCGAGACGGCGGCCATCGAGGGGCTGCAGCTCGGGACCATCGAGATGGGGCTCATCGGCGGCGCGTCTTTCCAGAACATCGAGCCGAAGATGGGGGCGGAGGGTCTGCCCTACGCCTGGACCGATCACCAGCACGCCTACCGGGCCTTCGACGGCGAGCTGGGCCAGAAGCTCTTCGGCCTGCTGGAGCGCAAGGGGGTGAAGGGCCTGGCCTGGTGGGAGAACGGCTTCCGGCACATCACCAACAGCAAGCGCGCCATCAGCACGCCGGAGGACCTGAAGGGCCTGAAGCTTCGGGTGACGCCCGACAAGATCCGGCTGGACACCTTCAAGGCCCTGGGCGCGCTGCCGGTCCCCATGGCCTTCGCCGAGCTGTACTCCGCCCTCCAGCAGGGCGCGGTGGACGGCCAGGAGAACCCCCTGGCCATCATCTTCGGCAGCAACTTCTTCGAGGTGCAGAAGTACCTGTCGCTCACCAATCACATCTGGTCCTCGGCCACGCTGGTCATGGCCAAGAGCGTCTGGGAGCGGATCAGCCCCGCCGACCAGCAGGCCGTGCAGAAGGCCGCCCTCACCTGGCGGGACAAGCAGCGGAAGATGGTCCAGGAGTCCAGCGACGACTTCCTCGCCAAGCTCAAGGCCAAGGGCATGCAGGTGAACGCGCCGAACAACGCGCTGTTCAAGCAGGCGGTGGCGCCCGTGTGGAAGCAGTACGAGGACGTCTTCGGCAAGGATGTCTTCGAGCTGATCGAGAAGGCGCGGAAGTAGGCGGCGGCGTTACGGCCGCACTCACGACCCGGGGCGGGGAGCCGCTGTCCCCGCCCCGGGCGGTTTCCTGGCCATGCTGAATTCCCCGCTCATCCGGCGACTCACCTGGCTGGTGGAGCGGCTGCTCATCGGACTGAGCGCCGCCATCGCCGTGGTGGTGTTCCTCCAGGTGCTCTTCCGGTACCTGCTCCGCCAGCCGCTGTTCTGGTCCGAGGAGCTGCCGCGCTACCTGCTGATCTGGATGAGCTTCCTGGCGGCCGCGGTGGCCCAGCGCGACGAGGCCCACATCAACATCACGCTGGTCGTGAACCGGCTGCCCGCCCGGGCGCGCCGCCTGGCGCACCTGCTGGCCAACGGGCTGATGCTCGCCTTCCTCGGCGTGCTGGTCTACAGCGGGAGCCTGGTCACCCGGATCACGGCGGCCCACCGTTCCACGGCCCTGCAGCTCCCCATGGCGGCGGTCTACGTGGCGCTGCCCGTGGGCGCCGCCCTCATGGCGCTCTACCTCGCCCTGCAGATCCTCGAGGATCTGCGCCGGCTGCGGGAGTAGCCGGTGCTCGCGCTCGTCGGGACCTTCTTCCTGGCGGTCGTCCTGGGCGTGCCGATCTCCGTGTCCATCGGCCTGTCCGCCGTGCTCTACGTGCTGCTCTACGCCGGCGTCTCGCCCGCCATCATCGCCCAGCAGATGACCCTGGGCATCGACTCCTTTCCCCTGCTCGCCATCCCGCTCTTCCTGCTGGCCGGCATGATCATGTCGGAGGCCGACATCACCACGCGCATCATCGCGTTCGCGGATGCGCTGGTGGGCCGGATCGCCGGCGGGCTGGCCATGGTCATGGTCATCTCCTGCATGTTCTTCGGGGCCATCTCGGGCTCCGGCGTCGCGGACGTGACCGCCATCGGGTCGCTGCTCCTGCCCGCCATGGACAAGCAGGGGTACCGCAAGGGCCTCTCCGCCAGCCTGCTCGGCTGCGCCGGCTCGCTGGGCACCGTGATCCCGCCCTCCATCGTCATGATCATCCTGGGGGTGACCACCGGCACCTCCATCGGGAAGCTGTACATGGGCGGCTTCATCCCCGGCGTGTTCACCGGGGGGTGCCTCATGGCCCTGGCCTGGGTCTACGCCAAGCGCATGCACCTGCCGCCCGGCGAGCCGTTTTCACCGCGAAAGGTCGCGGCCACGTTCCGGCGCGCCTTTCTCTCCCTGCTGACGCCGGTGATCATCATCGGCGGGATCGTCAGCGGGGTGTTCACGGCCACGGAGGCCGCTGCGGTCGCGTCGGTCTACGCCCTGGCGCTGGGCATGGCCGTCTACCGCACGCTCTCGCCCCGCCAGCTGTGGAGCATCTTCCTCCAGGTCGCGCTCACCACCGGGATCATCCTGTTCATCATCTCGGCCGCCGCGCTCTTTGGCTGGATCCTGGCGGCCGAGCAGATCCCCCAGCGCATGGCCGAATTCTTCCTGGCGATCACCCGGAACTACTACGCGCTGCTCGTGCTCATCAATCTCCTGCTGCTCATCCTCGGCACGTTCATGGAGACCATCGCCATCATCATCATCGTCGTGCCGGTGCTCATGCCGCTGGTCACGGGGCTCGGCATGGACCCGATCCACTTTGGCGTGATGGTCACCGTGAATCTCGCCATTGGCGCGAACACTCCGCCCGTCGGGGTGGACCTGATCGCCGCCTGCAAGGTCGGGCGGACGAGCCTGGACGACGCCATGCCCTATGTATGGCCCTTCGTGGGCGCGATGACCGTGGCGCTGGCCTTCATCACCTTCTTCCCGCAGATCGTGACCTTCCTGCCCCGCACCTTCATGCCATAGAACGGATTGATCCGCAGATTACGCAGATTCACGCAGATTCCGGACCGCATGAACAGCGACGGCCTCGGGGCGTCCCAGAGGCCGTCGTGCTCTGAGAATCTGCGTAATCTGCGTAATCTGCGGATGATTCAGTCCCTGCTCTTGTCCAGGCCCAGGGAGCGGACCAGGTCGCGGAGGTAGGCGCTGTCCAGCCGCCGGTAGATGCGCAGCGCCTCGGGCGGCAGGCCGTAGAAGCGGCCGCGATGCAGGAAGCGGCCCCGGCGGTCGCGCTCGCCCACCATGGCGAAGGCGTAGTCGTGGATCAGGTGGTCGTCCAGGCTTCCGGGCGCCTGCCGGGGGGAGGCGCCGGCCAGCCGCGCCGCGAACGCCGCGCACGCCCTGCGCTTGGGGCCCGGCCCGTGCAGCACGGCCTCCAGCTCGCGCGCCAGCTCCCGCGCCAGGCCACCGCCCTTCAGCACCAGTCCCAGCGTGTCCCGGGCGACCGCGGCCGTCTGGCCCGCCGCCTGCGCCGCCAGCTCCAGCGCGCGCGCCAGGCTCCCCCGGTAGACCTCGTGGAAGAGCCGCCGCCCCTCGGACCCCTCGGGGCAGAGCGCGAGGGCGCGGAAGAAGTTCCGCTGGCGGTCCGGCGAGATCTTGTACCAGAAGTTGCCCCGGGTGGCGGCGGCGAGGACCCGGCGCGTCCGGACGCTCTTGCCGTCGCCGGAGTGGATGCCCATGACCATGCCGAATCTCCGGGCAATGGCCTCCAGGATGCGCACCCGGGCCTGGAAGGCGCCCTGCGGATCCCGGACATCCACGTCCAGCTTGCTGAAGCCGAGGCCGGGCGCCAGCGAGAAGACGGGAATGTTGCGGCGGCGCAGCTCCGCGGCCAGGTAGTAGAAGTGGTGCGGCTCCGTGAGCCCGGGCACCTCGTCCACCGACACCTCCACCGCGAAGGGGCGTCCGGCGCGCGCGGCCCGGATCTCGTCGCAGGTCTCGGCGACGAGCTCCAGCGGATCGGCGAAGCGCAGGATGCTGTCCTCGGCCTCCGCCCGGCTGAACGCCACCTGGTGGTCCGGCCCGCCGGCCCCGTCCGGCAGGCGAAACCGCTTCTCCGCGTATCGGACCAGCAGCTCCCGGCGCTCCCCCGCCGAGCAGCGGCGCGCCAGCGCCTCGCTCACGCCGCCCGCCGGCGGCGCGCCCCCGCCGTAGAGGCAGAAGTGGGGATCCAGCGTGAAGAGCGTGCGGTCGGCCGCCTCGCGCACCAGGCGAGCGGCCAGCCGCCGGGCCTCCCGGGAGCGGCCGCGCAGCGGCAGGTGGTCGGCGTCCGCGGCGATGGGCGTGGCATCGCCCAGGGCGATGCGCCCCGCCATCATGGCCACGAACTGTCCGGTGATGGAGGAGCCGGTATGGCCGAGGGGCACGAGCCCCACGCCGGGCAGCTCGATCGACGGCGCCGGGAAGCTCAGGAGGTCCGCGAGCGGGGCCAGCTCGCGGTAGACCGAACTCTGGATGGCGGAGGCGCACAGGCCGAAGCGGCGGATGGCCTGCAGGGCCGCGGGCAGGTCGAGCACGCCCATGCGGCAGCCCAGCCCGAGGCCGGGGCGGTCGGGCGCGACCGGCGCGAAGGCCGGGGCGACGTCCGAGAGCACCCGGCGGAGGTGCGGGAGGTCGCAGGGGAAGACGTGCAGCTGCGCGCCGTCCAGCCTGGACGTCAGGAGAGGGGCCGAGGGACCGGCCAG
>JBHGAX010000230.1:0-9050 GCA_041946635.1 Methylomirabilales bacterium (SeqCode)
GTGATGGCCGAGATCCAGCGGATCGCCACCGCGCTCCTGGCCCGGCGGCTGGCCAGCGATCCCGGCTACGAGCCGGGGCGGAGGGCGTGATGCCGGCACATCTGGATCGCCTCCTGGAGCACATCGACTCGCTGCCCTCGCTCCCCACGGTCGTGCTCCGGGTGAACGACCTGATGAGCAACCCCAAGACCTCCGCCCTGCAGCTCTCGCGGCTCATCCTGGACGACCAGGCCCTGACGGCGCGCCTGCTGCGGCTGGTGAACTCGCCGTTCTACGGCTTCCCGCGCCGCATCGCCACGGTCACCGAGGCCGTGACCATCCTCGGCTTTCAGCCCGTGCGCAACCTGCTACTCACCGCCACGGTGGTGGACGTGCTGGGCGGCGAGGAGCACGCGGAGTTCTCCCCGGCCAGCCTGTGGGAGCACGCCCTGGCCGCCGGCGTGGCGGCGGGGCTCCTGGCGCGCTCCATGCGCTACGAGGACCGGGAAGAGGTCTTCGTGGGCGGACTCCTGCACGACGTGGGGAAGCTGGTGCTGTTTCAGTTCCTGCGCCGGGACTTCCTGCGCGCCCTGGGGCACGCCCGGGCGGCGGACGTGCCCCTGCGGGTGGCGGAGCAGAAGCTGCTGGGCTTCACGCACGACCACGTGGGGCAGCTCCTGGCCGAGCGCTGGCGACTGCCGGTGCGGCTGAGCGAGGCGATCGGCCACCACCACCGGCCCGAGCGGGCGCCCATCGCCAAGCGGGAGGCGGCGCTGGTGCACCTCGGCGACATCCTGGCGCGGGCCCTGGCGCTCGGCTCCGGCGGCGACGACGCGGTGCCCGCGCTGCAGGCCGAGGCCTGGGCGCGCCTGGGCCTGCCGCCCGCCGTGCTGGGTCCGCTCCTCGATGAGCTGGAGGGCCAGTACGCCGACGCACGCGAGATCCTGCTCAGCTCGCTACCGGACGAGCAGGTCCCGGGGACGGCCCATGCCCGTTGACATGGGCGCGAGGCCCGGTCGCTCCCCACGCGACGAAGGGCGGGGGGCCCTGGCGCGGCGGCTCTCCGCCGACTTCACGGATGAGCTGCAGAATGCGCGCCGGCGGGTGGCGGTGCTGGAGGAGGCAAACCGCGCCATCCAGGAGTCGCTGGACCGCATCACGCGCCTGTCGGCCTTCTCGGAAGGCCTGGACCGGAGCGGCAGCGTGGAGGACGTGGGCTGCGTGCTGTTCGAGGAGATGCGGGGCATCCTGCCGGCGCGCGCGATGCTGCTCGCACTCCTGGACGCGGACGGCCGCGCCTTTCGCCCGCTGCGTGCGGAGCCGGCGGAGGCGGAGGCCGCGGTGCGGGAGGATCTCCAGGCGCAGGCGGCCTCGGGCGTGCTGGCCTGGGCAGTGGGGCTCCGCAGGCCCACCATGGTGGCGGGGGCGCAGCCGGGGGCCAACCTCGTCCTGGTGCCGCTGGCCACGGGCCGCCGCGCGGTCGGGATCCTGCTGGTGACGACCGACTTGCCGGCGGACGCGGTGGAGCAGCAGCAGCTGCTGCTGGTCGCGGTGCTGGCGCGGCAGGCGGCCGAGTGCATCGACAACTTGCTCCTCACGGAGAAGGCTCGCCGCCAGAGCGAGCTGGTCCTGGCGCGGCGCATCGCCGACCTCGGCCTGCTGGTGGAGACCGCGCGCACGGTGAGCGCGCGGCTGGAGGGCGCGGAGGTGCTGCGCGTGGTGGTCCAGGCCGCCGCGCAGCACCTGGGCGTGCGGGCCGCCGCCATCTGGACCCGCCAGCCGGACGGCGGCTTCGTGGTGGCCAGCCAGGTGGGCCTCCCGGCGGCGGGGGTGCCCGACGCGCTGCTGGCCCGCGTGGCCGAGCGGCGGGCGCCGGTCAGCGTGGCCGAGCTGAGCGGAGAGCCGGGGGCGCCCGCAGATCCGGGCGACGGGGAGGAGCAGCAGCGGGCGGTGGCGCGGCTGGTGCAGTCCTCGCGCATGGCCTCGGTGGGCCTCCTGGCGGGAGGCATCGCGCACGACATCAACAACCCGCTCTGCATCATCAGCAACCACCTGCAGCTCCTGCGCCTGCAGCCCCTGCCGCCGCGCCTGCTGGAGCCGCTGGCCACGCTGGAGAGCTGCGTGGATCGCATCTCGCAGAGCATCCAGACGCTGCTGGACTACGCCCAGGGCCGGCCGGGGGACCGGCGGGCCACCGATCTGAACGAGAGCGTGCGCCGGATCCTGCTGCTGCTCCAGTACCATCCGGTCTGCCGGCGGCTGCGCGTCCAGAAGGACCTGGCGCCCGAGCTGCCGCTTGTGCAGCTGGATCGCGGCGCCTGGGAGCAGGCGCTCCTGGAGCTGTTCCTGAACGCGCGCGAGGCCACGGCCGAGGACGGGCGCGTGCGCGTCCGGACCCGCCGCCTGCCCGGGGGCCCGGGCGACGCGGACCGGGTCCAGGTGGAGGTGGAGGACGACGGGGTCGGCATCTCGGCCGAGCACATGCCGCTCGTCTTCAACCCCTTCTTCACCACCAAGCCGGCCAAGCGGGGCATGGGCATCGGCCTGAAGATCTGCCGCGACATCATCGAGGCGCACGGGGGCCGGCTGACCGTGGAGCCGGGCGCGGCGGGCGGGACCCGCGTGGTGATCCAGCTGCCGGCGGCGGAGGCGGAGAGCGAGACCACGTAACACGTAAGGCGTAGCTCGGAACCGAACAGGTCTGCTCCGGTAATCCGAAGCTGGGGTTCTTCCTGATCACCGGCTATCCCACGCTGGAGACGATCATCGACGCCAAGCAGTACGGGGCCGTCGCGTACTTTCGCAAGCCGCTGAAGCTCATGGACGTGGACTCCCGGCTGCGCACCTTCCTGGGCGAGGACGCGCGCTCGCTGATCGACGGGCGGCTCCTGGTGGTGGGGCCGGCGCTCCTGGCCAAGCTGGAGCCGCGCCTGGCCCGCTTCCAGACGGTCGTGTGCGAGGACCAGGAGGCGGCGTTCCTGAAGGCGGTGGCAGACCAGCGGCCCAAGGTGGTGCTGGCGGATGCCGCGAGCCCCACGACCGCCGGCCTGCTCGCGGCCTACCAGCGGCTGGGCCGCGAGGCCAACTGCTTCGTCCTGCTGAGCGACGAGGCGGCGCTGGACACCACCAACGAGCTGCTCTTCGCGCACGGGGCGGGTGGCTGCATCCCCATGGAGGCGTCGCAGGAGGCGATGGAGCGCGCCATCCGGGAGGCGGTCGAGCGGCGCGAGATGCAGAAGATGGATCAGCAGAGCCGGTTCGAGGAGCTGACCAACAAGTGCATGTTCGCCAAGGCCTACCGCAACGGCTACTACTGCCTGAAGCAGGGCAACTGCCTGGACGGCCAGAACAAGGGGGGCTGGATCGCCATCGAGGGCAAGGAGTACCAGAAATGCCCGAAGCGCCCGCTGCTGGTGGAGTCGCTGGAGGCCGTCGGGTTCGCGGTCTGGGCCGGGCAGCTGGACGCGGCCCGGTCGCCCGAGCTGCGCAAGCAGCTCCTGGCGCTGATCCGCGAGGGCAAGCGGGAGATCGTGATTGACTGTCAGGGCCTGCGCCAGGCGCACTACAACCTGTACGAGATCCTGTCCGACGTCTACGACGAATTGGCGAAGCACCACCCGGACGGCGTCATCCACATCATCAACCTCAGCCAGTCGCTGCAGGAGGAGTTCCGGAAGGCGACCATCAGCAAGGGCGTGCGCTGCTACGGCATCCGGATGGTGGACGAGCGAAGCACCTTCGAGCGCTGGGGGACGAGGTTCGACTGACCCGTAGTGCGTACCACGTAAGATGTAACGACGGCGCTCGGTTCGTGTTCCTCGCGTCGCACGTGTGACGTGCCAGGAAGCCGCTGGGACGCCGCAACCCGAAAACGAATCTGACGCCATGCGAATAGACATCGGCATCCCGCTCGGGCTGGGACTCGGACTCACGGGCATCGCCGGCTCCGTGCTGATTGACGGCGGCAGCCTGCTGGCCTTCGCCAACCTGTCGGCCGTCTGCATCATTGGCGGAGGCACCCTGGGCGCGGCCATGGTCAGCACGACCGTGGGGGACGTCCTGCGGCTGCCGCTCCTGGTGAAGAAGGCGCTGTTCGGCTGGGTGGGCGCGGACTCGCCGGCGCTGATCAGCGCGCTCATCGCGGCGGCGCAGCGGGCGCGGCGCGACGGCATCCTGGCGCTGGAGGGGATGGGGCAGGCCCCGGAGACGGACGCCTTCCTGGCGCGCGGCATCCGCCTGATCGTGGACGGGGCGGACGAGCGGAGCGTGCGGGAGATCCTCCAGGCGGAGATCGGCGCCATGCGGCGGCGGCACCAGCGCGGGATCGCCCTGCTGGAGAGCATGGGCGGGTATGCGCCCACCATGGGCATCATCGGCACGGTGCTCGGCCTGGTGCACGTGCTGGCGCGCCTGGGCGAGGGTACGGAGGGGCTGGGGGAAGGCATCGCGGTGGCCTTCATCGCCACGCTGTACGGCATCTTCAGCGCCAACGTGCTCTTCCTGCCCCTGGCGGGCAACCTGCGCGCCAAGAGCGAGGAAGAGGCCTTCCAGCGCGCCATGGTGCTGGAGGGGATCCTCGGTATCCAGGCCGGGCAGAACCCGCACATGCTGGCGCTGCGGCTGGAGGCCTACTATCCCGAGGCGGCCGGGCGGTCGCAGGCGGCGACGGGGCCGCAGCTCGTGGCGCATGGCTCGTAGCTCGGACTCAGGGCCAATGAGCGGTGCGCGGCGCGAGGGGACGGATGAGTGAGGGGCACGACAGCAGCGGGAGCATGCGCTGGCTGCTCACCTATGCGGACATGATCACGCTGCTCCTGGCGTTCTTCGTGATCATGTACGCCATCTCCAAGGTGGACGCCAAGCGGTACCAGGCCATCGCGCTCTCGATCCGCGGCGCCTTCGGCACCCCGGCCCAGGTGCCGGCCGCCGGGCCGCAGAGCCTGCCGGCCCCGGATCCCGTGGGTGCCTTGGTCGAGGCGCTGCGCGCGCAGCTGGCGGAGGACGTCGGGGCCGGGCGGATCCAGATCGAGGCGACGCGCGACGCCATTGTGCTCCGGTTCCAGGACGCGGTGTTCTTCGAGCGCGGCAAGGCGGATCTGACCGATCGGGCCAGGCGCATCCTGGATCGCCTGGCGGGCGTGGTGGGCGGCCTGCCCAACGGCATCGAGGCGGAGGGGCACACGGACACGCTGCCCATCCGCTCGCTGCAGTTCCCCTCCAACTGGGAGCTGTCCGTCGCCCGGGCCACCGCGGTGGTCCGCTACCTGGGCGAGGCCCACGGCATCTCGCCCCTGCGCCTGGCCGCCCGCGGCCTGGGAGAGCACAAGCCGCTCTACCCGAACGACGCCGTGCGGGGGGAGCCCCGCAACCGCCGGGTGGAGATCCGGATCCTGACGAAGACGTACGACGTAAGAACGTGACCCGTGATGCGTAGCGAGCGAGAAGGCGGGGGCGCGCGCGGAAAAGGAGGCGAGCATGCAACCGGGGGGGCCGAGCGACCAGATGTTTCAGGAAGAGCTGCAGCAGCTCCTGGCCGCAGCCAGGGGCATGGCCGAGGGCAACTTCCACCAGACGGTCACCGTGCGGGCCCGCGGCATCATCGGCGAGCTGGCGTTCTACATCAACCACACGCTGCGGAACCTGCAGACGCTGGACCCCACCGTGAAGGGCTCCTCGCGCGAGATCCCCAAGGTCGCGGAGCACCTGGCGGAGATCATCCGGACGACCGAGGACGCCACCAACCGCGTGCTGGAGGAGACGGAGCACCTGGTGGAGGAGCAGACCAAGGTGGAGCAGGGGCTCAGCCGCCTGCAGGAAGGCCTGCGCCATCCGGCCACCCGGACCGTGCTCGCCGAGCTGGCCGGCGGGCTGGAGGACGTGCGGGACGTGCACCGGCGCTCGCAGAGCCGCGCCATGGACATCATGGCCGCCATGGAGTTCCAGGACCTGACCACCCAGAAGATCCAGAAGCTGATCGCGCTGGTCGCCGAGGTGGAGTCGCGGCTGCTGCAGCTCCTGGTGATGTTCCGCCTGGAGGATGCCGGCGGCGAGCCCGCCGCGGATCCCATCCTGGCGACCTGCGCGCGGGACGAGTCGGCGCTCTGCGACCAGGCTCTCGTGGACCAGCTGCTGAGCCAGTTCGGCAAGGGCCGCTGACGGGCGAGTCCGGCATCCGGCCCAGCCGCGGGGTAAGGCGAAGACGCCAGGACACAGGAGCCGGGCTCCATGTGGCCTGGCGTCTTCTGCGTGGCGATCGGGACAGGGGGCGCGGGCGGCAAGCAGGCGCGGCCGGGGCGGCAAGACTTGCCGCCTGGGCGGGCGGGGCCTGCGCGGGACGGCGACAACCGCGCGATTCCGCGGTCCTTTGCACCCGGCCGGCGCGTGGCACCCAGGTTGCTGTGGGGTGGGCCCGTGCACGGAGGTGCCATGATCGCCGGGCTCTACACCGCCGCATCGGGGATGGTCGCCCACCAGGCCAAGCTGGACACGCTGGCCAACAACCTGGCCAACGTGGAGACGCCCGGCTTCAAGGCCGACCTCCTGACGATAGATG
Organism: Methylomirabilales bacterium (SeqCode); assembly: GCA_041946635.1. Taxonomy (GTDB): domain Bacteria; phylum Methylomirabilota; class Methylomirabilia; order Methylomirabilales; family 2-02-FULL-66-22; genus 2-02-FULL-66-22. The sequence goes on from JBHGAX010000230.1 coordinate 6,533, forward strand.
CATCGGCCGCTCCCCCGTCCGGCGCGAGCCCAATCGGCAGCGGCGCGACCATCCAGCCGGGCCGCCTGGTGCTGGACCCGGCGGCCGGCGTGCTGAAGCCGACCGGCAATGCCCTCGACCTGGCGCTCGACGGCCCGGGCCTCTTCGTCGTGGAGACGCCGCAGGGCGAGCGGTACACGCGGGCCGGCAACTTCACGCGCGATCCCGAGGGCTTCCTGGCGACCGCCCAGGGGTTCCGGGTGCTCGGCAGCGCGGGGCCCGTGCGCATCCCGGAGGCCGGCCTGCGGGTCGGCGAGGCGGGCGCGCTCCCGGACGGCAGCCGCCTGCGCGTCGTGGCGGGGCCGGACGGCGCCGGCCTGGCAAAGATCGGCGGCAACCTCTTCGCGCCGGCGCCCGGCGCCCGGCCGCCCGAGGACCTGCCCGCGCCCCGCGTGGTGCAGGGCCACCTGGAGGGCTCCAACGTCAGCCCGGTCCGTGCCATGGTCGAGATGCTGGCCACGGTCCGCAGCTACGAGGCCTACCAGAAAACCATCCAGCAGCTGGACCAGACCGCGGGACAGGCGGCCAACGAGCTGGGGAGGGCGTGAACCGCGATCGGACCGATCCGACCGATCGGACCGATCCGACGGATGTCGCTTCGAGGAGATCCGCATGATCCGCGCCTTGTTCACCGCGGCGACCGGCATGGCCGCCCAGCAGCTCAACATCGACACCACCTCGAACAACCTGGCGAACGTGAACACGGCCGGTTTCAAGCGGAGCCGGGTGGACTTCCAGGATCTGCTCTACCAGACCCCCCGCGTCCCCGGCGCCACCACGGCGCAGGGGGCGGAGGCGCCCACCGGCATCCAGGTGGGCTCGGGGGTGCGCCCGGTCTCCACGCAGCGCATCTTCTCGCAGGGCGACTTCCAGCAGACCGGGAACCCGCTCGACCTGGTAATCGAGGGGGATGGCTTCTTCCAGGTGATCCGACCGGACGGCTCCACCGCCTACACGCGGGCCGGCTCCTTCCGGAGCGACGCCAACGGCCGGCTGGTCAACCCGGACGGCTTCGCCCTGCAGCCGGAGATCAGCATCCCGGCCGAGGCCCAGAGCATCTCCATCGGCACCGACGGCGCGGTGGCCGTGACGCTGGCCGGCAACGCCGCCCCGCAGCAGGTGGGCACGATCGAGCTGGCGCGCTTCGCGAACCCGGCCGGCCTGCAGGCCATCGGGCGGAACCTGTACCTGCCGACCCCGGCCTCCGGCACCGCCACCACCGGGGCGCCGGGCAGCCAGGGCTTCGGCACGCTGTCCCAGGGCTTCATCGAGATGTCGAACGTGAAGGTGGTGGAGGAGATGGTGAACCTCATCATCGGCCAGCGGGCGTACGAGGCGGGCTCCAAGGCCGTGCAGTCGGCCGACGAGATGCTCCAGCTCGCCAACAACTTGCGGCGATGAGCCGGGCGCTGGCGAGCCTCCTGGTGGCCCTCGCGCTGGCGGCGGCGCCCGGCGCGCCGGCGGCGGCCCCGCCGCCCACGGAGCGCGTCGAGCGCCCGGCGGCCGGCCCGCGGGCCGTCGTCTCGATCCGTCCGGCTGCCACCGTCCGCCAGACGGAGGTCCGCCTGGGGGAGATCGCGGACATCGCCGCGGCCGACCCCGCCCTGGCCGCACGCCTCGCCGCCCTGGAGGTGGGGCGGGCCCCGCTGCCCGGGCTGTCCCGCGCGATTGACCTGCCCTACATCAAGGCGCGTCTCCGCTGGCAGCAGGTGGACCTGGCCGCCGTGGCGCTGGACGGGCCGCCGGCCGTGACGGTCACCGCCGCCAGCCAGACCCTGCCCGGCGAGGCGCTGGTCGAGGCGGTCCGGGCGCAGCTCCTGGCGGAGCAGGGCGAGGAGGCGGATCGCCTCAGCGTGCGCGCCGCCGGGAGCGTGCCGGACCTGTTGCTGCCCCTCGGCGCCGTGAGCCTCAAGGTGCAGCGCCGGGCGGGCGCGCCGCGGCTGGGCTCCCTCGGGGCGACGGTGGAGGTCTGGGTGGACGGCGAGCCGGCCCGCACGGTGCGCGTGGCCGTGCGCTTGTCGCGCCGGACCGACGTGGTGGTGGCCGCGCGGCCCATCCCCCGGCACGCGGTGATCGGCCCCGACGACGTGAGGCTGGAGCGCCGCGAGGTCACGGCCCCCGGCGAGGCGCCGGCCGGCCTGGAGGGCGTGGTGGGGCGGCGTGCGCTCCGCGGGGTGGCGGCGGGGGAGGCGGTCCAGCCCGCCATGCTGGAGCTGGCCCCGCTCGTGCGCCGCGGCGACCTGGTCGTCTTGGTGGCCGAGGGGCGCGGGGTGCGGGCCATGAGCCCCGGCGAGGCGCGCGAGGAGGGCCGGGCCGGCCAGGTCATCCGGGTCAAGAACCTCGCCTCCGGCCGCGACGTCCACGGCCAGGTGGAGGCGGAGGGGCGGGTGCGGGTGCACTTCTAAACACAACGCGTGAAACGTAACCCGTAGCCACGACACCGACTCTCCTCCCCGTGTCCCATCGGTTACGCGTTACG
>JBHGAX010000231.1:0-6563 GCA_041946635.1 Methylomirabilales bacterium (SeqCode)
CTCTCAGCGCACGTACACGGGCGTGGCGCCGAGTCGCGGCTCGGCCACCACGTGGCCGTCCAGGTAGTGCAGCCAGTCGCGGACCTCGCCGTTGCCGATCTCCACCAGGCGGAAGCCGGGCGGGCCGAGCGTCACCTCGGGCTCCTGGCTGAGCGGAGACACCTGGAACGCCAGGGCCGGCACGGAGGCGAAGAGGGCCGCCCCGTAGCGCCAGCGCCGGGGCAGGTGCACGTGGCCGTACCCCACGCCCCGGACGTGCGGGTGGCGGGCCAGGAGGTCGAGCAGCGCCTCCCCGTCCAGCAGGCCGATGCGGTCGAGCCAGCGCACGTGGACGGGCATGGGCTGGTGGTGGAGGAAGACCCAGGTCGGCGCCGCCGGCCGCCGTCCCAGCTCCGCGGCGAGCCAGGCCAGCTCCTCGTCGCCCAGGCGTCCCCCCTCCTTGCCCGGCTCCAGGGAATCGAGGAGCAGGAACCGGTGCCCGCCCGCCTCGAGCGCCTGGTGCAGCCGCCCGGCCGGGGGGACCTCGGGCTGCAGCCGCCGGAGCAGCTCGCGGTCGTCGTGATTCCCGGGACAGGCGTAGAGCGGGGCGGCGAGGGGCCGGAGCAGCTCCGCCAGCCGCCGGTAGGAGGCCGGGGACCCGTCCCCGCTCAGGTCCCCCGTGGCCACCACGAAGTCGGGCCGCAGGGCGTTGATGCGCGGCACGGCCTCCCGCAGGATGCCCTCGGTGTCCGCGCCGTGGGCCCGCTCGCCCGCCGTGCCCAGGATGTGGAGATCGGACATGTGGACGAACCGCAGGTTGGCAGCCATCCGGCCTCCGGCTCAGGAGGGAATGAATTCCAGCCATGGCTGGGCCGGGAGGGCCCCGGCATCCGTCAGCAGGCGCAGGAAGGTGGTCAGGCCCTCGATGTGCCGGGGCGTGAGCTCGAAGGACAGGCGCTCGCTCAGGTAGCGGCGGCAGGCGGCCTCCGGCAAGCCGGTGCGGAGCCGGGCCAGGGCCACCATGGCCTCCGGGTGGTCGCGGGTGGCGGTCTTGGAGGCGAGCAGCGCGGCGTGCAGCCGGCGCACCTCCTCCGCGCGGCTGGCCCAGGCTTCCCGGCGCACCGCCCAGACGGCAAAGACGAAGGGCAGCCCCGTGAAGGCCTTCCAGCCCTCGCCCAGGTCCAGACGGTACGGGGAGGTGGGGCCCTGGGTCAGCGCCTCGTCGCCGATCACCAGCCGCGCGACCGGCGCGGCCGCGTCCCCTTCGGCCAGGAAGCGCGGGCGGACGGCGTAGGCCTTGTCCAGCAGGAGGCGCACCAGGTAGACCGAGGTGAGGGAGTGCCGCGTGAGGGCAACCTCCCGTCGGTCAAGCTCGGGAATGGGCATCCGGCTGGCGAGCAGCACGCTCTCCACCGGGCCGTCGCAGGCGATCGCCAGGTCCGGGAGGAGGAGGTAGCGCTCGGGACGCAGGGCGGCCTCCATGGCCGAGACGACGGAGACGTCCAGGTCGCCCGCCCGCAGCCGCTCGTTCAGCTCGGCCGGCGTCCCGTCGAAGACCGCGCAGTCCGCAGGCACCAGGCCGTGCTCGATGGCGTAGTAGACCGGCTCGCAGTTGATGTAGCGCACGCGGCCCAGCCTCAGCGGCATACCGGCGCTCCCTCCAGGCGGGCGATCCGGGGCGCGCCGGCGACCAGCACCAGCCGCACATCGGCGGCGGTGGTGCCGGCCAGGAGCGAGGCCTCCGGCGCCTGGGGGGTGACCGCGGCGGCGGACACGGCCACGAGGTCGGCCTGCTTGCCCGGCTCGAGGCTCCCCACCCACCGGTCCAGCCCCAGGCACGCCGCCCCGCCCAGGGTGGCCATGCGCAGCACCGCGCGGGCCTCCAGCCCGCCGGCCTGCGCGGCGAGCGCGGCGCGCATCTCGTCCCAGAGGTCGAGGCTGGCCACGCCCGCCAGCGAATCGGTCCCCAGGCCCACGGGAACGCGCGCGGCCAGGAGGGCGGGAACCGGCGCCACCCCACCGGACAGGAGCGCATTGCTCCGCGGGCAGTGGGCCACGCCGGCCCGCCGCCCCTGGAGGCGCGGGAGGTCGCCCGCCTCCAGATGGACCGCGTGCACCAGGAGGCTCTGCGCCGGGATGGCGTCCAGCGCGTCCAGGTACGCCAGCGGGCTCCCGGCCGGCCGCCGGGGCGGCGGCGCGGCCCCGACCGCGGGGTAGAGGCGGGCCGGGATATCGCCCGTCCCGGCGGCGAGGTACTCGCGCTCCTCCCGGGATTCGGCCACGTGCATGCACAGCGGCACCCGGACGCGGGCGGCCAGGCGGGCGGCGCCGCGGAGCAGGGCCTCCGAGCAGGCGTAGGGGCTGTGGGGCGAGAGGCCGGCCCGGAGCAGCGGCCCACCGCTGCCCGCCATGGCCGCGAGGTCGGCCCGGGCCGCCTCCAGGGCGGCCGCCGCCCGCTCCGGCTCCACGCCGAGGACCTCGCGGTAGACCACCCCGCGGAGTCCGGCCGCCGCGAGGCCGGCCAGGCTCCGGCCGGCCGTGCTCACGTCGCCCACGCAGGTCACGCCGCCGGCCAGGAGGGCCCGCGCGCCGGCCGCCGCCGCGGCGGCATGGGCCGGGGGCGGCAAGGCCGCGCGCCGCGCGCGGACCTCCAGGAGCCAGCCCACGAAGCTGGACGCGGCGACGCGGCCCACGGCGCCCAGCTCCAGGTGCGCGTGGCAGTTCACCAGCCCGGGCAGGATGGCCGCGTCCCCCAGCTCCTCGCGGGCCGCCCCCGCCCCCGGGACATCCCGGCGGCGCCCGACCGCGACGATGCGCTGCCCCTCGATGCGTATCGCCCCGTCCCGGATGGGGGGGCCGACGATGGGGAAGACCCAGCGCGCCGTGAGGAGCCGCGGGCGGGCCTCCTCCGGCGTGGCGGAAGCGTGCGGGGCAGGAGCGTCTGGCGCGGGAGGCTCGAGGGAGGTCATGAGCCGAAGAGGCCCGGCCGCAGCCGCAGCTCCACCGGCCCGGCCTCCGGCCCGACGAGCCCCTCCAGGGCGCGGGCCAGCCCGGCCGCGGCGGCGGGGTCCAGGCCGATGCGCCGGCCCCCGGCCAGGAGCTCCACCAGGGGCGGGGGTCCGGACGGCAGGAAGGTCCGCTCGAGAAACTCGGCGAGGGGCGCGGTGTCCTCGAGGCCGAAGTGCGGCACGGGTGCGCGGGTGGCCCAGTCCGCGACGACGGCCACCAGTTCGTCGCCCGCGCCGCAGAGCAGGGGCACGCCCAGCGCGGCGCGGTTCACCTCGATCTTGGGGCCGGGCGCGGACCGGAAGCCCTCGCCGAGGACGATGTCCACGTCGAAGAGCAGCCGGTGGGCGATCTCGGCGAGGGCGGGCTCCTGCGGGACGTCCCGGATCAGGAACAGCTCCTCGCGGGACGCCAGGCTCACGGCCACCGCGCCCGCCTGGCGGTGTCGCCACGAGTCCTTGCCGGGCACGTCCACCTGCACGCGGCCGTGCACGTGGTGCTTCACCGTGCCCACGCGCCGGCCGCGCGCCGTCAGCTCGCGGATCAGCTTCTCCAGCAGCGTCGTCTTCCCGCTGCCGGAGCGCCCGACCACCGAGACGATGGGGGTCACGGAGGCTACTCTTCCGCCTCCTCGTTCTCGCTCAGGTCGATCTCGCCCAGCTCGTCCAGGCTCTCTTCCTCGAACTCGTTCATGAGGAGATCCTCGGCCGCCGCCCCGGCCACCGGGGTCACCACGGCCTCCTCCTCCTCTTCGAACTCGGCCGGCGCCTCCACCGTCGCCTCCTCGGGCACGACCTCTTCGGCGCCCAGGGCCCGGTACCAGGTGGGCTTCACGCCCGGCTCGGCCAGCTCGGGCACCATCTCGCCCGCGAGCGGCTCGACCTCGTAGCCCAGCTTGCCGGTGGAGATCTCCTCCAGCGCCTGGTAGGTCGGCTTCAGGCTGCGCGGCTGCACCAGCGGCGCGGCGCCGCGGTTGAGCTGCTTGGCGCGCTTGGCCGCCACGATCACCAGGCGGTACTTGCTGTCCACATGCTCCATGAGGTCCTCGACCGGCACGTGCGCCATCACCACTCCTCCTCCACACGAACTCCACAACTCGTCGACCGAGCGTTCAAGGCGGAACGCTCAACGCAGAACGTCGAGACAACGTCAGCAGGACGTCAAGAAATCGAGATTCATGCGCCGGCTCCGCTGCCGCTCCGCCAGGATGATGGCCTTGAGCGCCTCGGCCGCCCGCGCGAACACATCGTTCACGATCACGTAGTCGTACTCGCGATAATGCCGGACCTCCTCGCGGGCCACCTCCAGCCGGCGCTGGATCTCGGCCTCCGCGTCGCTGTGCCGGCCGCGCAGGCGCGCCTCCAGCTCCTCCCAGGAGGGCAGCACGATGAAGATGCCGACCGCCTCGGGGAACGCCTTCCGCAGGATCGCCGCCCCCTGGGTGTCGATGTCCAGGATGGCGTCGAGGCCCGCGGCCGCGTACTTCTCCAGCAGGCGCCGGGACGTGCCGTAGAGATGGCCGTGCACCTCCGCGCACTCCGCGAACTCGCCGGCGGCCTGCATGGCGCGGAACGCCTCGGGCGTCACGAAGTGATAGTGCCGGCCGTCCTCTTCCCCCGCCCGCGGCGCCCGCGTCGTGTAGGAGACCGAGTGCACCAGGTTCGGCACGGCGCCCGCCGCCCAGTCGCACAGGGAGGTCTTCCCGGCCCCCGACGGCGCGGACACGACGAAGAGCAGCCCCTGGCCTCCCGCCCCGGAGGGCGGCGCGGGGTGCCGGCTCACGCCTCGCGGCCCTCGTCGGCGCCGCCCAGCCGCTGGGCCAGCGTGTTGGACTGGATGGCCGAGAGGATCACGTGGCCGCTGTCGGTGACGATGAGGGTCTGCGTGCGCCGCCCGCAGGTGGCGTCCACCAGCCGGCCCGACTCGCGCGCGTCATCCCGCAGCCGCTTCATCGGCTCGGAGAAGACCGCCTTGCTGTCCTTGGAGGAGCGCGCGCTCAGGATGGCCACCACCCGCGCCCGCAGGACCACGTTGCCGAACCCGATGTTGAGCACGTCGGATGCCAAGCTCGCGCCGCCCGCCGTTCCCGGTTCGAGGTTCGTGGTCGAAGATCAGCGCGTAACTCGCAACGCGTAACGGAAGCCCAGTCGCGACACGGTGTTCCTGCCCTGTATGGGTCACGCGTTACGCATTACCGGGTCCCCCCGGCCCCCGATCCCCGACCCCTGTTCTTCACTCCACGTTCTGCACCTGCTCGCGCAGTCGCTCGAGGGCGGACTTGAGGTCCACGACCTCCTGCGCGATGGCGGCGTCGGCCGCCTTGGAGCCGATGGTGTTCACCTCGCGGTTCATCTCCTGCAGGAGGAAGTCCAGCCGCCGCCCCTGGGGTCCCGCGTCCTTCAGCGCCCGGCGGAACTGGGCCAGGTGGCTCCGCAGCCGGTCGCACTCCTCCGCCACGTCGGCCCGCTCGGCCAGGAGAGCCACCTCCTGCTCCAGCCGCTCGGGGTCGGGGAGCCGGCCATCCAGCAGCTCGCGCACGCGCTCGCGCAGGCGGTCCCGCTGCCCGGCCGCCACCTCCGGCGCGCGCGCCAGGACGCGCCCCAGCCCCGCCTCCACCTCCGCCAGGTGCCGCTCGAGCGCCTCGGTGAGCGCCTGCCCCTCGCGCGCCCGCATCCCGGCCAGCTCGGCAAGGGCGGCGGCCAGCACCGGCTCCAGGGCCTCCCAGATCCGGTCGAGGTTCTCGCTCGCCTCCTCCACGGCGACGAGGTCCCGCTGCCCGGCCAGCATCTCCAGCGTGACCTCGCCGGGGAGCCCGAGCGAGTGCTGGAGCGTCCGGAGCGCCTCGACGTACTGCCGGGCCAGGTCCAGGTCCACCCGGAGCGCGCGGCTGCCCTCCTGGCTGCGCTCCTCCAGCTTGACCTCGAAGTGGCCCCGGGCGAAGCGCTGCTGGACGGCCTGCTGCACCCTCGGCTCCAGGCCGCTCCACCGGCGGGGGAGCCGGGCGCGCACTTCCAGGAAGCGGTGGTTCACCGACTGGACCTCGACGGTGAACCCCCAGGGCCGCCCGGCCGACTCCGCCCGGCCGAACCCCGTCATGCTTTGTCTGCCCGCTCCTGGCTGGGTGCCCGTGGCGCCTCCAACTGCTCGAAAAGACAGAGTTTATGAGGATAGCCTAGGCGGTAGGGAAAGTCAAACGCCTTGACAAAAACCGACTCATCCCCTATCGTTCCCGCCGGCTGAAAGGAGGTCCGGCGTGCCGATCTACGAGTACGAGTGCGATACGTGCCATCATCGCCTGGAGATCATTCAGCGCTTCAGCGACAAGCCGCTGAAGAAGTGCCCGGAGTGCGGCGGGCCGCTCCACAAGGTGCTCTCGCCCCCGGCGCTCCACTTCAAGGGCACCGGCTGGTACGTGACCGACTATGCCCGCGCCGGCCAGAAGGACGGCAAGACGAACGGCAACGGGAAGGCCTCCGAGAGCGCCAAGGCCGAAACGACGCCCAAGACCGAGACGAAGACCGAGACGAAGAAGGACTGAGCCGCATCCTCCCGGCCCCGGAGCCCTGCTTCGGGGCCGT
>JBHGAX010000232.1:0-6530 GCA_041946635.1 Methylomirabilales bacterium (SeqCode)
CGCATCAGATGCGGCCGAACATGGACAGGTACTCGGATTTCATGTATCGCTCGAGCAGCACCAGGAGCACCACCCCGGGCACCATCAGGAGCAGCGCGCTGATGGAGGCCACCTGCAGCTCGTAGCCCACCGAGGTGCGGTACATGTAGACGGGCAGCGTGAGGACGAACGGGCTCCCCACCAGCAGGGTGCCGGTGAACTCGTCCAGGGAGTAGAGGAACACCAGCAGCGTGCTGGCGATGATGCCCGGCGTGGCCAGCGGCAGCGCCACGGAGGTGAAGGCCTTCAACCGGGAGGCGCCCAGGTTGATGGCGGCCTCCTCCAGCGTCTCGGGGACCGACTTGAAGACCGCCGTCATGGTCCACACCGCGAAGACCAGCGCGCCCACGATGTGGATCAGGACCACCCCCCAGAACTTCCCCCCGAGGTTGACGCGGTAGAGCAGCGTGGTGGAGTTCACGAAGACCGGCAGCTGGGGGAACGCCTGCGGCAGCAGGAAGACCATCAGGATGAGCGGCTTGAAGGGAATGGGCAGGCGGGCCAGGACGTACGCCAGCGGCACGGTGATGAGCAGGCTGAGCCCCGTGACCAGGACGGCGATGGCGAAGCCGTCCCGCAGCGCCCGCAGCATGTCTCCCTGCAGCACCTTGGCCCAGTAGAGCAGGCCGATCTGCTGCGGGAAGAGGTGGGGCCAGTACCACTTCTCGGCGAAGGACCAGATCACCAGGCTGGAGAGCGGGCCGCAGATCACGAAGAGGGTGGCGGCGATCCCCGCCACGCGCAGCGTCCGGCGCAGCATCTCACGCCCCCTTCTGCGAGATGGTGCGCAGGTAGTAGCCCGCGACCGCCATGGCCATCAGGTAGGAGACCACGCCCAGCGCGTTGGCCGTGCCGTAGTCGCCCTGGTAGTTGATGCGGTAGTAGACGTCGATCATCACCATCTGGGGCGGCTCGCCGCTGCCGATCATGAGGGGAACGGAGAACGAGGCCAGCATGGAGGTGAACATGAAGGCGCTGGCCACCGCGATGGAGGCGCGCGACATGGGCAGCAGCACGTCCCGGATCTGGCGGAAGGCCGAGGCGCCGAAGTTGCGCGCGGCCTCCAGGAACGTCTCGTCCACCGAGCGGTAGGCGCCCAGGACCAGCAGCACGGCCAGGGCCAGGTTCTTCCAGATCAGCGAGACCGCGATGCCGATCCAGCCGAAGGCGATGCTGGGCGGGTCGGCCATGTCGATCATCCCCACCTGGCTCAGCACCGCGTTCAGCGTCCCCTTGGGCGCCAGGAGCACGCGCATGGCGTGCCCCACCACCACGAAGGGGATGAAGAGCGGGATCTTGAACAGGAACTCCACGGGCCGGTTGGCGTACAGCCGCAGGTAGCCGCACAGGAAGACGGCGATGGCCAGGACGGCGGCCAGGCTCACCACCGCGATCCAGAGCGTGTAGAGGATGTCGTAGCGGTACAGCCGCCAGACCAGGTAGTAGTTCCGGAAGCTCCACTGGTCCTCGCGCAGCAGGCTCAGGTGCGCGGAGGACAGGAAGGGGATGAAGAAGAGCCAGATCACGATCCCGAGCGGCGGGAGGGCGATGAGGAGCGCGGCGATGCGGGCCGGGAGTGAGAGTCGCATAGTCGAAGGGCGAGGAGAATGCTCCCCTCGCCCCCTGCCTGCCAGCGGGTCAGACGTCAGTTCTCTTCATAGGCCGTGAGCAGGTCCTTGAAGTACGGCGTCTGCGGGAAGACCAGCCCGTGCTTCTCCAGGACCTCGGGCGGCACGTCGCCGAACAGCATCTCCTTGGCCTTCGGCGAGACGACCGGCAGGACGTGCTTGGCGTCGATGCCGGGCAGCCAGCCGTTGCGCTCCACGATGACGCGCGCCTGCTGCTCGGGCGAGGTGATGAACTCCACGAACTTCTTGGCCGCCTCCGGGTTGGCGGCGCGCTTGGGCACCACCAGGTACATGGGCTGGCCGGGGAGGCCCGGGCCGATCAGCTTCATCTTGATCTTGGGATCCATGCGCCCTTCGTTCTTCATGTTGATCAGCATGTCCACCCACACGGGGCCCATGGCGATCTCGCCGCGGTTCAGCTTGTCCAGGGTGTCGTTGTTCCCGGTGGTCATGGTGACCGGCAGGCTCTTCAGCTCCTTGATGGCGCCCGCCCAGCCCGCCTGGGCGCCCTTGTCGTAGTGGCCCTTGGCGTACTGGTCGTACTTGCCGCTCTTCCAGTAGGTCCAGCCCGTCACGAAGGCCGTCCCGCTCATCCCGCCCTTCACCCCGTTGTAGCCGAACTTGCGGGGGTTGGCCTTGATCCAGGCCACCAGCTCCTCGAACGTGTTCGGGGGGTTCTTCACCATGTCCGGGTTGTAGGCCAGCACGACCTGGCTGTGGAACATGGGCATCACGTACCCTTCCACGTTCGTGCCCAGCGCGTTCTTGCCGTCCGCCGCCGTCATCAGCTTGTAGGTGGCGATCTCCGGCGCATACTTGGCCAGCAGGTCCTGCTGCAGCATGTCCGGCATGATGCTCTGGTGGATGATCGCCACGTCGATGTCCCACCTGGCGGCGTTCGCGTCCTTCTGGCTCTTCAGCTTCTGGAAGATCACCCGGCTGCCCGGGTCGCCGGGGCCGCTGCCCACGGCGTTGATCTCGATGTTCGGGTGCAGCTTCCCGAACGCGGGGCCGAAGACGTTCTTCTGCAGCTCGTGCATGTTGGTGTCGCCCGCCGTCACCACGTTCAGCACGATCTTGTCCGCCGCCACGGCCGGCGCCGCGACGAGCGTCGCCATCGCGGACACCGCGAGGACGACCATCCACGTGCGTTGCCTCATGGGGGACCTCCTGGTGAGCGAGTTGCCGGGCGTCCCGGGCCATTCGAGGCCCGCGTGCGCCCGCGCCCGGGCCGAATTTTCCGTGTGCGTCCGACTCTATCCCTACCCGTTCCGCCCTGTCAAGCGACGGCCGGGAGCGGCCGGGCCGGCGCGTCAGGAGGGATCCGCCGGGGCCGCGTCCCGCGTGTCGGGCAGCGGCACGCCGAGCTCGCGGATGCGCTTGCGGAGGGTGTTGCGGTTGATGCCCAGGATCTCGGCGGCGCGCAGCTGGTTGCCGCCCGTGCGGCGGAGGACCAGCTCGAGGAGGGGCCGCTCCACGCAGGCCAGGACGTGCGCGTGGAGCCGCCCGTCCAGGCGGCCCTGCGCGCGCGCCAGCTCGGCGCGCAGCCAGCCCAGGGGGAAGGGCGGGCCGGCCGCCGCCGGCTCGCCGGGCGCCGCGCGGAGTCCCTCGGGGAGGTGATCCGGCAGGATGAGGGCCGTGGGGGCGAGCGCCGCGGCCCGCTTCACCACGTTCTCCAGCTCGCGGACGTTGCCCGGCCAGCGCGCGCGCAGCAGGCGCTCCAGCGCCTCGGGGGACAGGAACTTGGGCGGACCCTGCTGCTCCGCCGCGAAGGCGGCCAGGAAGTGCGCCGCGAGCGCCGGGACGTCTTCCCGCCGGTCCCGGAGCGGCGGCAGGTGAATGGTCACCACGTTCAGGCGGTAGAACAGGTCCTCGCGGAAGGCCCGGCGGGCCACGGCGGCCTCCAGGTCCTGGTTGGTGGCCGCCACGATCCGCACGTCCACGGGGAGGGACCCCTCGCCCCCCACCCGCTCGACGCGCCGCTCCTGGAGGACGCGCAGCAGCTTGGTCTGGAGCGCGGGGTCCATGTCCCCGATCTCGTCCAGAAAGAGGGTGCCGCCCTCGGCCTGCTCGAACCGCCCGCGGCGGGCGCTCACCGCGCCGGTGAAGGCCCCCCGCTCGTGGCCGAACAGCTCGCTCTCCAGGAGCTCCCGCGGGATGGCGGCGCAGTTGACCGGGACGAAGGGCCGGGCGCGCCGGCGGCTGTTCTCGTGGATGGCCCGGGCGATCAGCTCCTTGCCGGTGCCGCTCTCGCCCCGCAGCAGGACGGTCAGCTCGGTGCCGGCCACGCGCGCCACGGCCTTGAAGATCTGCTGCATGGCGGGACCCGCGCCCACGATCCCCCCGAGATCCACCGGCTCGTCGCCGGCCAGGGGCGGGCCCACCGCCCGCGCCCGGGCCTGCGCCTGGAGGGCCTTGCCCACCAGCCCGAGCACCTCGTCCGTGTCGAACGGCTTCCCCAGGTAGTCGTAGGCGCCTTCCTGCATCGCCTCCACCGCCACGGGGAGGCTCCCGTGCGCCGTGAGCATGATGACGGGCAGCTCGGGGCGGCGGCGCCGGATGGCGCGGAGCACGGCCAGCCCGTCCTGCTCCGGGAGCCGCACGTCCAGGAGGACGAGGGCGATCCCCTCGTCGGCCGCCGCGGCCAGGCCCGCCCGGCCGTCGGCCGCCGTCTCCACCGCGTAGCCTGCCCGCTCCAGCGCCTTGGTGAGCGCCCAGCGCACGCTCTCCTCGTCGTCCACCACCAGGATCCGGGGACGCCTCATCCCGGGGACCTCCGCGCGGCGAGCGGCAGCAGCACGCGGGCCGTGGTGCCCTGCCCCGGCCGGCTCAGGAGCTCGAGCGCCCCCTCGTGCTCCTCCACGATGCGGAGCGAGAGGGGCAGGCCAAGGCCGGTCCCCTTGGCCTTCGTGGTGAAGAACGGGGTGAAGAGCTTCGCCTGGACCTCGGGCGTCATGCCGGGACCCCGGTCCTCCACCTCCACCACCGCGGCGGAGCGGCCCCCGCACTGGGGCGCCACGCGCTCGAAGCGGGTGGAGACCGTGACGGCGCCCGGGGAGCCGGCCATGGCCTCCAGGGCGTTTCGCAGGAGATTCAGGAACACCTGGAGCAGCCGGTCGGGATCGGCCTCCACCGCCGGGATGGCCGGGTCGTAGCGCCGGAGCACGGCGACCGCGGCGCCCTGCAGCGCCGGGGCCTGCAGGCGCAAGGCCTCCTCCACCACCTGGTTCACGTTGCAGGCGCGCCGCCGCAGGGGCCGCGTGCCGGCCAGGGCCAGCAGGTCGTCCACCAGCCGGTTCAGGCGGTCCACCTCGCGGATGATGACGTCCGTGAACTCGTGGAGGGCGGCGGGGAACGCCGCCTCCTTGGCGAGCAGCTGCGCGGCCGCCCGGACGCCCACCAGCGGGTTGCGCACCTCGTGCGCCAGGCCCGCGGCCAGGACGCCGAGCGCGGCCAGCCGCTCGGACCGCCGGACCTGCTCCTCCAGCTCGCGCACGGAGGAGAGGTCCCGCAGGACCAGGACCGCGCCCCGGCACTCCCCGCCCGGCCCGCTGACCTGCGAGGCGACCGCGCTCACGGTGCGGCGGCTGCCGTCCGGGCGGCGCAGGCTCAGCTCGAAATCGGCGTGGCTGCGCCCCAGGGCCAGGGTCCGGCTGACCAGCCCGGCGAGGGGCGCCGGGGGCGGGAACACCTCGGCGAGGGGTCGCCCCCGGGCGGCGGAGTCCGACAGGCCGGTGAGCTCCTCGGCCGCCTGGTTCAGCGACACCACGCGGCCGGTGGCCTCCAGCACGATCACGCCGTCCTGCAGGCTGGAGAGGAGGTCCTCGTGCGAACTGCGCAGCTCCGCCAGCTCCGCGCGCAGGCGCGCGTTGGCCTGCTCCAGCTCGGCGGCGCGGCGGCGCGGGGAGACGCCGGCCGCGACACGCCGCCCCGCCGGCGCCATGCGGGAGAGGGGTTTCATGGGCGATCCATGCAGGCAACCGGGGGCGCGCGCTTGATCTTCCCCGCGCCCTCCACTAGGATGGCGGCCACACACCGGACGACCGGAGGCCAGACATGGCGACGTCGCGCATCCAGGCGCTCACCCGGCTCCTGCAGGCGGACCCGGGGGACGCGACGGCTCATTATATGCTGGGGCATGAATACTTCAAGGCGGGAATGTACCGCGAGGCCGTCGAGGCGCTGGGCCGGTACCTGGCGCGGGCCGACGACGAGGGCGCCGCGTACCGCACCCTGGCGGAGTCGCTCCTGCGCCTCGGGCGCCGCGACGAGGCCCGGCAGGCCTTCCGGGACGGCCTGGCCGCCGCCACCCGCCATGGCCACCAGCCGCTCATTGCCGAGTACACCGCAGCCCTGGCCGCACTGCCGTGAGGCACGGGCCTGCGCTCCCTCCCCCGGCACCCGCGAGACGCGAGAAAGGATTCCGAGCCATGCGCGGACGTCTGGTCGGCTGTCTGATCGGCCTGCTCCTCCTGCCGGGATGCGCCGTCCTGGCGGTGGGCGCCGTCGCCGGCGCGGCGGCCGGCGTCACCTACACGGTCCTGGGCACGGCCGAGAAGACGTTCAACGAGGACCGGGAGACGGTCGTGGCGGCCGTCCAGAAGGCCCTGGAGCGCCTGGACATCAAGACCGGCCAGACCCGGCACGTGGACGAGGGCGGGCGCATCGTCCGGACGGAGATCGAGGCCTACGCGCGGGACCTCACCATCCGCATCGGGGTGGAGCGCGTGAGCGACCGCGCCACCCGCGTCAGCGTGGACGCCTCGCGCAAGTACCTGCTGAAGGACAAGGGCACGGCCACGGAGATCCTGGTCCAGACCACGAACCTGCTGCCGCCGCGCTCCTAGCGAGCTAGCGCCCGCC
>JBHGAX010000233.1:0-6523 GCA_041946635.1 Methylomirabilales bacterium (SeqCode)
GCCCGCTGCCCCCGCACTCCGGACAGGTCTCCAGGGGGCTCCCCGGCCGCGCCCCCGAGCCCTGGCAGGTCGGGCAGGCCGAGTGCTTCTGGACCGTGATCTCCGTGTTGAGGCCGCGGATGGCGTCCTCGAAGGCCAGCTCCAGCGTGTAGTGCAGGTCCTCGCCGCGCTCGGGCGCGGTGCCGACCGTCGGCCCGCGCTCGCCGAACAGGCCGGAGAACAGGTCGCCCAGGTCCGCCGCGCCCCCGCCCATCCCGAAGTCGAAGCGGCTGAAGTCGAAGCCGCCGCTCCACGGCTCGGGACCGCGCGCGCCGGCCTCCCGGAAGGCGTCCGCGCCGAACTGGTCGTAGCGCCGGCGCTTCTCCGGGTCGCTCAGCACCTCGTAGGCCTCGGTGATCTCCTTGAACTTGGCCTCGGCCGCCTTGTCCCCCGGGTTCACGTCCGGGTGGTGCTTCCGGGCGAGCTTCCGGTAGGCCCGCTTCACGTCCGCCGTGGAGGCGCCGCGGGTGAGGCCGAGCACCTGGTAGTAATCCCGTGTTGCCATGCTCGCCCCCGACCGCCGCCCCGGGCGAGGCGCGGTCGAGCCGGTGTTCCGTGCCGGCCCTCGCGCGGCCGCTCAGGCCGTCTGGATGGGGATCCGGTGCGCCTGGCCGGCCGGCGCCTTGGGCAACAGGAGCTCCAGGACGCCGTCCTGGAACTGCGCCCGGATCCGCTCCTGGGCCACGCTGCCCGGCAGCGTGAAGCGGCGGTGGAAGCGGCCGGTGGCCCGCTCGATGCGCAGGTAGCTCTCCTCGCGCACCTCCCGGGTCAGCCGGCGCTCCCCCTGCAGCGTGAGCACGTTGTCCTGGACCTGGACCTCGATGTCCTCCCGCCGGAGGCCGGGCAGCTCCACCTGGACCACGATCGCCTCGGCCGTCTCGTAGACGTCCACGGGCGGCGTCCAGGTGGCCGCCGCCCCCGCCTCGCTGCGGGTCGCGGACAGCGTCTCCTCGAAGAGCCGGTTCATCCGCTCCTGGATGCTCAGGAACTCCTGCAGCGGCTCGCGCGTGCCCACGCCGTCTGCCCTCCGACCGCGCCGGTCACTTCTTGCCGAGGTCCTCGAACTCGGCGTCCACCACCTCGCCCTCGGCGGGGCCGCCCTGGCCGGCCTGGCCGGCCTGCCCGGCCTGGCCGCCCGGCTGGCCCGCGGCGCCGCCCGGCGCCTGGCGCTCGCGCGCCTGCTTGTACATGACCTCGGCCAGCCGGTGGGAGGCCTTGGTCAGCGTCTCCATGGAGCCGCGGATGCGGTCCATGTCCTCGCTCTTCAGCGCGTCCTTGGCGGCCGCCAGCGCGTCCTCGATGGGCTTGATGTCGGCCACCGGGATCTTCTCCCGGTTCTCGTTCAGCATCTTCTCGGTGTTGTAGACCAGCGTGTCGGCCTGGTTCCGGGTCTCGATGTCGGCCCGGCGCTTCTTGTCCTCGTCCGCGTGGCGGTCGGCGTCCTTCACCATCTTGTCGATCTCGTCCTTGGTGAGGCCCGAGGAGGCCGTGATGGTGATGGTCTGCTCCTTGCCGGTGGCCAGGTCCTTGGCCGCCACGTTCACGATGCCGTTCGCGTCGATGTCGAAGGTCACCTCGATCTGCGGCACGCCGCGCGGGGCGGGCGGGATGCCCACCAGGTGGAACTTCCCCAGGGTGCGGTTGTCCCGCGCCATCTCCCGCTCGCCCTGCAGCACGTGGATCTCCACGCTGGTCTGGCTGTCCGCCGCCGTGGTGAAGATCTCGCTCTTCCGGGTGGGGATGGTGGTGTTGCGCTCGATGAGCTTGGTCATCACGCCGCCCAGGGTCTCGATGCCCAGGGAGAGCGGCGTCACGTCCAGCAGCACCACGTCCTTCACGTCGCCCACCAGCACGCCGGCCTGGATGGCCGCGCCGATGGCCACGACCTCGTCCGGGTTCACGCCCTTGTGGGGCTCCTTGCCGAAGAACTCCTTCACCACCTGCTGGACCTTGGGCATGCGGGTCTGGCCGCCCACCAGGACCACCTCGTCGATCTGCCGCGCCTCCAGGCCGGCGTCCTTCAGCGCCTGGCGGCAGGGGCCGATGCACCGCTGGATCAGGTCGTCCACCAGCTGCTCCAGCTTGGCCCGCGTCAGCTTGATGTTCAGGTGCTTGGGGCCCGAGGCATCCGCCGTGATGAAGGGGAGGTTCACCTCGGTCTCCAGGACGCTGGACAGCTCGATCTTGGCCTTCTCGGCGGCCTCCTTCAGCCGCTGGAGGGCCATGCGGTCCTTGCTGAGGTCGATGCCCTGGTCCTTCTTGAACTCGTCCACCAGCCAGCGCATCACCCGCTCGTCGAAGTCGTCGCCGCCCAGGTGCGTGTCGCCGTTCGTGGACTTGACCTCGAAGACGCCCTCGCCCAGCTCCAGGATGGAGATGTCGAAGGTGCCGCCGCCCAGGTCGAACACCGCGATGCGCTCATCCTTCTTCTTGTCCAGCCCGTAGGCCAGGGAGGCGGCCGTGGGCTCGTTCACGATCCGGAGCACGTCCAGGCCGGCGATCTTGCCGGCATCCTTGGTGGCCTGGCGCTGGCTGTCGTTGAAGTAGGCCGGGACGGTGATGACCGCCTGGCTCACCTTCTCGCCCAGGTAGGCCTCCGCCGCCTCCTTCAGCTTCTGCAGGATCATGGCGGAGATCTCGGGCGGGGAATACTGCTTGCCGCGCACCTCCACCCGCACGTCCCCGTTCGACGCCCGGGCCACCTTGAAGGGCACGAGCTTGATCTCGTGGGTCACCTCGTCGTGGCGGCGCCCCATGAAGCGCTTGATCGAGAAGACGGTGTTCTCGGGGTTGGTGATGGCCTGCCGGCGCGCCACCTGGCCCACCAGGCGCTCCCCGTCCTTGGTGAAGCCCACCACCGAGGGGGTGAGCCGGCTCCCCTCCTGGTTGGTGATGACGACCGGGTCGCCGCCTTCCATCACGGCGACGACCGAGTTCGTGGTCCCCAGATCGATTCCGATGACTTTCGCCACGTTAGCTCCTCCTGGTCACGGGCCCTCGGGGTCCCGACGTTGATGGATCGATCATGTCCTTCGTAATATAAAACTTGAGCCGGTGGCTGTCAAGGCGGCAAAAGGCGCGAAAACGGCTCGCCTTGAACGGCTCAAGGCATTATTATAATCTTCGACGGTCGGATCGGCACGCTTTTGCCCTGCAGAGGCGGAAGGGCCTCCCATGACGCACGCCCGCTGGTTCAAGATCCTGACGCTCGCCCTGTACGCGCTCCTCTTCTTCAGCCTGGGCATCTACGTCCACCAGAGCCTGAGCCCGGGCCAGCCGCAGGGCTGGGGCCTGCCCCGGCCGCTGGCCAGTCAGCCGGCGCCGAGCGGCCCGCAGGAAGGCGCGGCCCCCGACAATCCCTTCGTCCGCGTGGCCGAGATGGTGACCCCGGCGGTCGTGAACATCAGCACGGTGACGACCGGCAAGGGGCGGAGCCCGGACGAGCTCTTCCGGCCCTTCGGCAACGAGCCGTTCTTCCGGGATTTCTTCGACCGCTTCTTCGAGGGCATGCCCCGGCGCCGCCAGCAGAACAGCCTCGGCTCGGGCCTCATCATCGACCGGAGCGGCCTCATCCTCACCAACAACCACGTGGTCAAGGACGCGGACGAGATCACCGTCCGCTTCGCCAACAAGCAGGAGGCCAAGGGGAAGGTCGTGGGCGTGGACCCGAAGACCGACCTGGCCGTCATCCGCGTGGCGGCGAAGGGGGACCTGCCGGTGATCACGCTCGGGAATTCCGACACCCTCCGGGTGGGCGACTGGGCCATCGCCATCGGCAACCCGTTCGGCCTGGACCACACCCTCACGGTCGGGGTGGTGAGCGCCACGGGCCGGTCCGAGGTGGGCATCGCGACGTACGAGAACTTCATCCAGACGGACGCCTCCATCAACCCCGGCAACAGCGGCGGGCCGCTCCTCAACATCCGGGGCGAGGTGATCGGCATCAACACGGCGATCGTGGCCTCCGGCCAGGGCATCGGCTTCGCCATCCCGGTGAACATGGCCCGCAAGGTCATGGACGAGCTGGTGAAGAAGGGCAAGGTCACCCGGGGCTGGCTGGGCGTCGGCATCCAGCCGCTCTCGCCCGAGCTGGCCAAGGGGTTCAACGTGGGAACGGAGGGCGTGATGGTCAACCAGGTCATGCCCAAGAGCCCCGCGGAGGCCGCCGGCCTCAGGATCGGCGACGTCATCCTGAGCATCGACGGCAAGCCGGTGAAGGATCCCCGGCACCTGCAGCAGATCATCTCGGACGCGGAGATCGGGAGGAGCCTGGACGTCACGATCCTCCGCGACAAGGCTCGCCAGACCGTGAAGGTGCAGGTCGGCGAGATGCCGGCCGGCTAGCCGTGCCCGCCGCCGCGCCCGCCATCGTCGTCCTCATCACCTGCCCCAGCGCGGCGGTGGGGGAGAAGATCGGCCAGGCGCTCGTGGAGGCACGGCTGGCCGCCTGCGTGAACGTCGTGCCGCGCATCACCTCCATCTACCGTTGGGAGGGCAAGGTCGTCCGGGATCGCGAGGTCCTGCTCCTGGTCAAGACCCGGCCGGCGCGCTTCGCCGCCCTCCGCCGCCACGTCGTCGCCCTGCATCCCTACAGCGTCCCCGAGATCATCGCCCTTCCGCTGCGGGCCGGCCTGCCGGCCTACCTGGACTGGATCGCGCAGGCGACCCGCTGACCCCCGGGGTTCCCCACCGGACCGCAAATCCGATTGCCTTGACAAACACGACGACGGCCGGTAAAAAATGATCCAATTTCCCCGCGGTTTCGGCATTTTGGGAGGAATACCGGCCCATGACGGCGTGGCGATGTCTGCGGAAGGCGGGGGCCCTGGGGGGCGCGGGGCTCCTGGTTGGCGCACTGTCTGCGTGCTCGCTGTCCAGCGTTCCCGGCGTCTCGCTGGGCCTCCAGGAGATCGCGGGCGCCAGTCGCCCGGCGCCCCGCGAGCCCATCACGGCGGCGGGTCCCCCCCTGGCGCCCCCGCCCGCCGCCGGCGCGCCGGCGGCCGCCCCGCCGGCGCCCTTCGCCCTGGCCATGCAGCGCGCGGGCTCGCACTACGAGCGCGGCATCCAGGCCATGCGCAAGGGCAACCGCGTCCAGGCCGAGTCCGAGTTCGACGCCGCCCTGGAGAGCCTGCTCGCCACGGGGAGCCGCCCCGCGTCGGTCGTGGCGGCCGGCGTCAAGGCCGGCCAGGCGCCCGACTGGCGCTGGCTCTCGCGACTCGCCACGCCGAGCCGCCCGCTCCCGGCGCTCGCGCCGGCGAAGCCGATGGCCACGCCGGCCGCCATCGCCGCGCCGGCTCCCGCCCCGGGCCCGGCCGCCCCTCCGGCCGTGCCGGCGCTGCCGGCCGCCGCCCCCGCGGTCCTCTTGACGGTGACGCCGCCCGAGAGGCTCGCCAGCCTGGCGTCCCCGCCGGTGAGCCTGCCCGCGCCGCCGCTCGCGCCGGCGCCCCAGGCGCCCGCGCCGCCGCCGGCCGAGGAGCCGGCCCTGGAGGCGCCCGCCCTCATCACCCCCGAGGACTTCCGCGACGACGGGGAAGCCGCGGCCCAGGAGGCCCTCCCCACGCCCGAGCCCGAGGTGAAGGTCTCCGACTTCCCCATCGTGGTGAACGAGCAGGTCAAGAGCCTGCTGAAGTACTTCCAGACCACGAAGTGGGGCATCATCACCGCGGCCTTCGAGCGCGCCCGGCGCTACGGCGGCATGATGCGCGAGATCTTCCGCAGCAAGGGCCTGCCGGAGGACCTGGTCAACCTGGCCTTCATCGAGAGCGCCGTGAACCCGCGCGCCACCTCCCGCGCCAAGGCGGCCGGCATCTGGCAGTTCATGCCGGCCACCGGCCGCCTGTACGGCATGCGCTCCACCTGGTGGGTGGACGAGCGCCGGGATCCCGAGAAGTCCACCCGCGGGGCCGCCGAGTACCTGAAGGCGCTCTACGAGCGGTTCGGCGACTGGCCGCTGGCCCTGGCCGCCTACAACGCGGGCGAGGGTGCGCTGCAGCGGGCCATCGAGCGGCAGCGCACCCGCGACTTCTGGGCCCTGCGCCTGCCCAAGGAGACCCGCCTGTTCGTCCCGGCCTTCCTGGCCATGACCATCATCTCGCGGGACCCCGAGCGGTACGGGTTCGCCCCGCCGGCCGAGGAGCCCTACGCCACCGAGGTGGTGCACCTCGAGCAGCCCACCGCCTTGACGGTCATCGCCCGGGCCGCCGGGACCACGGTGGAGCACATCCGGGAGCTGAACCCCGAGCTGGTCCGCTCCGCCACGCCCAACCAGCCCAAGTACGCGCTCCGCATCCCGCGCGGCATCGCGGGCGCCTTCCGCGAGGCCCTGGCCGCCGTGCCGCCCGGCCAGCGGGGGGACTGGGTGACGCACAGGGTGCGGAAGGGCGAGACGGCCCGCGCCATCGCCCGGCGCTACGGCGTGAGCGTCCAGGACGTGCTGGAGATGAACGACCTGCCCCCGCGGCACACGCTGAAGCCGGGCGCCACG
>JBHGAX010000234.1:0-7700 GCA_041946635.1 Methylomirabilales bacterium (SeqCode)
CTCGCCCGCGTGGAGCCGGTGCGAGAAGGCGATGGGCTGGGGCGGCTCGTAGCCCTGATTGTTCCCGGGCGAACGCAGGGCCAAGAGTTGCGGCGCCAGCGCGAAGAGACTCAGGACCAGCGCCACGCCGAGGGTCAGGCTGAGGATCCGGCTACCCAATGCCGGTGTCCTTTCCCGTCGCGGCCCAGGAGAGGGGCGAGTCCGGCGCCCCCGCCTTGGGTGCGTACTTCAGGACCCACGTCGTGCCAAGGGATGAGAGGGCGAGGAACGTGAAGGTTACGAACCCGATGGCATAGCCTCTGGTCCCCAGGTCATGGACGGCGAACGCCATCGCCGGCGGAATCGCGAATCCGCCGAATGCACCCAGGCCCCCCACCCACCCGGCCGCGCCGCCCACCGCCTGGGGCACCTCCTGCGGCACCAGCTTGAAGACGGCCGCGTTGCAGATCCCCATCCCGACGGCCATGAGGATCACCCCGGGGAGGGCCAACTCGTACTGCTGGGCGACGGTCATCTCCAGCGACCCGACCAGCATGACCAGGAGGGACAGGATGGCCGTGTTCTCGCCGCCCTCGCGAAGCTTGTCGGACAGCACGCCGCCCCCGATGCGCACCAGCGAGGCCAGGAGCGAGTAGAGGGCCGTGAGCAGGCCGGCCTTGATCGGGCTCATCCCGTAGAACCCCGCCCAGTAGGTCGGGAGCCACGCGGTCAGCGCGATGAAGCCGCCGAAGGTCGTGAAGTAGATCCACACGAGCGCCCAGGTGCGCCAGATTCGGGCCGAGACGCGGAGGCTCTCCGACAGGCTCGCCGCCGGGAACAGCTCCTGACCCGCGGCACGCGCCTCGGCCCGGGCATCCTCCGGCGGCGCGCCGTGCTCCAGCAACTGGAAATACCAGGCGTTCTTCCCGACGGCGGCGTACAGCATGGTGCCCGCCAGGAGGAGGACGAGCCAGACCAGGTACGATCCCGCCAGGCCGAATGCCGCCAGGGCCAGCGGGAGCAGCATGGAGAACACGCCGGGCGCGAGATTGCCCACGCCGGCGAAGATGGCGAGGGCCCGGCCCTGCTGCTGCCGGGGAAACCAGTAGGCCACCTGACTGATGCCGACGGTGAAGGTGGCAATGCCGCAGCCGCACAGGACGCCGAGGACCAGGAGCAGCGGATACATACGCGCCGTGAGGCCGTCGGGGTAGATGAACACCACGAGCGTGAAGCCCATCATGCCGAGCACGGACAGCCCGAGGAGGGCGAGGAATGGTTTCCGTCCGCCCGTGGTGTCCACCCAGGCCGAGAAAGGGATGCGCAGCAGCGATCCCGATAACGCCGGGACGGCAACCAGGAAACCCACCGCCAGGGGGCCCAGGCCCATCGCGTGCTGGAACCGGGCCGCGGTGGGGCCGAAGAGCGCCACGGCGGCGAAGCCGACGAAGAAGCCGAGCGTCGCCGCAAAGAGGCCCTGGGCGGGTGCACCAGGATCCCGCTCAGCACCTGGACGAGGAGCAGGGCAGCGACGATCCAGTCGAGCGGGGTCGTCACTTCCCGGATCTTGCGGAAGATCAGCCGCCGATGGACGGCCGCGGCGATGCCCACCAGGGCGAGGAGGCCGCACGCCAGGGCGGACGCCTCCAGGATGTACAGCCGCAGCGGCCGGCTGTTCCAGAGCAGCACCTGGCGGGGGATGAGGAAGGCCACCACATGGCCGGCGAGGACGGTGAGGATGCCGAAATGGAAGGGCACCAGCGCCCAGAAGTGCGCCCGGTTTTCCAGGAACTGCGACGAGAGGCTCGAGTAGGTGAACGGCGCCTTCCAGTAGCGCATGATGGTGCCCAGGAAGAAGATCGTCGTCGCCAGGTAGGGAAGCACCACGAGGAGCAAAGCGTCCGCGGATGCCAGCAGGTTCATCGCACGCCCCTCCCTCTATCCGCGCGGACCCCCGCCCGCTCCCGGACTTCTAAGAAACCTGATCGTAGGCCGTCAGCCATCCCGCTCGGGGCGGCCAGGACCTCCCTCCGACGCCGCGCCTCGTCGATGCCGGCTCGCCCTTACCCCGGGTCGGCCGCCAAGAGCCGCGGCCTCCGTGCCGGGGACGGGCTCGCCCGCGGGCGCGGCGCTCCGGGAGCCCCTGGCCGCCCCTCGCTCTCAGTTTCTTCCGGCATTGCCCCGGCCGGCCGCGGCCGGGTGGGGAGCTGCTCGGAACACTGCTGCCGCTTCGACGAGTAGCACGATCGCGTCCAGGAGCGATTCGAACGGGTTGGATTTCCCGGCGAGGTGAGTCCGCATCTTCGCGAGCGCCGGGAGGACGCAGGCGCCTGCGAATTCCGCCGCCTCGTCCGCCGGCATCCGGCCCAGCAGCGTCAGGACGGCGCCCAGGTGATCGGGCAGCTCCCCGCCGTCGGGCACGCCGAAGCGCGTGAGGAGCCGGCGCATCTTGACCAGGAAGGCGCCCCGCTCGTAGTTCTCGCCGAAGAGGTGCCAGCCCACCTCCAGCGCGCAGGCCGGGTTGAGGTCGAAGGTCGCGGTGAATTGCTCCTGCTGCGCCTCGGGCGAGAGGGCGGCCATGGCGTCGGCGAACCGGCCGAGCGGGGCCGCCGCCTCGGGCGCGGCGAGGCAGACACTGCGCCGGCACGCGCGGAGCGCCTCGAGGTAGCGCTCGTCGGGATAGCGAAAGACGGCGGCAGCCTGATCCCAGACGTTGGGCATCACATCCCCCTCCGCGGCCCGCTCAGGAACCCGAACCCCACGCCCTGCTTGTGCTCGAGCGGGTCCTCCAGCATCTGGATCGCCTCTTCGCGGTGGGCCGGCGGGATGACGAAGCGATCCTCGAAGGTGCAGAGCGCGGTCAGCCGGTAGATCGCCTCCGCCTCCTCCGGCGTGCAGTCCGCCTCGCGGAGCATGCGGAGCGCGATCGCCTGCGAGACGTCGCCCACCGTGAGGGCGCGCCGGTACCAGCGCACGGCCTTCTGCTTCCTGAGGGCATAGCGCACCGGGGCCTCGTTCCCCGCGCCGAAGAGGCTGGCCAAGAACCGCATGGGCACGCGCGATTGCTCGATGTCGTGGAAGAGGTCCTCCGAGGTGTGCTGGATCGGCCCGGCCTGCTGATTCGCCATCACGGGCGACATGGGCGGCACGTAGAACAGCATGGGCAGCGTGCGGAACTCGAGGTGCGGGGGCAGCCCGATCTTCCAGCGCTTGACGAACTGATAGACCGGGGACTTCTGGGCCGCCTCGACGACGGAGTCGTGGACCCCGCCCGCCCGCGCCGCGGCGATGACGGCCGGGTCCCAGGGATCGAGAATCAGGCCGCGGTGGGCCTCGACCAGCTCCTCCTGCGGCCGCGTTGCCACCGCCGCGACCTGGTCCGCATCGTACAGGAGGACGCCCAGGTAGCGGATCCGGCCCACGCAGGAATGGAAGCAGGCCGGCGCCTGGCCGGTCTCGAGCCGCGGGAAGCAGAGGAGGCATTTCTCGGATTTCCCGGTGTTCCAGTTGTAGAACATCTTCTTGTACGGGCAGGCCGCCACGCAGGCCCGCCAGCCCCGGCAGCGGGTCTGGTCGACCAGGACGATGCCGTCTTCCCCCCGTTTGTACAAGGCCCCCGACGGGCAGGCGGCCACGCAGGCCGGGTTCAGGCAGTGGTTGCAGATGCGGGGGAAGTAGAAGAAGACCAGCCGTTCGATCGCGAAGAGCTGCTGCTTGAGGTCGGGACTCACCTGGGCGAGGTTGGGGTCGTTCTCGGCGTAGACCGGGGAACCGCCCAGATCGTCGTCCCAGTTCGGGCCCGCCTCGATGTCCACGGGCTCTCCCGTGACCATGGAGATGGGGCGGGCCGTCGGCTGGTCAGGGCCCTCGGGGGCGTTGAACAGGTGCTGGTAGTCGTAGGTCCAGGGCTCGTAGTAATCGTCCAGGGTGGGCATGGACGGGTTGTGGAAGACGTGGACGAGGCTGCGGGCCTTCCCCGTGGACTTGAGGCGGAGCTTCCCGTTCACCACCTCCCAGCCGCCCCGGTACTGGGCCTGGTCCTCCCAGTCGGTGGGGAAACCGGTCCCCGGCTTCGTCTCGACGTTGTTCCACCACATGTACTCGGTGCCCCGCCGGTCGGTCCAAATGTTCTTGCAGGCGATGCTGCAGGTGTGGCAACCGATGCACTTGTCCAGGTGAAACAGCATGCTGATCTGCGAGCGGACATTCATCGGCGCCTCCCCTTACCAGCGCAACTCGGGCAGCTTGCGGACGAGGACGTGGGTGTCCCGGTTGCAGCCGACCGGCCCCCAGTAATTGAAGTGGAAGGTGAATTGGCCGTAGCCGCCGACCATCAGGTTGGGCTTGAGCCGGGTGCGCGTCAGGCTGTTGTGGCCCCCCGCCCGGCGGTGGCCGCGCAAGGGCGAGAGCGGCACGGAGAGCGTCCGCTCGGGCGCGTGGTACTGGATGCAGATTCCCCGCGGAATGCGGGCGCTGACCGCGGCCCGCGTGACCACCACACCGTGGTCGTTGTAGACCTCCACCCAGTCGTTATCGGCGATGGCCAGCTCGGCCGCGTCGCGGTCGCTCAGCCAGAGCGGCTCCACCCCGCGCGACAGCGTCGTCATCCGGTGGTTGTCCCCGTACGTCGAGTGGATGTGCCACTTCCCGTGCGGGGTGAGATAGTTCAGGGTCTTGGACGGCCCCGCCTCGTGCGTGAAGCGCATGTCGGCATACTGGGTCGGGAGCGGCTTGGGCTTGTACGTGGGCAAGTGCTCGCCGAACTGGAGGTAGCCGGGATGGTCGAGATAGAAGTGCTGCCGCCCGGTGAGCGTGCGCCAGGGGACCATCCACTCGAGGTTGTAGGTGAACGGCGAATAGGGCCGGCCGTCCTCGGTGAGCCCCGACCACATGGGGCTGTTGAGGAGGCGGTGAGGCCTGGCCTGGAGGTCCTTGTAGCTCACACGCACGCCGCGGTTCTTCTCGGCCAGCGCCGCGAGCGGGAGCCCCACCCGCCCCTCCATGTTCCGGTACGACCGGTAGGCCAATTCGCCGTTGGTCACGCTGGCGAAGCGGAGGATGAGGTTGCAGGCCTCCTCGTCGTCCTTGGCCGAGGGGTATGACGTGCCATCCCAGGAGACGGTCGGGAGCGTCCGGAGCGCCTCGTCGTAGACGTCCTCCACCGCGTAATGCGTGCCGTGGGCGCCCAGGCCGCCCGACCGGACGAGCGGGCCGAAGGAGATGAACTGATTGTAGAGATTCCGGTAGTCGCGGGTGACCACGCGGAGGCCGGGCATGGTCTTGCCGGGGATCGGCTCCACCGCGCCGTGGCGCCAGTCGGCGATGCCGGGCTGGGCGATCTCCGCGGGCGTGTCGTGGGCGAGCGGCGAGGCGACCAGGTCTTTGACCGGCGTGGGGAAGTGCCGCTCCGCCAGCTGGCTGAACCGGCGGGCCAGGGCGCGGAAGATCTGCCAGTCGCTCTTGCTCTCCCAGCAGGGGGGCACGGCGGCCGAGAGCGGGTGGATGAAGCTGTGCATGTCGGTGGAGTTGAGATCGGCCTTCTCGTACCAGGTCGCGGCGGGGAGGACGATGTCCGAGTAGAGGGCGGACGTGTCCATCCGGAAGTTCAGGTCCACGACCAGATCCATCTTGCCCTCGGGCGCGTGCTCGTGCCAGGCGATCTCCCGCACGGCGGGCTGGGCCAGATCCTCGGCGAGGGCGTTGGAGTGGGTTCCGAGGTAGTGCTTGAGGAAGTACTCGTGCCCCTTGGCGCTGGCCAGGAGGGCGTTCCCGCGCCAGATGAACCAGAGGCGCGGCCAGTTCTCGGGGGCGTCGGGGTCCTCGACGGCGAACCGGAGCCGGCCCTCCGTGAGTTGCCGGACCGCGTGCGTCACGATCGCGTCCGGGGTGGTCGCGCCGGCCGCCTCCGCCTGCTGCACGACGGCGAGCGGGCTCTGGTTGAATTGCGGGTAGAAGGGAAGCCAGCCGTTCCGGACGGCCTTCACCTGCACGTCCGCCGTGTGCCCGGCCGCGAGGGAATCGGCCGGCTGGTCGGGCGGGACGGAATGGTAATCGGTGAAGGCCCGCTCGTAGCGCCACTGGTCGGTGTGGATGTAGTGCCAGCTCGGCGCGTTCTGCAGCCGCGCCGCCGGGAACCAGTCGCGCCCGAAGGCCAGGGCCGACCAGGACTCCATGGGCGCCAGCTTCTCCTGGCCCACATAATGGGCCAGGCCGCCGCCGTTCACGCCCACGCAGCCCGCGAGCATCAGTGCCTGGATGGCGGCCCGGTACATCAGGTTCCCGTGATACCAGTGGTTGATCCCGGCCCCGATGATGACCAGGCACTTGCCGCGCGTGTGCTCCGCGGTCGTCCCCCACTCGCGCGCGAAGCGGATGAGGACGTCGCGGGAGAGGCCCGTGTAGCGCTCGGCCCAGGCCGGGGTGTAGGGCCGGTCCGGGTCGTCGTAGCCCGAGGGGTACTCCCCGGGCAAGCCGCGGGGGACGCCGTACTGCGCCATGAGCAGGTCGTAGACCGTGGTCACGGTCACGCTCGCGCCGTCGGCGGTCTGGAGCCGCTTGACGGGCACCCCGCGGAGCAGCGGCCGGCCCTCGGCAAAATCATCCAGCTTCACCCGGACGACGGCGTCCGAGGCGTCGAGGAAGGTGAGGGTTGGGCGGATGTCGCTGCCGTCCGCGCCGTCCTTCAGGAGCAGGTTCCACTGCCCCTTGGCCCCCCAGCGGAAGCCGGCGCTGCCCATCGGCATCTTGGGCCGCGCCTCGGGACCGTCCCACATCAGGAACTTCCAGTCGCCGTGTTCCACGTCGCGATAGCCGGCCAGGCGGTTGGCGCGGAGCAGCTGTCCGGGCCGGAATGCGCCGTCCTGCTCCAGGAGCTCCACCAGGTACGGGGCGTCCGTGTACGTGCGGGCGTACTCGAGGAAGTAGGGCACCCTGCGCTCGTGATGGAACTCTTTCAGCAGGACGTGGTTGACGGCCATCCACCAGGCTCCGTCCTGGCCGGCGTTGATCGCGACCCACTCGTCGGCATACTTCGCCACCTGGTTGAAGTCGGGGGCGAAGACCCAGAGCTTGGTGCCGTTGTGCCGGCTCTCGGCCGCAAAGTGGCAGTCGGGGGTGCGGGTCATGTTCAGGTTGCTGCCCATGACCGCGATCAGCTTGGCGTTGTACCAGTCGGCGGATTCGTGGACGTCGGTCTGCTCGCCCCAGGTCTCCGGCGAGGCGCAGGGCAGGTCGCAGTACCAGTCGTAGAACGACAGCGAGACGCCGCCCATGAGCTGCAGAAAGCGGGCGCCCGCGGCGTAGCTGATCATGGACATGGCCGGGATCGGAGAGAAGCCGGCGATCCGGTCCGGGCCGTGCTGCTTGATGGTGTGGATCGCGGCGGCGGCGATCAGCTCCAGGACGGTGTCCCAGTCGGTCCGCCGGAAGCCGCCCTTGCCGCGGGCTTTCTGCCAGCGCTGTCGCGCCGTGGGATTGCTGACCAGGCTGGTCCAGGCCGCCACCGGGTCCGCGTGAGCGTGGCGAGCCTGCCGCCAGAGGTCCAGCAGGGCGCCCCGGATATAGGGATAGCGCACCCGCAGCGGGCTGTAGAGGTACCAGGAGTAGGAGATGCCCCGCTGGCAGCCGCGGGGCTCGTAGGGCGGGAGTCCCGCCTCGAGCGCAGGATAGTCCAGCCCCTGCATCTCCCAGGTGACGATGCCGTCCTTGACGTAGATCTGCCA
>JBHGAX010000235.1:0-6504 GCA_041946635.1 Methylomirabilales bacterium (SeqCode)
GCCAAGCAGGGGCGCGACCGCCGCTTCCAGGCCATCCTGCCGCTGCGGGGCAAGATCCTGAACACCGAGCGGGCGCGCGCCGACAAGATGCTGGCCTCCCAGGAGATCCGCGTGCTGGTCTCGGCCATCGGGGCCGGCATCGAGTCCGAGTTCGACGTGGCGAAGCTCCGCTACCACCGGGTCATCATCATGACCGACGCGGACGTGGACGGGGAGCACATCCGCACGCTGCTGCTCACGTTCTTCTTCCGCCACCTGCGCGCCGTCGTGGACGGCGGCCACCTGTACATCGCCCAGCCGCCGCTCTACAAGGTGAAGCGGGGCAAGACCGAGCGCTACCTGAAGGACGACCGCAGCATGACGGAGTTCCTCATCGAGGCGGGGGCCGAGTCCCTCTCCGTGGAGGCGGCGCAGAACGGGGGGGCCTGGACCGGCCAGCGGCTGAGCGGCGTCCTGAAGAAGGTGGTGGCCTGGCAGCGCGCGCTGCACGCCCTGGAGAAGCGCGGCCGGAACCCGCACGTGGTGGCGGCCCTGCTCCACGTGGGCGGCGTGCCGCGGGGCACGCTGAAGGACGAGGCCCGCTCGCGGCGGCTCCTGGAGAAGCTGCTGGGACGGCTGCGCGAGCAGGGCGCCACCCTGGGCGCGGCGGAGGGCGCGCTGGAGTGGGACGAGGAGCAGGCGGCCCACAAGCTGGTCGTCCACCTGACCAGCCAGCGCCTGGGCTGCGTGGTGAGCCCGGCCCTGCTCACCTCCGCCGAGTTCCGCGAGCTGGAGGCGGCGGCGGCGGCGCTGCAGGGGCTGGGCAGGCCGCCCTTCACCCTGCGCGCGGACAACCAGACCGCCGAGACCGACTCCTGGACCGGCCTGTACGAGCAGACCATGGCCATGGCCAAGAAGGGCATGACCATCCAGCGCTACAAGGGCCTGGGCGAGATGAACGCCGAGCAGCTCTGGCAGACCACCATGAACCCCGAGACCCGGACCCTCTACCGGGTGCGGGTGGAGGACGCCCTCGCGGCCGAGCGCATTTTCACCACGCTCATGGGCGACCAGGTCGAGCCGCGCCGCCAGTTCATCGAGTCCCACGCCATGGAAGTGAGCAACCTGGATATTTAGTTCGGGGGGCCGCACCGCCAAGGCGCCAAGCGCGCCAACGAACACCCGGGCGCCGCCTGCGGCGGCGAGGCGTTCCGAGACGGCGCGTCGTTCCCGTCCCTGGCTCTCTTCCGACCCAGAGGGATGGTTCTGCTTGGCGCCCTTGGCGCCTTGGCGGTTCAAGTTCTGAAGGAGTAATGGCGAGTGCCTGAAGGCAACGACAGCATCGCGCAGCAGCGCATCGGGGACGTCCACCCGACCGACATCCACGAGGAGATGCGGCGGTCCTACCTGGACTACGCCATGAGCGTCATCATCGGCCGCGCCCTCCCGGACGTGCGGGACGGGCTGAAGCCGGTGCACCGCCGCGTCCTGTACGCCATGGACGAGATGGGCCTGGCCTTCAACCGGCCCCACCGCAAGTCGGCCCGCGTGGTCGGCGACGTGCTGGGCAAGTACCACCCGCACGGCGACACCGCCGTCTACGACACCATCGTCCGGCTGGTGCAGGAATTCTCCATGCGCTACCCGCTCATCGACGGCCAGGGCAACTTCGGCTCGGTGGACGGGGACGCGCCGGCGGCCATGCGCTATACCGAGGTGCGCCTGGCGCGCCTGGCGCACGAGATGCTGCGGGACATCGACAAGGAGACGGTGGACTTCATTCCCAACTACGACGAGTCCACGCAGGAGCCGCTGGTCCTGCCGACCGTGCTCCCGAACCTCCTGGTGAACGGCTCCGCGGGCATCGCCGTGGGCATGGCCACCAACATCCCGCCCCACAACCTGGGGGAGGTGGTGGACGCGGTCGTGGCGCAGATCGACCGGCCGGACATCACGGTCGAGGAGCTGATGGAGCACGTGCCCGGCCCCGACTTCCCGACGGCGGGCTACATCCACGGCACGCAGGGAATCCAGGACGCCTACCGCACGGGGCGCGGCCTCCTGCAGATCCGCGCCAAGGCCACCATCGAGAAGGCGCGCGGCGGCCGCGAGAACATCGTGGTCACCGAGCTGCCCTACCAGGTGAACAAGGCCAAGCTGGTGGAGCGCATCGCGGAGCTGGTGCGCGAGCGGAAGATCGAGGGCGTGTCGGACCTCCGCGACGAGTCGGACCGCGAGGGCATGCGCATCGTGCTCGAGCTGAAGAAGGACGAGCCGGCCCTGCCCATCCTCAACTCGCTCTACAAGCACACGGCCATGCAGTCCACCTTCGGCGTCATCATGCTGGCCCTGGTGGGCAATCAGCCGAAGATCCTGGACCTCAAGCAGGTGATCGGCCACTTCATCGACCACCGCCGGGTGGTGGTCCTGCGCCGCACCCGCTACGACCTGAAGCAGGCCGAGGCGCGCGCCCACATCCTGGAGGGCTACCGCATCGCGCTGGACCACCTGGACGCGGTCATCGCGCTCATCCGGCGCTCGCGCTCGGTGGAGGAGGCGCGCACCGGGCTCATGCAGGAGTTCGGCATGAGCCAGATCCAGGCCCAGGCCGTCCTGGACCTCCGCCTGCAGCGGCTCACGCAGCTGGAGCGGCAGAAGATCCAGGACGAGTACGAGGAGACCATCCGCCTCATCGAGCGGCTGAACGCCATCCTGGGGAGCGAGGCGCTGGTGCGCCAGATCATCAAGGAGGAGCTCACCGCGCTGAAGGAGCAGTACGGCGACCCGCGGCGCACCGAGATCCTGGAGGAGACGGCCGAGATCTCCTTCGAGGACACGCTGGCGGACGAGGAGATGGTCGTCACCATCACCCACGGCGGCTACATCAAGCGCAGCCCGCTCACCATCTACCGCGCGCAGCGGCGGGGCGGGAAGGGCACCACGGGCATGGCCACCAAGGAAGAGGACTACGTGGAGCACCTCTTCGTGGCCACGACCCACAGCTACATGCTCTTCTTCACGAACCTGGGCCGGGTGCACTGGCAGAAGGTCCACGAGCTCCCGCAGCTCGGCCGGGCCGCCAAGGGCAAGGCGCTGGTGAACTTCCTCCAGCTCCAGCCCGGCGAGACGGTCACCGCCATGATCCCGATCCGGCAGTTCGAGGTGGGCCGGCACCTGTTCATGGCCACCCGGCGGGGCGTGGTGAAGAAGACGGAGCTGAGCGCCTACGCCAACCCGCGGGCCGGCGGGATCATCGGCATCACGCTGGACGAGGGGGACGAGCTGATCGCCGTGCGGCTCACGAGCGGGCAGGACGAGATCTTCCTGGCCACGCGGCAGGGCATGGCCATCCGCTTCAGCGAGGCGGAGGTGCGGCCCATCGGGCGCGCCGGCCGCGGGGTGATCGGCATCAACCTGGACGAGGGCGACGCCGTGGTGACCGCCGACGTCGTGCGCGCCGGCACCGCGATCCTCACGGTGAACGAGCGGGGCTACGGCAAGCGCACCGAGCTGGAGGAGTACCGGCTGCAGGGCCGGGGCGGGAAGGGCCTCATCAACGTCCGGGTCACCGACAAGAACGGCCCGGTGGTGAGCGCGCTCCAGGTCCAGGAGCACGACCAGGTGATGATGATCTCGCAGGAAGGGAAGGTGAACCGCCTGGCCGTGCGCGAGATCCGGGTCATCGGCCGGGACACCATGGGCGTGCGCCTGCAGGGGCTGGAGGCGCAGGATCGGGTCGCCGCGGTCACGAGCCTCGTGGCCGAGGAGGGGGAGGGCGAGCCGAACGGCGGCAACGGCAACGGGGCCGAGGAGTAGGCCGTGCTGGACCCCAGGCTGATTCGCGAGGATGTGGAAGGCGTGCGCGAGCGGCTGGCGACCCGCGGGCTCGCGGTGGACCTGGCCGGCGTCAAGGCGCAGGACGAGCGGCGCCGGCGCCTCCTCATGGAGGTGGAGGAGCTCAAGCACCGGCGCAACACGGCCTCGGAGCAGGTGGGCCGCCGCAAGAAGCGGGGCGAGGACGCCACCGACCTCATCGCCGAGATGCGCGAGGTCGGGGACCGCATCAAGGCGCTGGACGACGAGGTCGCGACCTGCGATCAGCGCCTGGCGGATCTCCTGCTGACCTTGCCCAACCTGCCCCACCCCTCCGTGCCCGTGGGCGCGGACAGCTCCGCCAACCAGGAGGTGCGGCGCTGGGGCGAGCCTCGCCGCTTCGACTTCCCGCCGAGGCCGCACTGGGAGATCGGGGAGGCGCTGGGCCTCGTGGACTTCGAGCGGGCGACCCGCATGGCGCAGGCGCGCTTCGCGGTGCTCACGGGGGTCGGCGCCCGCCTGGAGCGTGCGCTCATCCAGTTCATGCTGGACCTCCACACGCTGGAGCACGGGTACACCGAGGTCTTCCCGCCGCTCCTCGTGAACGCGGCCGCCATGCTGGGGACGGGGCAGCTGCCCAAGTTCGCGGAGGAGTCGTTCAAGACCAAGGACGAGAGCCTCTACCTCATCCCCACGGCCGAGGTGCCGGTGACGAACCTGCACCGCGAGGAGATCCTGCCGCCCGGCTCGCTGCCCAGGTCCTACGTGGCCTACACGCCGTGTTTCCGGCGCGAGGCCGGCTCCTACGGCAAGGACACCCGCGGCCTGATTCGCCAGCACCAGTTCAACAAGGTGGAGCTGGTGAAGCTGGCCGAGGCCGGCAAGTCCTACGAGGCGCTCGAGCAGATGACCCGGGACGCCGAGACGGTGCTCCAGCGCCTGGGCCTTCCCTACCGGGTGGTGACCCTCTGCACCGGGGACATGGGGTTCTCCGCGGCCAAGACGTACGACCTGGAGGTCTGGCTCCCCACCCAGGCCGGCGGCACCCCCCGGGGCGGCTACCGCGAGATCTCCTCCGTGAGCAACTGCGAGGCCTTCCAGGCGCGGCGGGCCAACCTGCGGTACCGCCCCGCGCCCAGGGCGCCGGTCGAGTTCGCGCACACGCTGAACGGCTCGGGCGTGGCGGTGGGCCGGGCCTGGCTGGCCATCCTGGAGAACTACCAGGAGGCGGACGGCAGCGTGGTCATCCCCGAGGCGCTGCGCCCGTACATGGGCGGCCTGGAGCGCATCCGGAAGCCCTGAAACGGCTGCTGAAAGGGCCCATCTGCGGCGTCGGCCCCGAGCAGCGTCGAGGGGCTGCGCCCGAGGGCGAATCGCGCTTTCCTTTGGCCCGCCCGTTGGGTAGAATGGGCCTACTCCGGAGGGGTGGCCGAGTGGTTGAAGGCGTCCCGCTTGAAACGGGATGACCGCAAGGTCCGTGGGTTCGAATCCTACCCCCTCCGCCAGGGTGGGCGATTTCGGATTCACCGATTTCAGATTTCAGATTGGGGGCGGCGGTTCAATCCGCAATCCGCAATCCGAAATCCGCAATGAGTTCCCCGGAGAGGTGGCCGAGCGGCCGAAGGCAACCGCCTGCTAAGCGGTTGGTCGGGTAAAACTGGCCCCCGGGTTCGAATCCCGGCCTCTCCGCCATATCCGTTCCGGCACGAACCCCGCGTCATCCTGCGGCGCAGCACGAGGGCAGCATGACAGAGGCGCCCGGCGCTCGGCGGCTGATTGCATTTGGCGTGGCCCTGGCGATTCCGCTGGCCGCGGTGGCGCTCTACTTCGCCATCTTCGAGCCGGGCGAGCCGCCGGGCGCGGCCCCGCCCGCCCCGCAGGCCTCGGCCGCGCTCCCGCCCAACCACCCGCCCGTCGCCGGGACGGAGGGCCAGGGCGAGCGGCACCCGCAGATGGGCGGCCCGGGCCGGACGGTGCGCGTGCCCGAGAGCGTGAAGGGCAAGTGGCAGGCGGTGCGGCTGCAGGTGGAGCAGAAGGACGGCAAGGGCCGGCCCGCCATCTACACGGTGAAGCTGGGCGGCTCGCTCGACATCCCGGAGACCGGCCTTCGGCTGCAGGTGGCGGAGTTCCTGCCGGCCCTCCAGGTGAAGGACAACGAGGTGACCTCGTCCTCGAACGACCCGAGCAACCCGGCGGCGCTCATCAAGGTCACCGAGGGCGAGCGCGAGGCGTTTCGCGGCTGGCTCTTCAGCAAGTTTCCGGAGATGCAGCCGTTCGAGCACTCGAAGGTGAAGATCACGCTGCTGGAGGGCGTGCCCAAGAGCTGAGCGCCGCGGGGACCGCGGCGCGAACCTGGAAAGGCTTTTCCCTACTTGGTTCTTGCGCGCGCGCAAGAACCACGGAGAGGTACCGAAGAGGTCGTAACGGGCCCGCCTCGAAAGCGGGTTGGGGGGCAACTCCCACGTGGGTTCGAATCCCACCCTCTCCGCCACGAACCGATTTCAGAATCGAAGATTTTCGATTTGGCTGGAGGTGAGGCGGGGACGCGGCGCGGTCAGGCTTCGGGATGCAGAGAGGCAAATCTGAATCTGCAATCCGAAATCTGCAATGCCCTTCGGAGAGGTGTCCGAGTGGTTGAAGGAGCACGCCTGGAGAGCGTGTGTGGGGGTGACTCCACCCCGGGTTCGAATCCCGGCCTCTCCGCCAAACCCC
>JBHGAX010000236.1:0-6496 GCA_041946635.1 Methylomirabilales bacterium (SeqCode)
ACCACGAAGGTCCAGGCGCCCTGGGATTCTTGGTCATTCCGTCCCTTCGTGTCCTTCGTGACCTTCGTGGTGCATCCCTACCCCTTGAGCTGGTTCAGCTGGTCCACGTCCATGTGGTCGAACTCGCGGCTGATGTGGTACGTGGCGATGCTCATGATGAAGACCGCGACGAAGACGTCCATCAGCACGCCCAGCTCCACCAGCATGGGCACGCCCCCCACCAGGGCCATGCCGAGGGTGAAGCTGCCGTTCTCCACCACGATGTAGCCCACCACCTGGGTGAGGGCCTTGCGGCGGCTCACGATCACGAAGAGCCCGATGAGCAGCGTGGCCAGCCCGGCCGGGACGACCAGCGAGGAGCCGCCCGTCACCATGCTGGGGAGCCCCAGCCGCGCGTCCACCCACAGCGAGAACATCAGGGCCCCCACGCCCACCACCACGGCGACCGTGTGGCTCACGAAGGGCTCCACCTCGCGGCGCACGCCGGTCTCCCGCAGCACCCGGAGCAGCAGCCAGGGGAACACGCCGCCCTTCAGGGCCGCGCTCCCCAGCGTGAGGAGCCAGGCGCGCCCGTCCATCCCGTGCAGGAGGATGGGCAGCAGGCTCACCACGATGCCCTGCAGGCCCACCAGCGCGATGCAGCTCCGCAGCCGGCCGGACCCCAGCAGGAGCAGGTCGGTGATCAGCAGCAGGGCTACGATGGCCTCGAGTCCCGTCGCGTCGCTCATGGCCTCACCGGAGGATCAGCACCACGGCCAGGACCGCCAGGGCGGTGGCCCCGATGAGCAGCTTGGGCACCCGCCGCAGCCGGAGGCGCGCCATGGAGGACTCCACCACGCCCACCGCCACGCCCACCAGCAGCATGCCGCCCAGGGCGGCCAGGCCGTCGAGGAGCGCGTGGCCGGTCCGCAGCGGGAAGAGCACGCCCACGAGCAGCGCGCTCAGCACCCACAGCTTCAGCGCGGCGCCGTAGAGGAGGAGGGCCAGGTCCGGGCCGCCGTGGTCCAGGATCATCACCTCGTGGATCATCGTCAGCTCGAGGTGGGTCGTGGGATCGTCCACGGGAATGCGGGCGTTCTCGGCCAGGAGCACCACGGCCAGCGCCGCGGCCACCAGGGCGAGCGCCGGCCCCTGCGTCAGCCAGGTCATCGCCGAGAGCGAGGCCAGCATGCCGGAGAGCGAGAGGCTGTGGGTCTCCAGCGCCAGGGCGGCCAGGCTGAGCAGGAGCGCCGGCTCGGCCAGCGCCGAGAAGAGGACCTCGCGGCTCGCCCCCATGCCCTCGAAGCTGGAGCCGGTGTCGAGCGCGGCCAGCACGGTCATGAAGCGCATCAGCCCGAGCAGGTAGGCGAAGAGCCACAGGTCGCCCGGGAAGCGCAGGCCGGCGGCGAGCGGGCCCAGCGGGGTCAGCGCCAGCGCGCCGAGGCCCGCCGCCAGCCCCACCAGCGGGCCGGCCCGGAAGACCCAGGTGGTGGTCCGGCTGAAGGTGGCCCCCTTGCCCAGCAGCTTCCAGATGTCGAAGTAGAGCTGGAGCAGGGGCTGGCCGCGCCGGCCGGCGAAGACGGCCTTCGTCCGGTTGATCACGCCGGGCACCAGCGGGGCCAGGAGCAGGCCGGCGGCCAGGGGCAGCATGGACGCGGCGCTCATCCGAGCCTCCAGGCCAGGAGGGCGATCAGCGTGAGCACGATCGAGAGGACGTAGAGCTGAATCCGGCCGTGCTGCAGCACCCGCAGCCGCCCGAGCGCGTCGGCGATGGCGCCGAACGCCGGGTGGAACAGCCGGTGCCGGAAGAGGTCCGGGGTTTCGGTGGCCAGCGCCGCCCCCGCGGGGAAGAGGCCGACCGGGGGCGCGAGACGCGTCCGGGTCCGGAGGATCACCCGGAACAGGTACGTGAGCGGCTGGGCGAAGGAGGAGGCCGTGTACTGCATGCGGGCCGTCGGCTGGGCGTAGCCGCAGTCCCAGGTCACGGTCTGCTCCACGCTCCGCCCGGCCAGCAGCCGGCGCCGCAGCAGGGCCAGGCCCAGGAGGGCGAGGAGCAGGAGGGCCGCGGCCAGGCCGACCATGCGGAGGGCCTGCCCCGCCGGCGCCAGGGCGGCGAGGGTCTCGCCCTCCGCCAGCCGGGCCACCTGCGCCAGCGTGGGCGCCAGCGCCCGGACGGCCGCGGGAGCGAGGAGGCCGATCAGGCCGCAGGCGGCGGCGAGGAGGGCCATGGGCAGCCGCATGGCCGGTCCGGCCTCGTGCGCGTGCGCCGCGTGGCGGCTGCGCGGCTCGCCCAGGAAGACGATCCCGAACGCCTTGGTGAAGCAGGCCGCGGCCAGGCCGCCGATGAGGGCCAGCGCGCCCAGCACGAGGAGCGGGGCGGCCACCGGCAGGCCGGCCGCCGCCGTGCCGGCTGCGCCCGCGAGCGCCGCCAGCGCGATGAGGAACTCGCTGGCGAAGCCGTTCAGGGGCGGGAGCCCCGAGATGGCCGCCGCGCCCACCAGGAAGCAGGTCCCGGTCCATGGCATGCGCCGCTGCAGGCCGCCCAGGTGATCGATCTCCCGGGTGCCGGTGGCGTGCAGCACGGAGCCCGCGCCCAGGAACAGCAGCCCCTTGAAGAGTGCGTGGTTCAGCACGTGCAGGAGCCCGCCGCCGAACCCCAGCACGGCGATGGCCGGCGCGCCGGCGGCGAGCCCCAGGCTGCCCAGGCCGAGCCCGAGCGTGATGATCCCGATGTTCTCCACGCTGTGGTAGGCCAGCAGGCGCTTGAGGTCGTGCTGGGCCAGCGCGAACACCACCCCCAGGACGCCGGAGGTCACGCCGATGCCGACCAGCAGCCAGCCCCACCAGGGCGGCGGCGCGGGCAGCAGGGTCAGCAGGCGAACCAGGCCGTAGATGCCCGTCTTGATCATGACGCCGGAGAGGACCGCGGAGACGTGGCTGGGGGCGGCGGGGTGGGCCTCCGGCAGCCAGACGTGCAGGGGGACGAAGCCCGCCTTGGTGCCGAAGCCCACCACGGCCAGCAGGAACAGCAGGCCCGCGGACGCCGGGGCGAGCGCCGCGGCCTCGCCCAGGCGATCGAAGTCGTAGGAGCCGGCCCGGCTCCCCAGGAGGACGAACATGGCCAGCAGGCAGGCCGTCCCCAGGTGGGTGGCGATCAGGTAGATCCAGCCCGCCTCGCGCACGGCCGGCTCGTGGTGGTCGAAGGCCACCAGGAAGAACGAGGTGAGCGCCATGGCCTCCCAGGCGAGGAGGAACAGGATGGCGTTTCGCGCCACCAGGACGACGGCCATGCTGACCAGGAGCAGGTCGAACCAGAGCCAGCAGGCGCCCAGGCGCCGCCGCGATTCCTCGGGCCGCAGGTACTCGGTGCCGTAGAGGGCCGCCAGCCCCGAGAGGACCAGCGTGGGCACCAGGAAGAAGCCGGACAGCGCGTCCAGCCCGAGGACGAGCGCCCCGCCCGGCATGCTCCAGGGCAGCTGCAGCGTCTCGGCCGGCCGGCCCAGCACGGCCAGGAGCGCGGGCACGAGCGCCGCCGCCGAGCCGGCCACCGCGCCGCCCGCGCCGAGGCGCGAGGCCCAGCGCCCGCTTCGCCCGGCGCAGAGCGCCGCCAGGCCGCCCAGCGCGGCCAGGCACATTCCGAGGAGGAAGAGGTTCATGGTGTCACGACGACCCAGCGACGAGCGCGGAGGCGGACGCGGCCGCCCTCCCCAGCCGCACAAAAACCCGCACACTCTAGGAGGGCACGGAGGGAATGTCAAATCACCCTGTGCGATGAACCGCGCAACAGGACATGCCCGCACCCCCTCACCTCGGCCCTCTCCCCCCTTCGGCGGGCGAGGGAGAGGTCACCTCCTCCGATCGGGGACGAGGCAGGAACCAGAAGAGCGGGCAGCCGAGAACACGACGCCCCCGCGGTTGCCGCGGGGGCGTCGTGTTCGTTCGTGAATCTGCGTACTCTGCGTAATCTGCGGATAAAACCGTTCTGCGGGTTCCTCTCTTCTGCGGATTACTTCTTCTTCTCCGGAGCCTTCTCCTTCGCCGCCGCCTTCTTGGGCTTGCTGCAGCACGCCATGGCCTTCCCTCCTCTGGGTTTCGAGTTGTCCTCCGGCGCCCTCGCGCGCCTGCGCCTCGGCGCCCCCGCGAGCCTTCTACCGCCGCCCGCTCTTCCTGGCGGCGGCCTTCACGATCTTCCTGGCGGCCGCTTTCGGCTTCGCGGTCTTCTTCGCGGCCGCCTTGGCCGCCCGGGGTGCCGCGGCCTTCGCGGCCGGAGCGCCCTTCGCCGCGGCCGCCCGCCCGGCGCCCTTGAACAGGGCCAGCATCTCGTCGCGGAAGCCGTCGTAGGCCGCCTTGAACTCGGCCACCGTCTTCTGCACCGAGCCGAACGCCGGCCACTGCTCCGGGGTGTGGCCGCCGCTGCCGAAGTCGCCCGGGATGCCCGCCTCGCGCAGCACCGCGTTCAGCTCGGGGTTCAGCTCGTAGCCCACGCGGAAGTCCGGGATGGTGGCGAGCCTCTGCTCCACCTCGTCCAGGAAACCGTGCGTGATGGACTCGCGGTAGCCCGCCAGGTCGAAGCCCGGGTCCTCGGCCATCTTCCGGACGTTCTCCTGGTGGTTGGGGAACTCGGTGTGCACCATGCAGGTGCCGGTCAGCGTCCAGTAGGTGTCCTGCGGCTTCCGCTTGGACGCCGGCAGGTAGCACACGCGGCCGAGGATCAGCTTGGCCTGCTCGGGCGTGATCCCGTGCCGCCGCACCAGGTACTGGATCCAGCGCGGCCGGTTCGCCTCGGACCAGAAGATGCCCCAGGCCCGCCGCGCCACCAGCGTCCCCGACTTCCCGATGGCGTCCTCCCAGGCCTTCAACTCGGCCTCGGCGGCCACGTCCTGCAGCGCCGCCATCACGTGGCCATCGATGGTCCGCTGGCTCCCGAAGCGGGTGGCGGCCACCACCTTGGCCTCGTAGCCCCTGGCCGCCTCGACCTTCGCGGCCGTGCCGTTGGCCGCGGCCAGCTGCTGGACCTTCTGCAGCGCGGCCGGCTCGCCCAGCTTCGCCTTCAGCTCGGCGAAGAGCTGCTCAAGCTTCACCTCGCGCAGGTGGCTCTCGAACCGCCCGCCCATGTTCGTCATGTAGAGCTGCGTGGGCGTGACCCCCTTCTTCACGGCCGCGGCCATCCCCGCCAGCTCCTCCAGCACCAT
Source organism: Methylomirabilales bacterium (SeqCode) (assembly GCA_041946635.1). Lineage (GTDB taxonomy): Bacteria > Methylomirabilota > Methylomirabilia > Methylomirabilales > 2-02-FULL-66-22 > 2-02-FULL-66-22. The sequence continues at coordinate 5,172 of JBHGAX010000236.1, forward strand.
GGTGACTTCCTGCGCCACCGTGTAGATCACCGTGATGTTGCTGCCGAAGCCGAAGCTGTTGATGGTGCGCGCGATCTCGCGCGCCGCCGGGGCGCAGGCCGCGACCTTGATCACCATGTTCGGCCGCGCCCGCTCCCGCGTGGCGGCGTAGCCGGCCAGCAGGTAGTCGTCGTAGACCGCGAGGTCCTCGGCGGCGGCCGCGAACGCGGCGAAGACGTCGCGCACGCTCTCCTGCACCAGGTGGGCGATGTTCGGGTTCAGCTGGAAGGACACCACGCCCCCGCCCGAGCTGTCCTGCAGCAGGAAGAAGATGGGCCGGTAGACGTGCAGGTTGTCCCAGAGCGCCAGGAGCGTCGCGTAGAGCGCGATCGCGTCCCCGTAGGCGTCCGGCTTCCGCCGCCACTCCGCGAACCTGGGGTGGAAGCGGACCTCGGCCTGCAGCGCCTCGGCCAGGGAGGGGTCGTCCGAGTAGGCCAGCCGGGCCAGCACCGGGTTCGTGGACACCTGCTCGAAGCCCAGGTGGCGCAGCCAGCGGAGCCCCAGCGCGTAGTCGTTCCCGAAGCGGCAGTAGCCCTCGCGCACCATCCGCAGGTAGACGTTCGACTCGATCTCGGCCCGCGCGCGGTCCAGGAAGGCCAGCAGGACCGGCTTGCCGAAGTCCAGCCCCTGCTCGATGCGCTCGGCGGTCTTGGCCACCATGCTGGTGCCCTTCTGCACCAGCTTCATGCGGGCCAGGAACCGCCGGACCACGGCGACGGCCACCGAGGTCGGCCCCTCGGCCGCCTCGCGGGCTTCCCACTCGGCCAGCGCGCCCCGGAGGAAGCCGACCGCCTGGCAGCGCTCGGCGCCGTCCAGCCAGCGGCTCTCGGCCCCGGCGAAGTTGATGGCCATCTCCAGCAGCGCCTCGTAGCAGTACTGGCGCTGCCGCACCTTCCGGGCCGCCTCGCCGGCCGGGTCAGCCGCCTGGAGGCGGCCCTCGGCGAAGCGGACGTTCAGCTGGCGCACGATCCCGCCCACCACCGCGGGCAGGGCGCCGGTCAGCTCCGGGAAGAGCAGGTGGTCGGCGGCCAGGGCCGTCTGCCCCCAGCCGGCGAGCTGCACCACGTGCCCGACATGGTCGCCCGGAATGGGCCGCTTGCCCGGGTCCGAGAGGCGCTCGGGCCGGCTCTCGGCCACGATCCGGTCCAGCTGGTCCTGAGTCAGACTCCGCACCGCCGTCGCCATCGCGCTCCTCCGTGGACGAGATACGCCTCACCGCCCAAGATCGCGCGGAGTATAGCGAAATCGTCTCTCCGTTTCCACTCGCCCGTCCCCGCCGTCCGAGC